>JAOTVA010000168.1 GCA_029863645.1 Gemmatimonadota bacterium
TCGAGGGCCGTTCGTCGAAGGTGACACGCATCAGAATGTCCTTCTCGCTAAAGCTGCCACCATCGATGCGCGCAACACCGAAGGAGTCGCCGGGGTCGAGCGTGCCGAGCAGGTAGTTGATCACCACCTGCGCGCGGTCCAGCTCGGCCGCGTACGTGCCCGACGTGTCGAGCAGCAGGAAGACGCCGGTGCCCGGTGGAGTGCTCGAACACCCCACCGTCAGGCCGGCAATCAGCAGCGCCACTGCGGTTCGCCTGGTGGATCGTCTCATCGTTCGTCTCCTCAAGCCGTGGGGGCGGTGGACGCGGACCGGTCGCTCGGCGCCTTCTGCGAGCCCGCGCGCGCCCTCGATCGAGCCTCGAACACCAGCTCCTCGATCTTGAGCGGCATGAAGATGATCACGTCGTAGAGATTATTGAGGCCCTTGCCGACGTGGTCGGCGGAGAAGCCGATCAGCTCCACACCGAACGCCAGCATGCGCAAACCACCCGCGGCGATCTGGCCCACGACGATGCGCGAGGAGTGGATGAACGACTCGAGCGGGATCGCGACGAAGGTCAGTGCGAAGGGTAGGATAAAGCCCATGACCATCTGACCCACCGCCGGAATCCACATGAACTCCGGACGCTGGACCGCGGAGCCCGCGAGCGCCTGCGTAAGCGCGACACGGTCGGCCGCGAGGACGTCGCGCATATACGCGAGCGACGACTCGATGCCTGCCAGCACGAAGAGCAGCGCGAACGTCGCATACGCCATCCGGCGCCGCGTGCGTGCATCCAGGCGCCCGATGACGGGAAAGAGTCGTGTGATGCGCAGCGACTCCATCAAGAACAATCCCATCGTGATCTCTATGAGGATGATCACGAGCGCGGCCACGTCGGACGTCTGCATGGTACCGAGACGACTCGTGGCCCCGACCATCTCCGACATCGGCAGCGCGATCAGCTGGAAGTTGATGAAGCCACCCAGCAGCGCGATCACGAGCACCACGCCCGAGATCACGAATTGCGTGAACGTGGACGAGGTGAGCTTGCGCTCGGCGACGTCGGACTTCGCTGCGATCTCCTGATAGCGATGCATGAGATCGTCGAGGTGGCGCGACCGCTCGAAGATGCCGCCGACCGACTTTTCGACACGCGTCAGCGTCGACGCCATCGAGCGCCACGCCGGGACCATCTTCGCCATGAGATCGTGCCGCTCACGGCTCTCCTCACGGTATGCCTCCATCGCCTCGTCGTGGGCCTCTGCGATCGCCGTACTCAACGCATTCACGGCCTTCGCCGCCGCCGGCTGCGTCCCAGCACGCTCGGCGAGCTCGCCCGCCGCTCGCAACGTGTCGCTCCACGCGGCCGGAGCGGGCGGAGAGTCCGTGGCGCGACGGTAATCCTCGTCGATCCTCGAAACCTGGTCCGCGAGCTTCCGGTGCAGCGCGGGGTAGGCGCCGAGGTCGCGATCGACCGTCGCGGAGATCCGTTGGAACTCCTGCTCGATCTGACGCTCCGCGTCTTCGAGCCCGGAGCTGAGCAGCACCTCGCGGGTGCGCGCGGTCATCCGGTCCTGGACCCGGCGGATCGCTTCGGAGGTGAGCTTGCTGGCGCCCTTGATGGCACGGGCGATCCCGAGGATCCCTCGATGGGCCGGAGTCCTCGCTCCGTACATCACGACGACCACCATCGTGACGAGCAAGAGCGCGGACAGTCCCGGGCTGCCCGGGAAGATCATCAACCAAGAAGGCATCGTGCGTCCCTCCACAGGGTGTGCGGTTGCAGTGCCTGGGGGGAACGGCCGACGGACGCAACACGAAATCCGTCGCCAAATGAGGGAGCAGAACGCGTGCCAAGGAGCGGGATCGTGGCCGTAACGGCCCCACCTGCAGCGACTTCCGGGCGCGAATTTCGGGCGGGTCGCTCAGCGCAGGGGGGAGCAAAAGGGTCCCGAACAATGCGTTCTTTGCCACCGGATCCCGCGGGTTGGGGACCGTCCGGAGTTCGCAACCCCCAGCCCGAACTTCGCCGTCCGGCCGACCGTCCGGCCACGGGGGTACACCGAGGGCCGGAGCCGCTCGCCTAGCCCTTTTCTGCCTCGAACAGCTTGACCATGTCGAGGAAGACGTTGTACTCGCGTGTCAGCCGAAAACCCGCCGCGCGGACGTTGTCCGCAGTGCGGCGGTTGATCTCAGGGCCAATCAGCCGAACCAACGGATTCATGAGGTCCATCATCAGGCCCAAGTACGGCAGGCGCGGGCGGACGTGCTCGAACATGAGCAGACGACCCGGACCGCGAAGCACGCGCCGCAGCTGCTTCAGGCCCTTCACCGCATCGGGAACCGAGCAGAAGGTGCAGGACGTGAGCACGGTATCGAACGACTCGTCCTCGAATTCGAGCTCCGTGACATCGGCCTGCACGAGCTCCAGGGGCGCGGCACTCTCCCCCATGCGTCGCTCGGCATAGCTCAGCATGACGGGCGAAAAGTCGATCGCGGTTACCTCGATATGCGCGGGCAAGTACTTGAAGTCGAGCCCGGTGCCTGCCGCAACGAGCAGCGTCCGCCCCTCCGCCTTGCCGAAGAGCTCGCGTTTGAACGGACCGTAGCGCAGGTGCTCGCCCCGGTTGCCTAGGTCGAGCGACTTCGCCGCGCGATTCCACTTCCTGATGGCGTCCTGCGTGCGATTGCTCACCGGTCGTCCGATTCATCCTGCCCGGGGCCGCCCCGTGCCGTGCGGTCCGGTCCCCCAGTACCAAGCGCCACGGAACCGACCTCACCTCCGAGCGAACGGTCCACCACGTGGACGAGGAGCTGGACCATGACCCCGACCAATGCGCCCTCGAAGGCGACGTCGCCGAGGTCCGTGCTCGTGGTCATCGCGCCCACCATCCCCGCGAACATCCCGACCTGCATGGAGAGGACGAGGATCTCGAAGCCCCCGAGCAGCCAAGAGAAGAACCCAAGCAGCGGTAGGGCCGCCACGATACCGACGACCATGCCGAGCAGCATCTCCGACGCCATCGGATACGAGGCGGGAATTGCCAGCCAGGCCGCCATCGCCGCGGCGCCACCAAAGAGGATCGCCGCCAGATAGTCGAACGCCCTCAACAGCACGGCATGCCTCACCTGGACGGCGATGTATCGACGCATGGCTCCGGACCCGCCGGGGACAATGGGACGCACGGTCTGGTCTCTTCGTTACCCACATCTGGCGCCGGGGATCACTACCGACGACGGGAGGACGAAGCGCCCGGTGGTCCGCCGCGGCTTCGGCTGTAGGCGGTTCATGACCCACGGGACGTCCTCGTTCGTGGACACAACCCCTACCTCCCCCATGAGTCCTCGAGTATCTGATGTCCTTCTGTGACCGTATGTTACCATGCCCCAAGCGAGTCGCGCTCCTCCCGGCACGCTGCCTGCCTCTTAGGGGCATTGAGCAGAACGTATCACAGCACAGGGGGGCATCCATGAACATGCGGATACGGGTGGGGATCGTGACGGGGATGGCGTTGATCGCCGTCGGATGCTTGGAGCACACCTACGATATCGGACGGGGCGCCCCGCGCGGACGTGTCGTCTACGACGAGTGGCACCACCATTGGCTCGGTGGACTCATCGGTGAACGGGAGCTCGACATCGGGGAGTATTGCCCGTCGGGAAACGCCACGATCCACGACGAGCAGTCGTTTCTCAACGGTCTCGTGGCGGCGCTCACGAGCGGGATCTATATGCCCACGACCGTTACGATTCGGTGCGCGCGCCGCGGACGCCGCGACCTGCAACTCGACGAAAACGACTTGATGACGATCCTGACCGCACCGGAGTTCCTCGAGCGGGTCGAGCGGATGCTCCCGGATCGCTATGACGAAGTCCGACTAGGAGTTGCAGCTCTCCAGCAAGATCTCCAGGACTAACTCGCAGCCGCCAACTCGAATCCTGGACGGAGGGCTCGAAGCCCCGGTCGGAGCGATCCGGTCGGGGCTTTCAACTTCCGGACGATGTTGTACGACCATGAGTTATGGACCTGTCCTCCCGGTTCGTCACCTATGGCCAGATTCCTCGATCGAGCGTCACACGCGCCACACGCTCGACCGCCACGACGAATGCGGCCATGCGAAGGTCTGGCGGCTCGATCGACTCCTCTCCGCGGCGCAGCGCCTTCCGGCGGGCGCGAATCTGGTCGAGCGTGCCACAGATCTCCTCGTGCTTTTGGAGGACGGCGTCGGTCGCCCGCCTCATCTTCTCGGCGAGCTTCTCGTTGACGACCTGCTCGTCCCACTGCTCGTTCTCGTTGTTTTGCACCCACTCGAAGTAGCTCACTGTCACGCCCCCGGCGTTCGCCAGGATGTCGGGCAACACCACGATCTGCCGTCTCTGCAGTTCTGCGGCCGCGTCTGGGGTGGTCGGGCCATTCGCCAACTCCACGACCAAGCGCGTCTTGATGTCGTCGACGTTGTCGGCGCGGATCTGGTTCTCCAGCGCGGCAGGGATCAGGATGTCGCACTCGAGCGTGAGCAGTTCGTCCCCGCTTACGGCTTCGCACCCCTCCAGGCCGGACACCGAGCCCGTTTCCCTCTTGTGCTCGTGGGCCACCGCTGGGTCGATCCCATCCCGGTCATGGATTCCGCCGCCGGAATCGCTCACGGCGATCACCTTCGCCCCCGCTTCGTGAAAGAGCGTCGCCGCGACACCGCCGACGTTTCCGAAGCCCTGAATGACCACGGTCATCCCCTTCAGGTCCTTGGTCCCTTCCAGCACACCGCGTTCGAGCGCGCGCTGGGTGACGTTCAAGCCTCCCCGCCCCGTCGCTTCGACGCGGCCGAGCGATCCTCCGATGTGGACCGGCTTCCCGGTCACCACACCGAGATTGTTCGAGCCTTTGTGCATCATCTCGTACGTGTCGTAGAGAATGGCCATGGTCGCAGGTCCCGTACCCACGTCGGGGGCCGGGATGTCCGTGTAGGGGCCGATGGCCTCGCCGAGCTCCGCGGTGAAGCGACGTGTTAGATGGCGGATGTCCTCGTCGCTCAACTCCTTGGGGTTGCAGATCACGCCCCCCTTGGCACCACCGAACGGCACGTCGACCACCGCGCACTTCCAAGTCATCCACGATGCGAGCGCGCGCACTTCGTCGGCCGTGACTTCGGGGTGGTAACGGATCCCACCCTTGCCTGGCCCCCGGGCGCGGTTATGGACGGCCCGGTAGGCGATGAAGTTCTTCACCTCGCCCGAACTGGTGGTGATCGGGAACTCGATCGTGAGCAGTCGGTCCGGCTTCTTAAGGAACTCGATGAGGCCGGGATCGAGCTCCGGCAGGTAACGCGCGGCGTCGTCGGCCTGACGCTGCGCGATGAGGAAGGGATTGAGCTCCTCAGGCGCCTCGGAAGGCGAGGCGCCGACGCTGGTTGGGTTGGACATCAAGGTAGCTCCGGGGTCGACATGCGGCGCTGCGGCGGGGGCGAACTCCCCGGGCTACTCGCAAGCCGGCGAAAAGCTCCGGTCGGCTAAGGCGCGATGGTGTCGATCTCCGTGAGCCGCACGAGGCGCCCGATCTGGCAGATGCTCGCCACATCCGCGGCGTCTTCGGCCTGGAAGGACACGCGCAGCCCGTCGACCCGGAAGCGCTCCGGGAGGTTGATCGGTTCGAGCCTCTGGCCGGCGGAATCGATCCCCCAGCACCCACCCTCGACGTCGACGAACCGAACCACACCATCGGCGTCGAACGCCGGATCGGTCAGCCCACAGGCGCCGACGAGCACGGCGAGGCCGACCAGGCCGAATAGAAGCCTGCTCCTGCGGTGGCTGCTCCATGACTTCGTCATCTTTCTTCTTCGAGTTTGTCAGTGGCACGGTCGAAGGGCGCGTACCGGAAAACGAGTGAGGCCCCGCTGTGTGACGTGCGCCGACGCTGCCCGTCCGCAACCCCCTCGCTTGCTTGTACGGCGGGGTCGGGCCTACGCTGATCGCGAGCCGCCCCCCGGTTCTGCTGCGCAGGTGCATCCGTGGCTCGCATTCTGATTGTCGACGACGAAGAAGGCGATCGCTTGATCGCTCAAGCCATCCTCGCACGCGCCGGTCACGAAACGCACTTCGCCGAGGATGGTGAGGAAGCGCTCGATCAATTCCGGGCGTACGAGTTCGAGGTGGTGCTCACCGACCTCCAAATGCCGGAGGTACACGGCTTCGAGCTCATCTCGCTTCTTCGCGAACTCGAGAAGCGGCCGGTACTCGTCGTGATGTCGAGCACAGGACCGTTCCAACTCCACATGGCGGAGGCGTTGGGCGCGAAGTACACCCTGCAAAAGCCGCTCGATGCGGATCTTCTGTTGGACGCGATCGAGCGGGCCCTCGCCGACGCGAAGGCGG
>JAOTVA010000169.1 GCA_029863645.1 Gemmatimonadota bacterium
ACGGTGCCGTCTCCTCTTCGCAGAGCCCGTCGCACGCCTACGCCGCGGCCGGTGACTACACCGTTACGCTCACGGTCACCGACGACGACGGCCTGACCGATACCGCCCAGCAGACGATTTCAGCTACACAGCCGCCCAGCCAGGCGCCGGTCCTGACCGCCGTGGGCTTGAAGGTCAGGGGCCGGCACGTAATCGATCTCGCTTGGACCGGCACGTCCGGGCAGGTCGACGTCATCCGCGATGGGGTGCTCATCACGACGTTGCCGGCCAACACCCTGACCTACAGAGATGCCACAGGCGGGCAGGGAAAGGCGACGTACACATATGTGGTGTGCGAGGTTGGCGCAGCTGTGTGCTCCGACGAAGTCGTCGTGGCCTTTTGAACGGCTGCGCGCCACCGGTAGCCTGCTGTTTTCGAAGGACAGAACCGTAGCTTCACACCGCGTCCGAAACGGACGTGAACGTGAAGTTCCGGACCTTCAAGGGAGGAACGAACACCGCGGCCGAGAGGCCCCTCGCCTCCGCGCAGGGCGGGCGAGCAGCTCGCGCATCTCTAGGACCGAAAGCGCGTCCCCGGCAACCGCGCTCCGCACGATGAAATCGCGTCTCTTCATCCGGCTCTCCAACTTCGCGACGGGTCCAGGCTAGCCGAGCGATCTTAGGCACCGACGGATGGTTTGGCCACGTCGGGGCCGGTACCGGAGACGTTGGCTGGCGGTCGTCTGACGCGTGCGGCATCTTGCTCGCAGTCGTCAGCTGTGACGATGCAGGCAGCTCGCGATGGAGCGACCTCATGCCCCGTCCTGGATGGCTACTCCTTTTACGCTCGTCACGGGCTGTGCCACGGGACGGGGAGTGCCTCCCGCCCCGCTGACATGGCCGCCCGGGCAGTACCTCCTCGAGGCGACCGTCTCTTATGTGTCCAGATTCGGGCCACAGGAGGATGAGCATTCCGCCGAGCTGCTGGTCGAGGCTGACCAGTCGGTTCGGTTGGACAGCCAAACCGGTCCCTGCCGCGATCCGCTACCGGTGGAGCTTTAACGAGACGAAGCGCGGGGCGTCAGGACGTTTCGGTGCGGTGAGGTGACGTTCGAGCTTCGCCCGGGATCGGGCACGGTGAGCGGCCAACTTTCGACGATGGTGAGAGAGTCCTACCGCATCAGGGCTTGTCATGAGCGCGCATTCGACAATCCGCAGGGGCGTTGCGTGAGGTGGGCCGACGAGGACCGAGAGCGCATTGTCCCTAGACGGGAGCGACTTCGAGTCGCCCAAGTGCGCTGACGTGTGACCTCAGCGGGCTGAGCGACTACGGGCATTTTGCCATCGTTCGCGCCCCCGGTCGTCCAGAAATAGATTCAAGACTTAGGCGCGCTGCCCGAGCAAGGAGGCTGGTCATGAGGCGAGCCACGATCTTGGTGTCGACCCTAGCTGCGTGGCTGGCTTTTGCGGCTCCGGCAGAGGCCCAAAGAGGCCAGGTTGCCTTGCCGGAAGGTGACGGCAAGGACGTGGTCGAGATTGCGTGCACCACATGCCACGGCCTCGGCCAGATCAATGGCTCGGCCGGATACGACGCCGCTGGGTGGAGGGATCTGCTCGGGACCATGGTCTCGCTACCCGACGCCCAAGCCACCCGGGCGGCGGGCTACTTGGCGAGGCACTTCCCGCCGAAGCCCGACCAGGCGCCCGCGCTCGTGGCAGGCAACGCCCAGATCGCGATCACCGAATGGACCGCGCCCACGCTCGGGCAACGCGTACGTGATCCCGCCGACCGCCGCCTCGACACCGACAGTGATGGCAGCGTCTGGTATGGCAACTCGACCATGGGACGCATCGGCCGGCTCGATCCAGGCACGGGAGAGATCAGGGAGTGGCCGTCACCCAGTGGGCCGGACTCGCATCCGTACGCACTGGCCGTCGTGGACGACATCATCTGGTACAACGAGTCCGGGATGAGGCCCGACGCGCTGGTACGCTTCGACCCGGCGACCGAGGAGTTTCAGAGCTGGCCGATCCCGTCCGGGTACGGGATCGTCAGGAACATGTGGGTCACTGAGGACGGGAATCTCCTGATCCATCAGAGCAGCTCGAACAGGATCGGGCTCGTGGAGATCCAGCGTCCGCGGCTCACGAGCCAACCGTAGTCACTGAGGAGCACAGACCATGACCGAGCGCAAGAAGGCCAGCGATTTTCCCCAAGAGGTTCTCAAGCTATTCGACGGCTACGTGCATGGGCACATCGAGCGCCGCGACTTCCTCGAGGGCGCGGCGAAGGTCCTTGGAGGCGGAGCAGCGGCTCTGGGAGTGCTCGAGGCGCTCAAGCCGGACTACGCGTGGGCGGCACAGGTCCCAGCCGACGACGAGCGCATCCAGGAGCAGTACGTCACATATCCGTCGCCTGACGGATCGGGCACGATGCGCGGATACATGTCGATTCCCGCGGGAGCCACCGCGCCGAAGCCGGCTGTGCTGGTCATCCACGAAAACCGTGGACTGAACCCTTATATTGAGGACGTGGTGAGGCGCTTCGCGGCTGCAGACTTCGTCGCCCTGGGCCCGGACGCGCTAACGCCGCTGGGGGGCTATCCAGGCAACGATGACGACGGTCGAACGATGCAGCAGCAGATGGACCGGGACGTCATGATGCAGGACTGGATGGCTGCCTTCCGGTTCTTGCGCGATCACTCGGCGACCACGGGCCGGGTCGGTGCGGTAGGCTTCTGTTACGGGGGCGGGGTGGTGAACGAGCTCGCGGTCAAGATGCCCGACCTCGGAGCAGGGGTGCCCTTCTACGGGTCACCGCCAGCGCTCGAGGACGTGCCGGCGATCCGGGCGCCGCTCATGGTCAACCTGGCCGGGTTGGACGAGCGCGTGAACGCCGGTTACCCGGCCTACGAGTCGGCCCTGCGAGAGCACGGCAAGGACTTCGCTGTGCATGTATATGAGGGCGTCAACCACGGCTTTCACAACGACACGACGCCGCGGTACGACGAAGAGGCGGCTTCGCTGGCTCAGGCTCGAACCATTGAGTTCTTCAACCGGCACTTGAGGTAGACGCAGCGTACGCGGATAACGGCGGACCGGACACCGAGAATGGTCGGGTCACTCGGCGCCTGCGTGGGCCCGTCGCAAGATGAGCCAGCCCGCGACCGCTGAGAGGAGCGAGGCCGAGAGGACGCCGATCATGGCGACGTCTCTCAGGGGCAGATTCGGTCCGAAAAACGCGAGGCTGTTGACGAAAAGGGCCGTCGTGAAGCCGATCCCGCCGAGCGCCGCGCCGATTGGGTTGCCGAACGCGGCCATTGGATTTCCGCTCAGGCTGGTCCCTGCGTTGAACAGCGCGAAGATCGGCAGGACGATAAGCGTCGATAGGGGCAGCAGCGCGGTCTGGAGGCGCAGAAGTGGAGCGGTACCGTCGACGATGGCCACGGCTGTGAGGAGGATCTTGGCCGAGACCGGCACCCGGCGTCCGAGCATTGCCATGACGCCCAAGGCGAAGGCCACATCGGTCGCCATCGGGATGCCCCAACCGCGGGCAGCAGGCCCCGCGTGGTTCAGCGCAGCGTAGATCGCGGCGGGAACCACCATGCCGCCCAGTGCAGCCGCCACGGGAAGCATCGCGCGCCGAGTTGAAGCAAGCTCTCAGTAGAGAATCTCGCGTTTGATCTCGAGGCCGATGACAAAAAAGAACACCGACATGAGGCCGTCGTTGATCCATTCAAGCAGCGGCTTGGAGAGCTCGAGGTCGCCGAGAGAAATGGTGAGGTACGTCGTCCGCAGGGCCTCGTAGAACGGTGCCGCGGGAGAATTTGCCCAGATCATCGCGATCACCGCGGCGCCGAGCAGCAGCGCAACTCCGGCGAGCTCGTTTCCGGCGAAGACGTGGAGGGGCCGCACCAGCCGCCCAAACGGCGTGAGGTGGTCGGTCGCCCGAGCGTGTTCAGGCATGGGTGCCCCTACGGCCGACGCGCACAGGTCGGCTGCACGACGCAGGAGCGTAAGGACCTAACTTCACGGCACGGTGACGAAGCCCAACCGTTCCCCGTTCTCGCGCACGCGTTGATCCAAGGTGAGTAGCCGCAGTCCAGGAGCGACCGACCGCGCGACCAGAGCACTCGCGAGATGCAGAGCGTCGAGGGTGCGGACTGGCTCGATCGGGAACGGGCGACTCGCGCGCTCAACGACGACCTCGTCCACGCGCAGTCGCGTCCAGTGAGCCGCTACATGGGCGAGTGCCGAGCTCTGGTCGCTCCGCTCGGCCTCGGTAATGAGGCCGCTACTCCAAGCTCGAATCAGCACCCGTTCGCATTCGACGACCGTGAGGTCGGAGGCGATCACCCCGTCGGAGTCTGCAAGGGCCTGTGCCACCTTCCCCCCGCGCTCCTCGCCGAGGAGCCAGGCCAGGATGGCGCTCGACTCCACGTACAACAGCACGCTATCGACCTCCCCGTTCCGCCTCGAGCAGCTTCTCCGATGAGTCTTCGGAGAGCGCGGCGCGACGCGGCAGGTACAGATCCGGGTCGTGTGGGGCTCCCACCACCGCGCGTCCTCGACGAGCCATTGCGGCGAGCTCCGTGGCGAGCGGGTCGATAGCCTGGCCTTCGGTCCCTGGGGGACGGAGCTCCGCGACGACCGTGCCGCGGTCGGTGACCAGGACAGACTCCCCCGCCTCCGCGAGACGGACGTAGTGGGACAGCTTGTTCTTCAGTTCCCGGATCCCGACGGCTTTCATGACTCAATGTAGCTACGTGTAGCTACATTGGGAAAGCTCCTTGTTCTCGGCTACGCTTGCAGCTCCGTCATCCAAGCCCCAATGGCCCGCGAGAAGTAGTTGGGGCTGAACAGCGTCCAGCCTTCGAGACCGGTTGGCAGGGAGTACTCTGCTCCGGCTTCGTCCGCACTCATGCCGCGCTCGAGCGCGGCCCGAGCCGCCGCCTCGACGCTGTCCAGCAGTCCGATGTAGCGATCCACCGCTGCCACGTCGGCGAGTGGCCCATGGCCCGGCACATAGGTCGTGGTGCCGAGCAGCCGCATGACCCGGACCTCTCGCGACAGCCGTGAGGGAGTCGCGTCGACGTAGTTGGGGAACATCCCGTTCCAGACCAGGTCTCCGCAGAACATCACGGACGCGTCGGGCACCTCAATGCTGAGGTCCGATTCGGTGTGCCCCCGCCGGGGCACGAGGATCACGCTTCGGTCTCCCAACTCGAGCTCGGTCGGCCGTCTCCCCACGAGGACAACCGCGTCGTCGAGAACCTGCGCAGGCACTCCGTCGATCCGCTCCCGGATGAGATCGCGGGTTTGCTCCGTGGTGAGCACGACGGGTCCACCGCCCGCGGCCGATCCAGCGAGTCCCGCGGTGTGGTCCGAGTGGTAGTGGGAAAGGATGACGTGCGTCGGGAACCGGCCCGTCAGATCCAGGGCCTGCTCCATCATCCACTCGGCGCCCCGGACGGTGGAAAAGCTCTCGATGACCGCGACGCCGGACCGCCCGGCGATGATCCCCCCATTGCAGAGGGTCGTGCGGTCCTGAAGTGGATCTGACACGAGGGCCCAGACGCCGTCGGCGACCCGTACCAGACGCCCCCAGGGGGCCGAGGCGGCGACCGGGAATCGCTCTTGGGCCAGCCATCCGCGGCGGATCAGCGCTGGAGAGGCTGCGGCCATGAGACCGATGTGCGCCGCACATGAGGAGGTGCGACCGATGAACTCTCGGCGTGTGAGCATGAGTGAGGTCTCCGACGCGCCGGTCAGCCGGCGAGCGAGAACGTGAATCGAAAGTTGTTCCGGGTCGGCCCGATGAAGATCGGGATGTAGTCGAGGAAGAAGGGCAACCAGGACGCACCTTGCGAGGGTACTCGCCCCCGGGCAAGATGCGGCGGCGGGTTGCGTCGATGGTCGATCGAGGAGGGCTGGATGAGGAAGACCGCACTGGCACTGGGAATCGCCGCGATCCTGACACCGCTTGACCTCGTGGGTCAGGCCGCCTCCACAGGGGCCCGCGCATCGGCCCCACCCCAGGTGACCGAGACTGCACTCACGCTTTCGGACGGCTCGGCCCTTCGCTACGCGATCTCGCTCCCCGACGGATACGACGGCCGTGCCGACGATCCACGGCCACTCGTTCTGGCGTTGCACCCGGGAGGGCGCTCGCCGTACTACGGCAGTTCGTTCATGCAGAGCACGGTAGAGCCGGCGCTGCGCTCCTGGGGCGCGGTCATGATCGCGCCGGACGTCCAGGACAGGAGTTGGGCCACTCCGCGCTCCCAGAGTGCGCTCCTGGCGCTCGTCGAACACGTTCTGGGGGAGCACGTCATCGACCGCGACCGCGTCCTCGTC
>JAOTVA010000170.1 GCA_029863645.1 Gemmatimonadota bacterium
GCCGGCCATGGCGTCGAGGTACTGCTTGCCGGAGTCGTCGCGCACGTAAATGCCGGACCCCTCGACCATCAGGCGCGGAAGCGCCACGGCATGGTCGGCCGCTGACGTAAACGGATGGAGGTGGGCTTTGCGATCCGCCTCGCGGGCGGTGTTGGGCGGTGTCTCGACGAGGGCCATCTGGCACAATACGGGGGAGGCTTGTCGATAGGAAAGCGGTCGCGGGAGCGGTCGCGGCGGACGGGACATAGAATACGGGGCCACCGACCGATCCCAGACAGGGCAATCCCATGAAGCGGCGAACTTTTCTCTCCAGCCTGGGCGCACTGACGCTCGCTCATGCCTTTCCGACTCGCCTCCTGGCGCAGGTCCGGCCGCGCATCACCGACATCCGGGTGCATCGCATGCGGACGCTCGGCGAGACGGGAATGATGGAGTCGGCCTGGGCCCCCGGGCGCTCCTCCATGCGTCGGATCGGGGGCGGCACGGTGACCGAGATCATGACCGACCAGGGCGTGACGGGCATCGCCCCCGGACTCAGTGCGTCGGGCCTCAACGCCATGCGGCAGCTCCTGATTGGCAAGGACCCGTTCGACAACGAACAGCTCGGCCATGAGATGCGGTACACGAACGGTGCCGCCTCGAATTGGCGTGACGTCGGCTGCGTCGAGATCGCCCTATGGGACATCGTAGGGAAGATCGCGGATCAGCCGCTCTATAAGCTGTGGGGCGCCGCCAAGGAAAAGGTCCCGGCTTATGCGAGCATGATTCAGCTCTCCACCCCGGAAGAGCGCGCCGAGATGGCGGTGCGGCTGAAGGCGGCGGGTTGGCAGGGAATGAAGATCCGCCTGCATCACCTCGAGATGGAGGAGGACGTCCGCACGATCGAGCTCGTCCGCAGGGCCGTGGGCAACGACTTCACCATCATGACCGACGCGAACCAGGCGCAGTCGAGTGGCATTTGGCAGCCCGGCGTGCAGTGGGACTTCACCCGCGCCCTCGACACGGCACGTGCGCTCAAGGAAAGGAACGTGTACTGGCTCGAGGAGCCGCTACGCCGCTACGACTTCGATGGCCTCGCCGAGCTCAACCGGCTCGTCGACATCCCGCTGGCCGGAGGAGAGAACAACCAGGGTGTCCAGGAATTCGTGTGGATCGTCGAGCGAGGGGTCTATGACATCCTGCAGCCGGAGATTCTTGTCACGGAAGGCGTGCAGGGGCTACGCGCCGTCGCCGCCCTCGGATTGGCTCACCACAAGCTCGTCATCCCGCATCACGGCGGCGGACAACTCGGGACGATCGCGCAGCTCCACATGATCGGCACCTGGCCGCACTGCCCATGGATCGAAATCATGCACGATCCGCCCATTTCGCCTTACACGAACGGCTTCGCGATCTTCGAGAATCCGCCGACTGTCGACAGCGAGGGATTCATGGCGATGCCGCAGGAGCCCGGTCTCGGAGTCCGGATCCGTCGAGACCTCATCGTGGCGGACTGAGCATGCCGCTCTGGAAGAAGGCGCTCGCCTGGGCCGAGCGACTCGTGCTCGTGGGCCTCTTCGCGTTTGCGGCCTACCGGTTCGGCCCGCAGCTCGGCGCGCTCACGGGCGTAGGTCCCGCGCTCGGCAACGTGCCGGACTTTTCGTTCGTGTCGTTCGAAGGAGACACCATCCGGTCGCTCGACCTGCGGGGCGAAGTCGTGGTGCTGAACTTCTGGGCGACGTGGTGCGGTCCGTGCAGACTCGAGATGCCGTCACTCCAGAGCCTTCACGAGGACCGCGCGCCGGATGGGGTCCGCGTCCTGGGATTGGCCACCGACGTGGGCTCGGAAGGGCCGATCAAGGAATTCCTTGTCGAGCGCGACATCACGTATTCGGTGGGTCGTGCGTCAGCGGCGCACCGGCACGCGTTCGGGGGCATCCCCGGGATCCCGACCACGTTCATCATCGATCGCGATGGCGTGATCCAGCATCGGATCGTGGGCTACTTCGCGCCGCCCGCCATGCGGGTCGCCGTCGCCCGGTTGCTTGGAGCCGAGCGTCACATTCCGGGAACGGCGCAGATCGGGCACTGAACCATGTCCGGCTCGCGCCCGAACGTTACCTCGACCGGGCCTAACGCGACGATCATGTTGTTGACCGTGTCGTTCACCGCGATCGCCAACGTCAGGACGCGACCGCGCACCTGCCCGCTGAACTGCGCGGGGAGCGGCGGGCCGACGGCGACCGGGTAGGCCTGCAGCAGGTACGTGCCATCGACGGTGAAGCGGCCTGATGCATCGAGTGCGATGGGTCCCGGCATGTCGCCGTACGTGCAGCCGACATGGACGTGTGTGAGGGAATCCGTCGCGATAACACCGGCGTCGGCTGCGCCCCAAGTGCCGAGCGGAAGCTCGCCGTCGTTGGGGAAGAGCCCGTCGTCGCACGTGGCGGTCGCGAGGCCGGCAGCCAAGATGGCGACACCCGCGGTTGCGGCGCGGAGGCGTTGGATTCTCATAGTGGACCTCAATGGGCGGATCGAAGCAGGTCCTATATAACGCGCGGGGGGCGGTGGAGATGACATGCATAGCTTCATCCCCGCCGAAAAGCCGACACGCGGACGAGGGAATCCCCGACTTCGCCCCTCTCCGTGGCCCTGTACCTTAATCATGAGAACGTGGGGGTTCTCCCGGACGTGTCGTACTTCAAGACTGCGTCCCGGTCCGGCGGGACGAAAGGAGGGTTAACGTCATGTTACGATCTCTTCTGGTTCCCCTGGATGGTTCGCCCTTCAGCGAGAGTAGCCTTCAGTTCGCGGGCAAGATCGCGCGCGCCACGGGAGGCTCGGTGCATCTCGCGCACGTGCATGTGCCGTACGAGCCCGAGTCTCTTCTCGCAAACACGCAGTTCCAGTTCGAGCACGTGAACATGGCCGAGTACGACGCCAAACATCGGGAGGGCGAGGAGCGATACCTCGCCGGGCTCGCGGGCCGGCTCAGCGACGAAGGGACCCCGGTGGATACGAAGATACTCGACGGTGACGAGGTCGCCGAAGAGCTGGCCGCGTACGCCGACGAGGTCCATACGGACATGATCTTCATGACCACGCACGGCCATTCCGGCGCCAGCCGGATGTGGCTCGGTAGCGTGGCGGACGAGATGATCCGACGGACCAAACTGCCGCTATTCGTCTTACATCCGGACGGATCCGGCACGCTTCCGGATGGTGTGTTTTCAGTGGGTCACGTCGTGATTCCGCTGGACGGCTCCAAGCTGGCTGAGAGCGTCATCGACCCAGCGACCGAGCTGGCGCGGGCGACCGGAGCCCGCATCACGCTGCTGCACGTCGCTCAGATGCCGGAAATGGGTGGTTGGCCGGTGCTCGCAACGCTGCGGGAACGGCCCGTACCGAAGCTCGACGGCGCGATCGCCTACCTGGATCGACTAGCCGAAGAGCTGCGCCAAGACGGCTTCGAGGTGGAGACCCACGTCGAGCGTGCCGTCCAGACCGCAGTCGCGATCGGGCGCATCGCGGAGGAGCTCAATGCTGATGTGATCGCTCTGGCCACGCACGGTTACGGAGGGCTGAAGCGCACCCTTTTGGGGAGCGTAGCGGATAAGCTTCTGCGCTCGAGCACCCTTCCACTCCTGGTCATGCGTCCGTCTGCACGCGCATGACAGGCTGATAGCTGGAACGACCCCCCTGGTTTCCAGGGGGGTCCTTAGCTGCCCAGATACGCCTCTACCGCTGCGATGGCCTCCGACACGTCGCCTTCATAGTCCATGAGCAGGTCGCGATACCAGATGTTCCACGTTACGTGGACCATCTCGAGCCTCGACGCGAGGCGCTCGATCTCGTCCTGATCTGAGGTCAGCGGTCGGGTTTGTAGAGTGTTCCACCTGATCGCCGTGGTCGAACGGAGCGTGGCGCCCAGTTCCTGGTCGTAGAAGGAGCTGTTGTAGTCGATGCGGCTATAAATGGTCTCGTAGAGCTGCCCGAGCTGCAGGACCAGGGCAGGCGCCTCCAGGGCGGCGAGCTGACCGGCGGAAATCATCGTGTTCCACGATGCACTACGGGCGAACAGGGTCGGGTTGTCGGTGGCGACTTGGAACAGCGCCTCCGCCACGCTGTCCGCGGGGTAGGTGCTCGGTTCCTCCAACCACCTGGCAAGGTTGCTGTAGTGTCGGTCGAGGACGTTCTGAAAGCCGATGATGCGCTGGAAGTCCGCCTGGTCCTGGCGGAGCTCGCCGAGCAGCTGGACGAGCGCGCTGCGCGCGGCTTGGCGGTCCGACCTGTCTTGGCTGGCGCTCTCCAGGAACACCGCCAAGTAGACGGAGGTCACGATCAGCACGAACTCGACGATCCACCGGGCCCATGGGACCGGCCCGCGTTGGAATGGGGTCAGGTGGCGCTCACGGAGTCTGCGTTACTTCAAGGCGAAGACCACGATGGTCCCCGACCCTGGATTAGTTCCCCTGCCTACTCAGCCTGCTCCAAGAACCAGAACAGGCGGTCGCGCCTCCGGTGCCCCACGATCATCCCGAGCCCCAGCGGAATGAGAAGCGCGGGAAAGACCACGACTCCCACGAGAATCGATAGGTAGCCGAACACGTTGTGATGCACACGGTAGCCGCCCACCACGAACTTCGGGTACTCCTCCCGCTGCAGGCGAGATCCTCGCACGAGACGTGCCCACACCTCGTCGATCGCGTAGCCGAGTAGGAAGCCGCCGACGGCGATGAAGGCTTTTCGTGACAGTGTGGCGGAGCTGTCCACTACCGGGTCAACGGTGTCCGCTGATAGCCGCTCGAGTACCCGTCGTACACGTTGTCTGAGATCGCCATCGTTCCGTTCTCATAAAGCGCGATCACGCGTTGCATGCCCCCGGACTCGCTGAGGGCCCAGGCCTCCTGGCCGGTGTAAATCGACTGGGCCCGGGTCAGATCGAACCGTGTCGTCACGGCGAGACTCCCGTCGTCCCGGTAGTGCTCGATCTCGTTGTCGTCGGTGATGACGATCCAGCCCACGGCGGGTTCACCGGTGCCGTTGCCGTCCATCCCCCCGCTGCTCCCCGAGAAGTACCACTGACCGAGATACTCTTCGGGAAGGCTGGACTGCGCCTGACACCCCATCACAGGGTAGAGGAGTGGGAACGTCGCCAATACCAACCAGGACCGTCTGTTCATGTCAGGGTCCGGTTCGCAGCGCGTCCCGGGCCGAGAAGGTGCCCGTCCAGCTCATGCCGTTCGTGCGGTCATCCCCTGCGAGAACGAACCCAGCGAGGCTGAAGCTTCCGCTGAGCCCGCCGGACTCCACGGTGGCGATCTCGAGCGACCCGGACTCGGTGACGAAGATGGAGCTCTCATCGGCAGTGCGCACCGCGGCCATCCCGTAGAACGAGCGGTCTTCCCCGATGACCTCGGCCTCCAACGAGCTCATCGCCAGCGGCTCGATCGGGTACGTGCCGGCCTCGAGATCTCCTCCGAACCATCCCAACACGATGCAGTGACCCTCGAGGCTCTCGTCGTAGTGCTCGAACACCAGAAACGTCCCCTCGGCGCTGCGCAGGAACGAGGCCGTGCCTTCGAGCGGCTCTGCGCCTCGGTCGACCACGGATCGAGACTGGCCCATCAGCCTGTGTCGCGCCGGACTGCAGAAAGAGGCGAGCGTGAGGCCCATCTCGTGGGCTTCGGCCTCTGCCGGCGTCATGACCTGCGCCCCGGCACCGGCTTGCGCCCGTACCGGGGCTGGAACGGTGCAGGCCAGCGCGAGCGCGAGACTGGCTATGCAACCCGACCAGCGCGCCACAACGTCACCCGGGGAGTAGGCTACGGATTGTATTTGACGGTCCGGGACGGAGAAAACTGCTCTACTCAACGATAGGCCTGGACCCGGTCCGACGCGAGCAACCCGCTCAGCGACCTAGGAACCGGTGTGACCATCGGCCCGGAAAGCCTCAGGTGTGTCCACGTCCTTCAGAACCCCTGTTCCGTCGACCGCGACCTCGTGCACCGATCCGGCGTGGAGGCCCATGAGGTCGCGCGCACCCAAGTCGCCCTTCAGCTGCATCATCTCGCCGAAGAAGCGGGCGCTCCAGAGCACGGGGTTCCCTCTCCGGCCCGCGTGAAACGGCACACAGATCTCTCGGCTCGCTGCGGGATCGAAGGCGGTGAGCAGGGCCGCGACGTCTTCACGCCGGACCCAGGGCATGTCACCCAACATGACCACGGCGCCTGATGCCCCTGGCGCCTCCCGGCTGAGCGTGTCGATCCCGATCCGGAGCGATGAGCTCAACCCGTCCTCGGGCTGGCGGTTCTCCGCGAACGAGAGCGTTAGCCCGCCAAGTTCCTTC
>JAOTVA010000171.1 GCA_029863645.1 Gemmatimonadota bacterium
ACAGCTGGAGGCCGAAGTGCACCGATTGCAGGAGCAAGCGGACTTCACCGAGAAGCTGCTCACCGAGCGCAGCGGTGCGCCGCCCCGAGAAGCGCTCGACAGCGGGGACGTACCGGACTGAGGCGCAGTCAGCTCGCCGGCAGCGAGGCCTCGATTCGCTCGAGTCGTTCTTCGATCCGGCGCAGCTGATGCAGGATCATGATGTGCGTCTTCTTGGCATCGATGCCGACCGGGCTGCTGTCGCTGGCGATCTCGTTCTCGATGGCCTGATAGGCTTCCTTCGGAATCTCCACGGGTGCTCCTGAGTCGTTGCTACGAGCCTTGGATCACTGCAGCGACCTGGCGATGTCCACGAGCCCGCTGCCCTGCTTCCTGATGCGGTAGGCGAGGAAGGCCACGACGGCAGCGAGTATGTGGACCACCACCCCGGCCACGGTGGACCAGGCATAGAGGAACGCACCTCCTACGGCCAGCAGGACCGCGCCGGAGACCAGGCCGATGCCCCACTTGCGCACCATCTTCTGGACCTCCTGCGGACTCTTCCCGGCGAGGGCTTCGACGGTCTGTTTCTGTCCCCAGCCCGCGTCACTCCCGAGCTGCGCCTTGGCCCTCTGCTTCTTCAGGTACGCCGGCTCCTTGCCGGGCCGAAATCCTTTGATGGGCCTTTGGCCCTGTCCTCTCTTCGCCACCACTCAACCCCCTCGGACGATGCCGATCATGGATCGCGCTCAGTTCGCCTCGGACTGACTCTCCTGATAACGCGCGCCGCTCAAGATGTTCGTGAGCGCGTAGTTCCCCTCGTGACACGAGTATTCGTAGAGCAGGTCGTCGAACTTCCGGAACGGGACCTCGCCGCCCCACGGCTCGGTATACGTCGTCGGATCGTAGACCGTAAACTCGTACAGGATGGTCTCTTCGTCCGCCCGAGTGAGCCGTTCGACCACCCTCATATCGTCGGTGGCATTGCCGCTGAAGCGCTGCAGCGCGTGGAAGCCCGTCGTTTCGATGACAAGCGTGTCGCCTTCCCAGTGCCCCCACGAGTCGCCGAACCACTGCCGCACGTGCCCAGGCAGGGGGTTGGGCTCACCGAGACGGATGACCCTCGTGTCGTGGACCATCTCCGTGTGAATCATCACGTAGTCGGCCGTCTGTACGATGGTGTAGTTGTTGTTGTAGAAGCCGTTGGGGAGCATCGGCGGACCGGCGTTCGAGCCGAACGACACGATGCACCGCTCTGCGGGGCCGCGGTTCTCCGGATTGTCGTACGCGCCGAATTGGCTACGGAATGCAGCGTACTCGGCGGCGCGCCGCTCCCCCTCCGGGGTCCGGGCAGGTACGCGGCCGTTCGCCGGCCGGGACAGCAAAGAGCTTCTCGGCTCGCCGTTCACCCTGGCAACGAGGTCGCCTCGGTCGAGGTAAACCACGTTGTAGCTCAGGTCGCCGCCGACGCCGTCGGAGCCTCCGACGCGTCCACCGGCGTCGGCTGGCTCGCGGTCTTGGTCGCTGAGGAGCCGGCCCGCGGCTACGTCCTCGAGTTGTGCGACCTCGTCCCAGCTCAGGAGCGGCTCTGCTCCCTCTGGCCGTTGCATCGGGGTGATGGTGGCGTTGCTCCAGTTGCCCTGGAGATCCGGATGGCCGTCGGGCGTCCGGGGCATGACCCACTGTTGTGCGGCCGCGGGGGAGAAAAGTCCTGCTGCAGCGGCGGCGAGGCAAAGGCCCAGAATCGAAGTCGCGTGTCGCACGGTCACCTTCCGGTCGTCGAGTCGATCGTCCTTCCTCAAAATGCCACAAGGGACGTATGGTGGCGAGATGGCGAACCGCCCACCCACACCGCTCGCGTCCCAGCGAAGTCAGTTCGAGCTGCCGGACGACGTGACGTATCTGAACTGCGCCACCCTGTCGCCGCACCTTCGGGCCGTGGCGGAGGCGGGCATGGGCCAGGTACGGAAAGGACGAACGCCGTGGCTCAGGGGGGCGGAGGACTGGTTCGAGCGTTCGGAGCAACTCCGTGCCGCGGCCGGTCGGCTCATGGGCAGCGACCCCGAGGGAGTCGCGCTCGTGCCCAGCGCGAGCTATGGCATCGCGACCGCCGCGGCCAACGTCGAGGTGCGCAGCGGGCAGAACATCGTGGTGCTGCACGAACAGTTTCCCTCGAACGTCTACGCGTGGCGGGAGCTCGCCCGCGAGCGCGGGGCAGAAGTGCGGACGGTGCGTCGGGGCCCGACGGACTCGTGGACCGCCGCGGTGCTGGACGGCATCGACGAAGACACTGCGGTCGTTGCGGTTCCGAATGCCCACTGGACCGACGGCGCACTCGTGGACTTACCGCTCGTGGGCGAAGCCGCACGCGCGGTCGGCGCGGCGCTGTTGGTCGACGCCAGTCAGTCGCTGGGGGCTTATCCGATCGACGTCACAGAGGTGAGGCCCGACTTTATGATATCGGTCGGCTACAAGTG
Source organism: Gemmatimonadota bacterium (assembly GCA_029863645.1). Lineage (GTDB taxonomy): Bacteria > Gemmatimonadota > Gemmatimonadetes > Longimicrobiales > Gaopeijiaceae > UBA2982. Next base: position 2,457 of record JAOTVA010000171.1, read on the forward strand.
GCAGCTCGGCCCGTACGGGCTGGCCTACCTCTACGTCAGTCCCAAGTGGCGCGAGACAGGAAGGCCGCTCGAGTCCTCCTGGCTGAGCCGAGCCAACGCCGAGGACTTCACCACGTTGGTGAAGTATACCGATGAGCTTCGCCGCGGCGCTCGGCGCTTCGACATGGGTGGATATCCGCAGTTCATATTGACGTCCATGGCGCTGGCCGCGCTGTCGCAGCTCGATAGGTGGACCGTAGAGCGGGTGGCCGTGACGCTCGAGAGACTCACCGGGATGTTGGCGACCGAAGCCCAGTCGCTGGGCTGCTCGGTCCTGGGCCCCGACAAGCGGGTCGGCCACATGCTCGGAATCCGACCAGAGGGTGGGATCCCCAAAGGGCTGCCGGCCGCGCTCACCGAGGCGGGGGTCCACGTGAGCATGCGAGGGGAGGCCATTCGCGTGTCACCGCACGCCTACAACGACGAAGCGGATGTCGGGCGGTTCTTGGAGGTGCTCGAGCGCTGCCTGCGCGCCCCATCTATGTGACTTCTGGCTCTACGACCGGTCTCTCGGTATAGGAGCGTACGCACAGCTCCATCGAGACAACCGAGTGGAGCGACATGCCACAGCAGTCATATCCGAGTCACCTGGAGTTCTTACGATCTGCCAAAGTCCTGCTCGCGCTAGGCGTGACGATGGTCGTCGCACTCGGCGCGATGGCGCAGTTGGTGGGAGCGCGGACCACTCGAGCCCTGCAGGGGATAGAGGCCGCCTTGGACACGACCGGTAACAGCTGGGTCATGGTCGAGGCGACCGGGAGGACGGTTCATCTCCGCGGGGCGCCCCCCTCCGCGCACGCGGCAGACGACGTTCTGGAGATCGCTCACGGCGCGATGTGCGCGTCGTGGCGCGGGGAACGCCGGTGCGCGCGCCGCGTGTCCAGCGACTTCGGCGCGTCGCATCTCGCGTGGCCCGATCTGCAGGCCTCGGTCGATCGCAACGTTCTGACGCTCTCCGGGGAGGTCCCCGACGCAGCGACCCACTGGGCCGTTGTCGACCGGGCCCGCAATGCCGTGCAGCTGGGCTACATCGGCCGGGTCGTGGACGAGATGACCCTCATGGACCGCGGCGCACCCCCTGGAGTCGACGCGACGGCGGGACATGTGGCCGCGGTGGCTTCCCTGTGTGAGGCCGGAGAGGTCAGGCTACTGCTTGGGGTCCTGTCCATTCGCTGCGAAGTGCGCGGCGAGCTCGAGGCGGACCTGAGGGCGCTCATCGACGCGCCCCTTCACGCCGGATACCTGGGCGAGGTCGAGGTCGTGACGTCCGAAAGCATGTAGGGCCGGAGATATTGCCTCTGTACCCCAGGCGCGGCAGACTTCTGAGAGACGGCGCACGATCTGCATAAGTCGGTAACCTGGGGAGACAGCACATGACACGTATCGTTTCGGCCTTCGGCGTGGCGATTGTCGCGGCTGGCTTCCTGGCTCCCCGATCGGCCGTCGCGCAGGCGCACGACCATGTCGACCCCGCCGGAGCGGCGCACAGTCACGCGAGCGCGCCGGTGAGTTGCACGAATCTCGCGTCGCCCCCGTGGGTCGGACTGCCGGAGCAGGATCGGCGTCAGGTCGCTGCGGTACAGCAGTCGCTGGCCCTCTTGGACACCCCCGAAGCCGCGCTCGCCGCTGGGTTCCGTCCCGCGCTGGGCGACATCCCGGGCATGGGCGTGCACTACGTGCACTCGGAGCGGAGCCGAGACGGTGTGAACATCGACGAGCCCGATCACTTGCTCTTTTCGACCATCGACGGGCGCGAGCAGCTCGTCGGCGCAGCGTATGCCTTCCAGGACGTGCCCGACACCAAGGAGCCGGTCCCGTTCGAGAGCGAGCTGGCCGGGTGGCATGACCATCCGCAGTTCGCCGGCCCGGGCGAGACGCTCCACATGCTGCACGTCTGGTTCATTCCGTCGTCGAATGGACCGTTCGCGGGCCTCAACTTCTGGCTCCCGTTCCGAACGGCCGGTCTCGAGTTGCCGAGCTCCTGCTGGATGGCCGACGAGGCCGACGCCAGCCGGATTCAGACCGTGTCGTTCGCGCTGGTGCCGGCGCGGAACGAAGCCGCGGCAGCCGCACAGGCTGAACGCATGGCGGCGCGCACGGACATCCTCGCCGAGTTGGACGCATCCGCTCGGGCCGTCGATCACGACCGCTGGTTCGCCGCGGCGGACCGCTTCATCGCGGACCTGTCGCCCGTCGAGCGCACGACGACCAACTTGTTGCTGCGCGCCCTGACGATGGCCCAGATGTCGTCGGAGGAGCGCGGAGACACGGGCAACTAGCGGCACAGGGGCCGCCCGTGCCGAATCGGGTGGCGGTCGCCGTCGTCCACGGAGCCGGCGTCCAGGGCCCTGACTTCGCGGCCGAGGTGAGCCGCGAGCTCACGCACCAGTTTGCGGATGAGCTTGGTATCGACCCTGCTGAGGCCGCACGCGAGTTGATCATAGAGCCCGTCCACTGGGCGCCGGTGCTCCAGGAGGCCCAGTCGAGGCTGTGGCGAAAGGTGAGCGCCCACCAGGATCTCGATTCCGTGGAGCTCCGAAAGTTCACGCTGGACTTCGCCGGGGACGCCATCGCCTATCAGCCGACACCACAGGGGCGCGAGGTCTACGACTCCGTCCACGCCGTGTTCGCCGGGTCTTTGCGCAGTCTGGCGCGAACCGCCGGCACCAAGGCGCCGCTCTGCGTCATCGCGCACAGTCTCGGCACGATCATCAGCAGCAACTACCTCTACGACCTCTCCCAGCGGCGGCGACGTGGTTTGGTGAGCCGTGCCGTCCGCGACGTGAAGAAGAACACGCCGCTCGAGAACGGCGACACACTGACCTTGTTCTATACGATGGGAAGCCCGATCGCCGTCTGGAGCCTGCGGTTCGAGGACTTCGGCCTCCCCATCCGTGTGCCCGCTGAGCGCCTCGGCACGCACCACCCGGGGCTTGAGGGAGAATGGGTGAACTTCTACGATCCCGATGACGTGGTCGGGTATCCGCTGCGGCCCCTCAACGCCGCCTATGCGCGATCGGTCTCTCAGGACCGTGCCGTCAACGTGGGCGGTGTGTTGACCAGCTGGAATCCGCTCTCACATGGCGGCTACTGGGCGGATGCCGACGTGATCAAGCCGATTGCGCGTTCGCTCGCGAGTGTTTGGTCTCACATCAATGCGTAACGGATCCGCGAACATTCCCTCTATGCCGAACTGACCATGACCCACAACGCCCATTGGCCGGAACGGAAACTGCGCGGCTCCGCGCTCCTGGCCCTCGCGATGGTGACCGCAGCCTGGTTCGCACCCCTCCACGCGCAGCAGTCAGACCCGGCGCTGAATCTCCAGTGGTGGCATCCCCTCGTGGCGGGCGCCGGCGCGGCGTCGCTCTTCCTCATCGACGAGCCGGTTCGCGACTACATCCAGGATCATCGCAGCGACGGACTCGACGACCTCGCGGACGTGACGAGGCGCTTCAAGGACAAGGAGGTCTTCTGGATCTCCGGCGGGGGCGCCCTCGCGCTGGGCCTCATCGCGCGGCAGCCGAAGGTCGCAGCCACGGGGGCTCAGATCTTTGCGGCATACGGCCTGTCGACGTCGATGATGATCGCGACGAAGTGGGCATTCGGACGCTCTCGGCCTTCGGACACCCCAGACGACCCGACACAGTTCGACTGGCTGGACGGCGGGGAGAACTCGTCGTTTCCGTCGGGCAGCGCGGCTGTGGTCTTCAGCCTCGCCACGACGGTTGCCGATGCGGTCGATCGCCTGCCCGTGACGGTGGTGTTGTACTCCGGCGCCACGTTGAATGCGTGGGCGCGTCTGAACAGCGACCGCCACTGGCTCAGC
>JAOTVA010000018.1 GCA_029863645.1 Gemmatimonadota bacterium
TCGATCTTCCGATCGAAGTCGACGAACTCGGTTGCGACGTCTCCGCGCATGGCCCGATCGACCGACTCGGCCACGATCCTGGGGTCGATGCCGAAATTGGCACACGCCGCGCGGTCGATCTCGACCTGGATCTGCGGTTGGCCCTGCTCCGTGCCGATCCGGACATTCGCCATTGCCTCCACCGACGCCACTCGCTCCGCAATCCGTGCGGCGTACGCATACACCTCGTCCAGGTCGTCTCCCCGGACTCGCACCGCGACATCGGCCTCGGAGCCCCCGAGCATGGCGCCGAGCGCGGTGGCCTCGCCGGTCTCCACGGACAACGCTCCGACCGAGAACAACGAGGCCAGCTCACCGCGGAGGCGGTCCGCCACCACGTCGGACGAGGCTGCGGGTCGGACCCGCACTTGGAACGTCGCAGTGTGGAGCCCCGACGCCTTCTCGCCCTGCGCATACCCGCGGACATCCCGTCCCACGCTCGCGAAGACCGTCTCGACACCGGGATCCGCGAGCACCGCCGACTCGATCATGCCGGCGGCCTCGTCGGTGGCCTCCAAGGAAGTCCCTTCCTCGAGCTCGAGGGCGATCCCGAACGCCCCCTGGTCGACGTCCGGGAGTAAATCCCGTGGGAGACCGAGCGAGATGGCTGCGGCGGCGGCGAGCGCGACCGACGAAGCGACAAGGACGAGGCCCGCCCGGTCGAGTGACCACTCGAGGGTCTTGTGGTACCGTTGCGCGAAGGCGACGAAAAGGCGATCGAACGTGTCGAGAAGCGGCCGCGTAATCCGGCCGATCACGGAGCCGACGCCCTCGGTCCAGAAACCGACCAGGGCCCACGCCAGTCGGCCCGTCGCGGCAATCGCGCGGAACGGCGAGGTCGCGATCCACCTGATGTGCCACCAAAGGCGGGCCAAGCTGCCCTCGGGGCGCGCCGCGTCCTCGGGCGCCGACTCGCTCGAGACCTCGACGCGTCCGAACCGGGCCGCGAGCGACGGCAACAGGGTGAGCGCCACCAGCAGCGAAGCGAGCAGTGAGAACGCGACGGCGAGAGAGAGGTCTTTGAAAAGCTCCCCGGCGACCCCTTCCACGTAGATGATCGGCCCGAAGACCGAAATCGTGGTGAGCGTCGAGGCGGTAATCGCCGACTGGACCTCCTCGGCTCCGGCCGCCGCGGCCACCGAAGCTTCGGCTCCGAACTCCTGGCGATGCCGGAAGATGTTCTCCAGGACGACGATGGAGTTGTCGACCAGCATTCCGACGCCGAGCGCCAGGCCGCCGAGGCTCATGATGTTCAGGCTGACGCCGGCCGCCTCCATCAGCGCGAAGGTGCCGACGACGGAGATCGGGATCGCCAGCGCGATCGCGAACGGGTAGCGCGTGTCCCGGAGGAACAGGAATAGAACGAGGAAGGCGAGCAACCCCCCGAAGACCAGCGCCTGAACGACGTTCGAGATGGAGTCGGCGATGAACCCCGCCTGGTCGTCCGCGACGTCGAGACGCATCGCCTGATATTCGGAGTGTAGCTCGTCGATGACGTCCTGCACCGCCTCCGACACGCGTACCGTGTTCGCGCCCGATTCCTTGAAGACGAGGAGGCCCACCGACTCCCGGCCCGCATAGCGCGCGATGTTCTCCCGCTCCGCGAAGCCGTCGACGACTCGTCCGATATCGCGCAACCGGATCACTCGGACGCCTTCCGAGACTGTCTGGCGCGCCACCACGACGTCGGCGATCTCTTCGACGGTCTGGAACTCGCCCAAGGTGCGGAGCGGGTATCTGTAGCGCCCCTGGAGGATCGTCCCGCCCGGCGCGCTCACGTTTGCTCGGTCGAGCGCGGTCGAGATCGCTTCGATGGTCAGGCCGTACGCCTCCAGAAGACGGGGGTCCACTTCGACGCGGATCTCCCGGTCGAGCCCGCCGGTGACCGTGGCCTGGGCTACTCCGTCGAGCTGCTCGAGACGCCGGCGGAACACCGTCTCCGCGAGCTCCTTCGTTTGCCAGAGGTCGCCCCCGCCGGTGACGGAGAGCGTCATGATCGGTTCAGACTCCGGATCGACCCGAAGGATGGTCGGACGCCCCACCGTCTCGGGGAGGGACTCGCGTGCATTGTCCATCCGCTCGCGCACGTTGAGCATGGCGAAGTCCATGTCGGTGCCCCAAGCGAAACGCAGCGTCACGAGACTCACTCCGTAGCGTGAGACCGAGGTGACGCGCTCCACACCGGGAACCGCTGCGGCCGCAGCTTCGATCGGTTCGGTGATACGCCGCTCGACTTCGGCCGGCGCGACCTCCTCGTACACCGTGTAGATCACCAGCCGCGGGTAGCTCACGTCAGGGAGGAGATCGATCGGAAGGCGTGCGTACGAAATGCCCCCGAGCAGCACGATCGCGAGAAAGAGCATCCAGACGGCGACAGGCCGCCGGGTCGACAACTGAGGTATGGACACCGCTCAGCCCTCCGGGCGTTCCCGAGGCGAGCGGATCTCACGGATCGGCGAGCCCACGGCCTCCTCCAGAGCCAGCAAGGCATCGACGAACTGGTGCTGGGACGTGATGACCTGCCGCCGCGTCTCGGCCTGTTGCTCGATGCTGGTGCGCAACTCCGCGAACGAGCGCGTGCCCAGCCGATATTCCTCCCGCGCCAGGCGGAGCGCCTCTTCGGCGATGATGCTCGATCGCTCCGACAGCCGCAGCGACGCCCATTGGTTCTCCAGGTCGAGAAGCGAGCCGCGGACCGTCTCCCGCAGCTCGAGCCTGGTCTGACGATCCGCCTCCCTCCGGTTCTGCAGGTCTACCGAGGCCCGCTGGCGGTCGACATCGTGCGCGAAGTAGTCATTGAGGATCGGGAGTGACAGCTGCACGTAGAACTGGCTCTCGAGATCCGAAGCGACCGACGGATCGAAGAGCGCCCGTCCGTACGGCTCGTAGGCGGTCCGGTACACGCTGACGCCCAGGTCCACGCGGGGCCACCAGTCCGTCCTTTGCTGGGCCAAGGCGACCTCCCCACCACGAATCGTCACCTCGGACTGGAGGAGCGCCGGGTTGACCTCTTCGGCTCGAGAGACGAGCGCCCCGGCGTCGAGTCCCGACGGATCGAACAGCGGAAGCTCGACGTCCTCGAGCTCCAACGGCCGGTCGTCGGCGAGGCCCATGGCCGACCGAAGCGCCAGGAGGGACCTCGAGTACGCGGCCTCCTGCTGCTGCAGGGCGAGCCTCTGCTGTTCGAGCTCGAGCTCGGCCGCGAGCACGTCGACACGGGTGCGTAGAGCGAGCCCGAAGAGTCGTTCGACGACGTCGAGATCGATTCGGCGCGCTTCGATCAACTCCCCCTCGGTGGCCAAGAGCGTCCGTTGTTCGAGGGCGTCCATGTAGAGGCGCTGTACCCGGACTTGGAGCTCGGTCAGCGCTCGGGCCTCGCCGAGGTCGCGGTCCTGGTTGATGAGCGACTGGTTCCGGTGCGCCTGGAAGAGGGACGGACCCTGGAACGTCCAATTCAGGCCGAGCCGATGCGTCGTGCGCGAGAAGTAGTTCCAGTCCGCGCTCGGATCGGCGATCGGGTTGCCGAAGTTGTCGAGGGCTCGACGCTGGAGGTTGCCCGTGAAGCCGGTCTCGAAGAGGGTCAGGCTGGGGCGAGGCAGGAGCTGACGAAACCACAGGCCGCGCGCCTCGGTACCGTTCAGGCTGCGCGTGTTCACTGCCTGTCTCAGGCCAGGGTTGCTGCCGACCGCGTAGTCCAGAGCCTGCTCGAGCGTCAGACGGAGGGGTTCGGGGTCCTGGGCGGCGGCCGGGGTGATCCCGACGCAGCCGAGTGCGAGCGCAATCACGAACTGCGATGCCGCAGCCCTACGGAGGACAGCCAGATCGCTCATCGACCCGGCCTCCCGCCTGCTGCGGCCACGTCCTGAACGAGGCGGATCGGCGTATCGTGCGCCAGGTAGTGGTGGCCGTCCACCAGGACGATCTCACCGGGCTCCACGAAGTCCTGCTCGGCGCCCTCCGGGAGAATCTCGACGTGCGTTTCGTTCTCGCGCCCCGGGTTCACGTACCGCCACTTGGCCAGCCCCCCACGCGGGCCGTCTTCATAGACGAACAGCATCGATCTCCGTCTCCCCTCTCCACGCTCCAAGATCGCGCTCCGTGGCACGAGCACGCGGTCAGGAAGCGCTTCGGCGTCGAGGGACACCTCCGCGTACATGCCCGGCTTGATCCGTCCGTCCGCATTCGGGAGGAGCACCGTGACGCGTCCTGTGCTCGTCTCGGGATCTACGATCGGATTGATGGTCGCGATGGCGCCCGTGAACGGTTCCCCCGGGAACGCGTTGAAGGTCAGCGTCGCACGGCGGCCCTCCGCCAGGAAGCGCAGCTCCGACTCCAGCACCTGGACCTCGACCTTGATCGGGTCGAGATCGACGATCGTGAGTAGCTCCGCACCTACGGACACGTACTGACCTTCCACCACGCGCAGGTCGGCGACGCGGCCTCGGAACGGGGCGGTCACACGCGTGCGCTCGAGCTCGATCTCGGCTTGGCGGAGGCGCACCTGGGCCTGTTCGAGTCCGCTCGTAGAGCGAGCGATGCGCTCCCGCTCCGCGCGCACCGCCGGATCCTCGATCTCGTCGTCGAACAGGACCCGCTGTCGGTACTCCGTTTCGGCCGCGAGCAGGTCGGCTCGCGACTGCGCCAGCGCCAGAGCCGGCTGCACCGTGTCGACCTGCACCAGGAGCCCGCCGGTCGAAACCGTCTGGTTTTCGCGGACCGGTACGTGTCGAACGACACCCTCGGACTGCGACGTCAGGGCCGTACGCCGGTACGCTTGCGCCTGGCCCGCGGCCGTGACGCGAATCCACAGGGTGTCGCGGACCACCTCGGCACCCGAGACCGGCTGGGCGAGCGCGGCCGAAAACTGCTCTGGGGCGCCCTCCACGCCGGCGGGATCGGGGCCGACCGCTTCGACGGAGCCGCCGCTCGCGGCCTCGCCCGCGTCCAAGAGGCGCCAGGTGACGGCCCCTCCCACCACGACGAAGATCAGCAGCAGGGTCACCAGACTCAGCGTGCGTCTGGAATGGCTCATAGACCGGCCTCATGGAGGTTCTTTGGCGACAGGCATTTGCGGCTGCCGCGAACGACCTTGAGACGCCGCCGCCCGCGAGCAGCGTTGCCGCTCTGTCCCGACCAAGATGAACGGTGGTCGGCGTGAGCGCGACGTGCCCCCGGCCGGCTTGGGTTTCAGGAGATCGGCGAGAACGCGCTCTCTTGGCCGGACGGGACGTCCCCGTACGTACGTTCTACGTACTCCCTGAGAATGACCTTGAACTCGTCGACGAGGCCGGCGCCCTTCAGCGTGACCGTATGCTCCCCGTCGACGTATACGGGTGCCTTCGGCTCTTCGAACGTCCCCGGCAGCGAGATCCCGATGTTCGCGTGCTTCGACTCGCCGGGCCCGTTCACCACGCATCCCATGACGGCAACGTCCATCTCCTCTACGCCCGGATAACGGTTGCGCCACTCGGGCATCATCTCTCTGAGGTACGCCGTGATGTCCTCCGCCATCTCCTGAAAGAAGGTGCTGGTCGTGCGCCCGCATCCGGGACACGACGTGACCTGAGGTTCGAAGTGACGGATCCCGAGGGACTGCAGCACCTGCTGGGCCACCCGCACTTCCTCGGCGCGATCACCACCGGGCTTGGGCGTGAGCGACACGCGAATGGTGTCGCCGATTCCATCCAGGAGGAGCGGCGCAAGCCCGGCCGTCGTGGCCACGATGCCCTTGGCGCCGAGTCCGGCCTCGGTCAGCCCGAGGTGGAGCGGGTATGCGCACCGCTCCGCGAGCATGCGATACACGGAGTGGAGCTCACGAACCGACGAGACCTTGGTCGAGATCACGATCCGGTCGCTCCCGAGTCCCAGCTCCTCAGCGAGGGCGGCGGAGCGCAGGGCGCTCTCCACGAGCGCCTCATGCAGTACCTCCTGCGCCTCCCGCGGCTCGTCCCGCTGGGCATTCTCGTCCATCAATTCCGTGAGCAGCCGTTGGTCGAGCGACCCCCAATTGACGCCGATGCGGATCGGTTTGTCGAACTCGAGCGCCACCTCGATGATCTTGGTGAAATTCGCATCCCGGTGCTTCGTGCCCACGTTGCCGGGATTGATGCGAAGCTTGGCCAGCGCCCGTGCGGCCTCCGGATACTTCGTGAGCAGCAAGTGCCCGTTGTAGTGGAAGTCACCGACGATCGGCGTCTTGTATCCCCCCTCGCGAAGGCGCTTCACGATCTCGGGCAGGGCCTGGGCCGCCGCGTCGTTGTTGACGGTGACCCGGACGAGCTCGCTCCCCGCGTCGGAGAGTAGACGAATCTGCTCCAACGTGGAGGCGACGTCCGCGGTGTCCGTATTCGTCATGGACTGCACGACGACCGGTGCGTCGCCGCCAATCACGACGCCGTCGACGTCGACCGCGAGGGACTTCCTGCGCTGAACGGGCTTCACGTGAGCCTCGGGTTGGAGCCTGGCATGGGGAAAAATCTACCCGGGGCGATGGCACCGACCAAGCCGAGACGCCGGAACCCCCACGCCCGATACGGGTTGGCCAACACGAGCGCCCAGCGTTCGCGGTCCCAACCACGACCCCACCACACGACCCAGCCATGTCCGATCCCAAGTCAGGAATCATGATCTCGAAGCAAGGCCCCTACAAAGTCGAGGGAGCCGTGCGACTCCTCGATTCGGACGGGGTGCGGGTCGACACCGCCGAGGGCAAGCCGTTCTTCCTGTGTCGCTGCGGACATTCGAACAACAAGCCGTTCTGCGACGGGACCCACAACCGGATCGAGTGGGATCCCGCCCTCAAGGGCATCTGACCCCCGCACAGAGCGGTTCAAGGGCAAACAAAACATTTGTTTACGCCCAGGCTCGATGGTATGTTGGCGCAACTTTCCCCAGGACTCGCCACATCCATGGACCGCACCGTCACACTCCCCCGCACACGCTCCGCTCGACGCGTAGCAGCGGCTCTCCTTCTCGTGGGCGCTGCTTCGTGCAGCGGCTCGGATCAAATCCCGGTCGATCAGCTCGTCCGACAGGGCGATCTGCTGCTGCACCCCAAGACCCTGGAGCCCTACTCCGGCCTGGCGGTCGCAACGCTCAGAAACGACCCGAGCGGGGTGGCCCAGCGGCTGATGCTACGTAACGGCACCTACGGCGGTCCGTTCGAAACATTTTTCGAGGACCACACGCTCAGCTCGAAGGAGATCTACGAGAGCGGTGTGAAGAACGGCCCGTACGCGTGGTACTTCGAGAACGGACAGCTTTTCGAGGAAGGGACGTACCGCGACGGGCACCTCGACGGACCCTATCGAGCGTATTGGGAGAATGGAGAGCTGTACGAGGAGGGGACGTATCGGGCCGGGCGCTTCGACGGCCCCCGCCGCTGGTATCTCGGCGGGCGGCTCGTCGAGCTCGTGACCTACGAGAACGGGGTCATGGACGGCCTGTACGAGCGCTACCAAGAGGACGGTGCGCTCGTTTCGAAGGGCATGCTCCGCAACGGCTCACCGTGCGGCATGTGGATCGAAGACGACCGCGCCATCACCTATCGGGCGTGCGTCAGCCGCGTCACCGAATGAGCCTACCCTAGCCGCCGGGACGGTCGCTCGGGTTCGGCCCGGCCGATCCGTCCGTATCGGCGTCGCGCCATCGCTGGTCGGCAGGCTCGTCGGGGTCCGAGCGCAGGAATCGGATCAAGACCCGATGGTATTCGTCGGGGTTGTCGAAGTGAGGCGCATGCCCGACCTCGGGAAAGAGAACGAGCTCGGCATTCTGTAGCTCTTCCGCTACGTGTCGGGCCGCCGACGGGTAATCGGCCACGAGCCGGTCATCGGCCCCACCGATGACCAGCGCCTTCGTGTCGATGTGCTGCCACTCGTACACGACCGGATCTTCGTACAAGATCCTCCGTTGTCCGGCCCGCACCTTCGCCATACGTGGCCAGTCGCCGCTCAACGTCAAACCGTACTGGACCTTGACCCACTCCAGGTACTCGGGCTTCCAGCCTCGGGGGTAGTAGCGCACGTGTCCGCGTAGCACCGACTCGTACGACGTTTCCAAGGCGCTCCGGTACGCGTCCTCCGGATCTTGCCATCCACGGCCGGGGCGAGGATCCGTCAGGCCGATTTGATTGACCATGACCACGTGCGAGGTCGCCTCCGGATACGTGAAGGCGAAGCGCGTCGCGACCATGCCACCCATCGAGTGGCCCACGATCGCGGCACGCTCGATGCCGAGCGCGTCGAGGAGCGCCTTCGTGTTCCGCGCGGGCATGTGGAGGTTGTAATGCACGTCAGGCTTCGACGAGCGACCGTATCCCAGACGATCGACGGCGAGCACCCGAAAGCCCGCGTCCGCGAGCGCGTCGATCGTCGGCTCGTATGCCGCGGCGAAGAAGTTCATGCCGTGGAAGACCACGACCGTCCTGCCGTTCGGGGTTCCGGTGGGCGACACGTCCATGAACGCCATCCGGTGGTCCTGGCCGTACAGGCGGACGTCGAGGAAGTGCACCGGATACGGATAGGGAACGTTCGAGTAGTCGATGGCCGTGGCTCCCCACTCCGGCGGTGGCTCCGCGGGGGGCTCCGCCTGCCCCGCGACCAGGGGGGGCGATGCGACCGAAGCCATGAATGCTGCGAGGAACGTCAGCGGCCGCGTTACGCGTCGGTCGGTCATCACCCGCTCCGGTCGGAAGGATTGGCGTCGTGCGGTGCACCCGGGAGGCTACTTGGCCGGGGAGGTTACTTGGCCCGCGAGGCTTGGCCCGGGAGGCTACTTGGATGGTACGGATACTACGGCGCTGCCACGGTCCGGACTACCTGGCACGATCGCCTTCCAGCTCATCGGGGGGCGGCCGCCTCGAACACCGCCAGCATCTGTTCTTCGTCGGGTGGATGGAGGACGCGGAATCCGACCCTATCGGGATAGTCGGTCGCCCGGATCCGCGCGAGTGCTTGGTCGAGATCGTAATCGGTCCGGCGAAGCTCGACGCCCTCGCTACTCAGCACGCCCCAATACGCCCCGGGTACGCCGAACGGCATGCCCACGCTTCCGACATTGACCACGCGAAGCTCTCCCAGGCACCGGTCGAACTGCATGTGGGTGTGTCCGCACACGACCATGTCCGCGTCGACCTTCGCGAAGATCGCGCGCAACCGTTCCTCGGGCGTGATCCGCGTGAAGATCTCATTGTCGTCGCGGGGCGTGGCGTGGCAACACAGGACACGACCCACTCCGGGCACCTCGAGCAGCAACGACGCAGGCCACCGTTCGATCTCCTCTACTTGATCGGTCCGAAGCCCATCCGCGACCCAGCGCATGACCGGATGAACGGAGTCCGGCACGCGATCCACCGGCTCACCGTGCCGGAAGCGGAGCGTGTCGCGCTCCCCGTTTCCGTAGAGGAAGCGCGTCTTCCCGGGCCGCGCGAGGAGCAGGTCGAGGCACGCCCCGGGCATCGGACCGGGCATGACGTCCCCCCCGACCACGACGTCTTCGATCCCGGCTTCTTCGAGCGCCTCGATCACGGCCTCCAGCGCCGGCAGGTTGCCATGCACGTCGTAGAGGAGAGCCACCGCCGGGTGCTCCGGTTCACTCGGCCGCATTCGCTCAGTCCTCAATCCTCGCCCGTGTCCGGCTCCGGGGCAGGAGGGAACTGCGCCCGATAGTCTTCGAGCGCCGCACCCACGACGGTCTGGGCGTGCGTCCGACCGTATGGCTCACCCACACGGATCTCATCGGCCCCTTCCGGCCGCGACTTGTACGTGGCGAAATAGTGGCGCAGTCGCTCCACCAGGACCTCCGGGATGTGTTCGATCTCGCGGACGTGGCCGAAGACCGGATCACCCTGCAGCACGCCGATGATCTTGTCGTCGGCCAGGCCCCCGTCGAGCATGGGAATTCCCCCGACCACCCGCGCGCTCAGAATGACCTCGGCCCGGGTGATCGGCCGCTCGCTCATGACGCAGATGTCGAGTGGGTCCAGGTCACCCCCCGAAGCGCCCTCCATGAGCGCAGCGACCCTCGACGCTGTGTAGGTCTGGGGTATGAAGCCGTAAAGCGCCGGAGGCAGCGACGAGGTTCGCTGCGCGCGGTCCACGCGAAGGTACCCGCTTCGCTTGTCGATCTCGTACTTCACCAGGTCGAACGGAGTGATCTCGACGTACACCTGAACTTCCGCGGGCGCATCCTCGCCGGGTCCGAGGCCGTGCCAGGGATGGGGGCGCGATCGCGAGTACTCTGCACTCAAGAGAGGGCCTCCGGCTGCGTTGGCGGACGTGCGGGTGGGGTCAGGCGATTGTGCCGTGATCACTCCCCGTCGACAAGCGTCCGAGAGCACCCCACACCAAACGCCCGCATCGTATCAGTCCACCACGCTCGAGCGCGGCTCGCGACGGCACGTTGTCTGGGCTGCAGCGGGCGGCCGGGACCAGACCGGCTTCTTTGGCCGCGCTGCGGAGCTCCTGGACGATGTACGAGCCGAGACCCTCCCCGCGCCGCGCCTCGGCGACCTCCATGTACAGATCGCCGTACGGAGGGTTGTAATGGGTCAAGATCCCCCCCGCTGCGACGACGGCACCCCCGAGCTCGACCACCCACGGGCCGTCCGGTCCCTCGTCCTCGTCGCGTCGGCGACGGAAGGTCGCGCCCGGCACGACCAGGTCGGAGCGTGCACGCGGCGTGCTCATGCCTTCCTCGGGCTCGGCGAAGAGGAGCTTCTCCGTCCAGACCGAAGAACAGCAACGCTCCACGAGCGCCAGAGAGCCCTGAAGGTTGGTCTGCCCTCCGAGCTCGGTGGCCCCCGTTTCGACTGCGAGGGCCTCGATCGCGGCCACCTGGACGTCCTGGTCCTCGGTCTCGAAGTACGCCTCCATGATGCGACCGGGGTAATGCTCGTTCCAGACGCCCGCGTAGCCGATCGGCGCACTGCGTTCCAGGAAGAGCCACGGATCGGCGAGACGCCGCGGCAGAATCGAGTCGTGCACGATCTGGCATCCCGCGCGTGACTGGTACCGCTCGCGGAATTCGGAGATCTCATCGAGGGTGGTCGGCCGCACCGAGATCGTCATCGTTCGGATCAACCGGTCTCCCCGTCAGTCCGCCGCGGCCGTGAGCGATTCGACGAACGCGTCGAAGTCGAGGTAGTCGGGCAGGACGCGAACGGCCCCGGCGTCACGGAGCTTCCCGACCTTGTCGTCCGATCCGATTCCGACGAAGCCATACCCGAGCCGCCTCGCGGCCCGTCCGTCCCACACCCCATCCCCCACGTACACCACCGTAGCGCGGTCCGTGCGTCCGGTCGCGTCGACCGCGTACCGGATGATGTCGCGACGCGCGAATCGATCGCTCGAAGTCGCGAGCGGCACGTCGTCATGCGGAATCCCACCGCCCCGCAACTTCACCACGGCGGAGGGTCGCCAGGCACCGGTGGCCATCGCGCAGTCCCAGCCTGCCGCGCGTAGCTCGCCGAAGACGCCACGCGCCCCGGGGATCGGTCGGAAGCGCTCGGGCGTCGTGTCGAGCGCCTCTGCCAGGAGGGCGGCGACGCGGCGAGCGATCATGCCTTCGAGCTCTTCGCCCGGCGCGGCTCGACCCGCCGACTCGAAGACAGCCGCGAGAATCGCGGAGTCGGTAACCTCCTCGAGTTCTTCGAGCGCATCCACATCGGCCGGCACGTCCACCTGGATCACTTCGTGGACCGCCCTCACGTAGCATTGGAAATCGACGTCCATCGTGTCCGTCAGCGTGCCGTCGATGTCGAAAACGGCGAGGGGGCGACGAGTCAAGCACCCACCTTCGCGACGAGGCGCCGCAGCGTGGTCATGTTCCGGCTCGTGTTCGTGAAACCACGCATCGCTTTTTCGAGCGTCCCTCCAAAAAGAGGCGAATCGGTGAGCTTTCCGCGCATGCGCCAGTGGATCTCACGCTCGTCGTATTGGAAATCGTCGTAGTCCGAGGTGATCTCGGCCAACGCCGACCGCAGCGAGGCAGGCGCCGGCTCGTTCAACAGCATCACATAGTGAGACACGAACTCCCCGTCTTTTGGACGCGGCTCCGGCTCGAACCGCGTAATCGCGAGCAACTCCTCGGGCGTGCGAAGGAACGTCGCCACGTCGTAGCCGAGACTCTCGCGAAGGTGAGACTCGATGGCCTCGCTCAGAGCGCTCTCATCCCCCGCGGCCGCCTCGAACCCCACGTTCCCGCTCGCGATGAAGGTCCATACGTCGGACACGTCGAGCTCCTCGAACAGCGCCCGCAGGTGGTCCATCTTCACGCGGTGTCCGCCGACGTTGATGCCCCTGAGAAACGCGACGTGCGACGTCATCGATCGAGATCGCGGGTACGCGGGCTCACATCCGGAGCGCGCGCCCGACGGCGCCCAGCAGCTGCTGGTACTCGAAAGGTTTCATGATGACCTCGGCCGCGCCCAGCCTGGCAGCCTGCAGCAGGAGCTCGTCTTTGCCGACCACGCCACCACCGGATATCGCGATGATCGGGACGTCCGCGTGCAGCACTTTGAGCGCGGAGATGACCTCATGGCCGTCCACGCCCGGCATGTTGATATCGGTCAAGACGATGTCGGGTCGGTTCCGTCCGAAGCGCCTCAGCCCGTCTTCTCCATCGTGCGCTTCCTCGACCTGATGACCCGCACCCTCGAGCATGGTGCGCGCCAGAAGTCGGTGTTCCTCGTCATCGTCGATCACGAGAACGCGGGCCATCGCGGGTCTCCTCTCGGGTCTGGGTGTGTCACAACATGCGGGGCGCGGCGCGCGACGGGAAGCCGCATGAATCGGTCTCCGTCGTCGCGCGTCGCGGTCAGGGCCCCCTGAGGTGCTCGCGGAGCCCCACGCGGTAGGCCTCTCGGACGAGAATGCAGAGCGCTTCGTCCACGTCGTCGGCTTCGTCGAGGCGGAACCGGTGTCCGAACGACCTCGGGCCGTACGCCTCGACGCGCTGCAAGAGACGGTGCTCGGTTCGGCGTGTCAGCCAGAGGTGCACCAGAAGCCACTGCTTCCGAACGACGCAGCCCGCGAATCGGACCTCCGCCTGGATCGCGATGCGGGTTTTCTGCGGAATCACGGTGACCGGCCCACAGGCGTTCACGGCCTCGAGAAAGCGATCGAACGTCGCGCGCACCTCCGGCTGCACGTTCTCGAAGTGATCGTCGAGCGTGTAGTTGGAGCACGAGTGCCACATGTTCCTGGTAACGAACCGATGGCCGCACCTGGGGCACATCCACAGATGGTGGCTCACGGGGTTCGAACCCACTCGTACAGCGCGTGCGGCAGCGCCCGGTACTCGGTATCTCGTAGGTAGGTCAGCCCAACCTTCTCGAGCACGTTTCGGGACGCCTGGTTCCAGGGAAGCGTGATCCCGATGATGCGATCGAGCCCCAAGACTCGATCGCCGATCTCCATCGCCTCGCTCGCCACTTCCGTCGCCAGCCCTCGGCCCCAGCATGACGGGATGAGTGCGTATCCGACCTCGATGCTCAACTCCCCGTCGTCCAGCTCCACGTACCTCAATCCGCCGCGTCCGACGAAGTCGCCCGTCGACCGATCGTGGATCGACCACAAGCCAAATCCGTGACGGGTCCAATGCGCGGCCTGCTGCTGCATGTACTCCTGCGTTTCCTTTGGATCCCGTAGGCCCCCGAGCGTCTCCATGACCCGGGGGTCTGCATCGATCAGGCGCTGCTCCTGCCAGGCATCAGCCCGCACCCGACGTAGGAGCAGCCGGTCCGTGGCGACCGTGGCCAGCTCGCTCATATCAGCCCCATCGTGTCAGTACGTGGTCCGCTCCGGCAGCCCGAGCTTCTCGCGCCACAGCTCGAGAAGCACCTCCAGATCATCGGTCGGATCGTAGGCCCCGACCTCGGTCGGCGCCGGGAGCAAGTCGAGCACGACGAACTCGAAGGCGTCCGCACCGTCTGCGTCCCAGTCGGCTTGGAGCGTCTGGTTCCGGTGCGAGCGCATGCGCAGCTGTGCCCGAATGCGATTGAGCATCGCGGGAGCGTCCGGACTCGCCCCGATCAATGTCCGACCGCTCGGGCGATGCCGCACGCTGTAGATACCCGCCGGTCTCGGGGCCTCCTTGTAGGCTCGGATCGCGCGGCTTCGATCGATGCCCGACGACCGCCTTGACCTCACGAGTCGGACGCGATCCTGCGGAAGGTGAAGACGGCGAGCAATTCACGCCCCTCCGCGGTCGCCTCGTAAAGGCGCTCGACGTAGGCGTCGGGTCCCGTCGCAGCGAACTCCCATGTTCGCCACTCGGATCCGCCTTCGGCCAGCTCGTCCAGAAACGTCGAAGAAACGACCCCCGAGTCCGGGTCTCGCGTCGCCTGAAGACGCTGGCTACGGCCCTGACCGTCCATCCAGATCACCTCATAGAGACCGTCCGCAACGACGCGCCAATACATGAACGCCCCGAACGTGAACCCATTCGCCATTTCCACCCGCATATCGGCTCTGAGGAACTGGTCCAGCAGCTCCGTCGTCCACGACCGGGTGAGGGACAGCGGATTGCCCTGATAGTCGCCCCGCCCCTCCCACGTGCCGACCACCTGAGCGGCGAAGGGGTCGTCGGCCATCGACTGCCCGACGGCACCCGTGGGTGTGAGCATGATCAGCAAGACCATCGCGAGTCGGGCGACGCCCGATCTCGGGAACCCCGGGCCTCGGCCCGGCCCCCCGGTACCACGAATCATGTCCTCCTCCTGCTTGGTCGGGCCCGGCGAGCCCCCTTCCTCAAGACGCGATCGAGAAGCGGATCGCCTCAACACGTCCACCCCGACGGACGATGGTCGCGGATGCATTGAGGCCCGGCTCCGGATCCCAGTACTGGTGCTGGACGGCGCCATCGATCGTCGAGATTTCGGGGGTCTCGTAATCGACGTCCAGGCCCTGTCCACTCGTGTACGCTCGAAGGGCCTCCACCGCGGCTTCCTCCGACGGAAAGCCGCGGTCTGCCGTCAGGGTGACGATCATGACCGTGAAGGGCATGGTTTCGACCGTCAGGTCGGCCCCGTCGTATCGCAGAGTGAGGACCCCGTACTTCGAGCCTTCGAACTCGTCCGTGACCTGGCCATCACACCCGATCGCGTCCCCGAACTGGGCCTGGGCGAAAACGTGCAAGGCGTTCCCGCTGAGAACCCGGTCTCGCATCCCGACGACCCACGGGTCCGCGGCCGGGTCGTCGCACGGCGTCGCGGCGAGTGACGGCGCGAGTGCCGAGATGAGAACGGTCAGCATGAGTGGAGTCGTCACGAAACCCACCGGGTCGGAAGCGAAGGGAGCCCGGCACAAGGCGCCGATCAGGATCCCGGATCGTGCAGGTGCTCCAAGTAGCTACGCCTCGAATATTGCTGTTTGCCAGGCATGTTGGGAAAGGAATCTCCGAGTCCAGGAGTCGCAATCATCCATGGCCGGAGAGTCGGCGCACCGTTTCGGTGAGCTGCCGATCGGTGCGGGCCTCCCATTTCGACAGCGCGAACCGGCCGTATCCGGACCATCCCACGCCAAAGGCCGCGAGCGCACCCCAGACAATGTTCGTGCCCGTTTCGGCCGTGCCCGTGGCCACGGTCACGGCCGCAAGGACGAGGGAGATCACGACCGCAACGACCCCTCCTACGGATATCTGCCTCGCCTGGTGGTTCTCGGCTTCGATCCTCAAGCGGTAGCCGCTTTCGGCCGGCTCGCCGTGCACCGACACGCCGGCTCCCCGCCACGTGCGCAGCGTCCCGCTTCGCTCGACCGAGCCAGGCACGCCGAAGACTTCGCGCAGCGCAACGACCATGCGGTCCCACTCCCCGTCCGACGGCGTCTCGGCGAGCGTCAGTAGCCGCGCGCGTCGACCGCGCTCCGGGACGGTCGAGAGCTCGGTCGCAGCCCAGAGGATGTCCGCCGGTGCGATGCCCACCTCCCGGCCAATGTCCTGGATCTCGGCCAGGCTCATCCCGCCTTCCGGGAGCGCGTCGTGGCGGCACGGTTCCCCCCGCGATGCGAGGTCCAGGATCCTTTGGACCTCGTCCTCGCTGTAGCGTTCGTCCATACCTCTCCGACGTGCGTGGGGCCCTGAGACGGGGCCCGTGCGACCGATCTTTACGAGCGCAAGGATTCCGCTCTTTGCTCG
This sequence comes from Gemmatimonadota bacterium, assembly GCA_029863645.1. GTDB lineage: Bacteria > Gemmatimonadota > Gemmatimonadetes > Longimicrobiales > Gaopeijiaceae > UBA2982. Next base: position 16,171 of record JAOTVA010000018.1, read on the forward strand.
AGCAGCGATTGTGCTCACGCCGACAGCAGATGACAAGGCAACTCGGGCCCGCTTGTTCCAAACCGCCGCCGCACGTTATTACGTGGCCACGGAGGTCAACGACTGCGCCGACGGGGAGACTCTAGGTGGAGGGACCGTGAGCAAGTCCAGCTTCGAGTACGTCATTTACATTCACGGGGAGCCCGAAGACGTGTGGCGTGGCCTCACGGAGCCGGAGTTCACCCGGCGCTACTGGTTCCACGACAACGGCTCGGACTGGACCGAGGGCGCGAAGTGGGAGAGCCGGCGTAGTGGCGGGGGGGACGAGGCGGTCGACATCGTCGGCGTCGTGATCGAGATCGAACGACCCCATCGACTGGTGCTGTCCTGGGCACCGCCAGCCGACGCGGATGATCCTGACAAGGTCTCGCGCGTGTCGTTCGAGATGTCCGCTCAGAACGAATGGCCCCACGGCCCCTGGACGGCGCTACGGCTCGTGCACTCGGAACTGGAGCCGGACTCGGACATGTTGATGAGCATGACGTTCGGCTGGCCAGCCGTGCTGTCGGGGCTGAAGTCGGTGCTCGAGAGTCCCGAGATCTTCACCTGAAGCACAGAACGTCCCTGCTCACGGGCGTGAGACGTCCAAGGAGCATCACGGTGTCCGGGCCGGGAGCGCCGCGATCGCTCGCTCGATCGCGCGCGATCGCAGAAACCTCGGGAGATAGCCGATCAGGCAAATCACACCCCCCGCGATCATCGCGCCCATCACACCCCAGCGGGCGGCTCCGAGCAGGGCCGGAATCGCCGCCGTCCCAACCAGCACCGTAGCGGCAACGCCGAGGCGACGAGCCGAAGGGCGGACGGCCTCGAGCTCGCGCTCCAAAGCGTCGAGCTCGGCCAGGAAGGCCGCGGCGTCCCCGTCCCTTCCCCGCCGGACGCTGCTTCCAGAGCCAGGTCGCCCGCGTCGGTCGCTCATCGCGCGTGGGGCCCCGAGATCATGATTCCCTCATGAGGCAATACTCCTCGTCACATCCACCGGAGGCAACCGGTCGATCCTCGGCGCTCATACCGTTTCGTGTCATGGCCACGCGCGGCGAAGCGAGACGCACGGTCGTGACACTCCGTGTTGCCCCTCGACCTCCGGTTTCGGACATTCGGCGTCATGAGTAATCGCCAGTGAAGACCTTCAGCTCACAGCTGGCCGCGATGGCCGCGGGCGGCGGCAAGATGCGCCGCAGGATCGCGCCTTTCGCGCGCTATATCGCGCTCCTGGTGTCGCTCATACTCGTCTACGCCTGGATCTTCCATCAGATCATGGCGTGGGAGGGTCAGGACCACAGCTGGTTCACGGGCATCTATTGGGCGCTCACGGTGATGAGCACGTTGGGGTTCGGCGACATCACCTTCCATTCAGATCTGGGGCGGGCGTTCAGCTCCGTCGTGCTGCTCACCGGCGTCGTGATGCTGCTCATCATCCTCCCGTTCTTGTTTATCCAACTCGTATACGCCCCGTGGTTGGAGGAGCGGGCCAGGAGCCGGGTGCGACGCCTGCAGCGCGTCCCAGACGATGTCTCGGGTCACGTCCTCATCTGCAACGACGACCCGATCGCGGAGGGACTCGTCCGGAGGCTCGAGTTCGTGGACATACCCGCGTACATCATCGAGCCGGACGCCGAGAAGGCGATGGCCATGCACGACGCCGGCCTCCCCGTCGTGACCGGCGAGATCGACTCCGTGGACACCCTCCGTAGGGCGGGCGCGGAGCGAGCCAAGCTCGTGCTGGCCAACGCATCCGACACGGTCAATTCGAACATCGTGCTCACGGCGCGTGAGCTCTCCGAAACCGTTCCCATCGTCGCGCTCGCAGACGTGATCGACTCCGTCGACGTCCTCGAGTTGAGCGGCGCCAACCACGTCTTGCAGCTGCCAGTCCAGCTCGGAGAGCATCTGGCCAACCGCGCGAGCGCGGGGACGGCGCACGTGAACCGCATCGGGGCGTGCCATGGTCTCCTGCTGGGTGAGTTCCCTGTGCACAACACGCCCCTCCAGAATCGGTCGATCCGTGAGACGGCACTCGCCGACTTCACCGGTGTGCACATCGTCGCGGTATGGGAGCATGGACGGCTGCTGCCGCCAGATCCTGACGTGGTCCTCACGCCCCTGGCGGTGCCGGTGGTCGTCGGGACGATCGATCAGATGCGCGAGCTCGACGAGATTCTCGTGATCTACGACGCAAACCCCAGCCCGGTCCTTGTCATCGGCGGTGGCAAGGTCGGCCGAGCGGCGGCCCAGTCATTGAAGGCACGAGGCGTTCCGGTGCATATCGTGGAGCGCAACAAGGAGCTGGAGCCGAAGATCGCGGGCATTCCCGACCGACTGTTCCTCGGCGACGCGGCCGACCGAGAGGTGCTGGATCGCGCCGGGATCGCGGAGGCCCCGTCCGTGCTGCTGACCACACACGACGACGCGATGAACATCTACCTGACCGTCTATTGTCGACGCTTGAACCCCGAGGCCCGCATCCTGACGCGCGTCACACATCAGCGAAACGTGGAGGCCATCCAGCGTGCTGGTGCCGACTTCGTGCTCAGCTACGCCTCACTCGGTGTTCAGACGATTTTCGCCATCGTACGCGGGCGGGACGCCACCGTGCTCGGCGAAGGCATGAACCTGTTCTACATCCCGGTGCCAGACTCGCTCGCGGGTAAGACGCTCAGCCAGTCCGGGATCGCAACCCAATGCGGGCTCAACGTGATCGCGACCGAGCGATCGGGCGAGGTGGTCGCCGGGCCGAACGCAGAGCATCTGCTCGAGGCCGGCATGGAGCTCGTAGCGCTCGGAAGCGTCGCGAACCGCGAGCGCTTCGACGAACTCTTCGAGAGCGACTAGGTCCAGGCCGCTCAGATCCGCTCGAACGTCGCCGAGAACACGGACATGGGCAGGGAGGCACGCGAAACATCGCACGCCAGCGGTCTAGGCGCTGTCAGGCAACCGCCACCTGGCGCGTCGGGCAATGGAGCGCCGCAGGGCGCTCGGCGAGGGTGGCAAGCGACCTTGCCGTCGAGACGGGCGGGACTCGTCTCGAGCTCGTGTCGCAGCGACGGCGCCTATCGGCAGGCCAGGCCCTCTCCAGCGGGAGGTCCGTCCGTCGATGACCCGACCAGGGCGTTGAAGAGGAGCTTGAACGTGCCCCTCGGTTGGCCACGGAAGTGCGGCTGGAAGCCGAAAAGCACCACCTGGCCCTCCCCGACCGCAGCCATGGCAACGGCGGTTCGACCCGCTAGGTAGGTGTCGCCTCCGAGCGTCCAGCCACTGACGAGGTAGTCTTCACGCGCGTAGCAGACAGGGGTCGTCACGCCCGCCGTCCGACCGCCATCGGTCCGCTCGAGGACCTGGCTGCGCGCGAACAGCGTCTTCGTGTCCGTCGCGAGTCCGTAGGTGAGCGGGTGGTCCTGGGCGACCTCGAGCCGGATGATCGAGCCGGGCAAGAAGAAGTCCTGAGTGGAGAGGTCTCGAACCGCGTTGCGGAACGGCAGGTCGAACGCGTTGATGGCGTAGTCGACCGCGTTGTCGAACGCGACGACCCACCCACCTTGTTCGACAAACGTCCTGATCGCCGTGGTACCTGCGTCCCCGAGGCCGCCCGCGTACGGCGCCGGCATGTCGTCGGGGGAGTGGCCGTCGAGAATGCCGCGCTCGCTTTGCGAAGGAACGACGAGCACGTCGAAGTCGGACAGCGCGCCACCTCGAACGTCTTCGTCCCATACATTCGCGTACTCGAATCCGTATTGGTCCAAGACCCAACGGGTCCACCCCTCCGGCATCTGGGCCTGGTAGGAGCGGTAGATCGCGACTCGCGGCATCCGAACCGCAGCTACGGACCGGTCGGGCGGTGCCGATCCCGTGCCGGTCAGCGTCAGCCCGTGCTCGTCGGCGAGGCGACGGGCCTCGTTTCTATCGAGATCGGGCAGCCAATACGACCCGGCCGGAGCCTCGATCCCGGCCGTCGACTCCGTCAACCGAAAGGCCCCGGTCCCCGGCCGCAGGTGGTCGCCGATCCCCCGATAGAGCCAGTTGGAGTTGACGTGGACCACGTAGCCTCTCGGACCGTCGGCGCTCACGCGTCCGATGTCACGACTCACCTCACCCCAGGCACCCGTCGGCATCTCGAAAGGCTCGTCGACGTTGGCGACCTCGAGCCCCATCTGATACCGGAGCTCGTAGCCGGTCATGTCGTAGGGAGGAATCGGTGGTCCACCCGGGAACTGCCGTCGATCCGGGAACTCCTTCGGCTCCATCAAGTCGACGACGTACGGACGGAAGGCCTGAGGTGGGAGCACATACGAGCCCGCCGCGAACGTGCGCCCGCCGGCCCGGAAGGTGCGGTCTGAACGGACGAACTCGATGCCCGATCGTGACATCAGCTCCATGAACTCGACGACGGTGCTCGGGTCATGGGACGCCATGGGGTCGAGGACGTACGCGAAGGGGCCGCCCTCGGCCCGCATGCCGCGCTCGATCTGCCGCCTTCCCATCCAGTACTGGTTGAAGAGATAGTCTTCCTTCTGCTTCGCGCCCGTCGACGCCACCGCGACCGCCGCGGTCATCATGTAGTCCATGGCGTCACGCAGGTGCCAGCAGCCGCCGAGCCACGGGTTGTTGTAGTTCGTCGATCGAGAGCGGGTCGGCATGTTCATGTTACGCGCGCCGAACGTCTCGGGGATCTCGTCGTAACAACGCGGAGTGGCGTAACCCGCACCTGCGGTCTCGGTCAGGAAACCGAGCATGTTGTGGTAGTCGGGCCCACCACGCATGGAGCCGTTCCACCAGAGGTCGAAGGTGATGCCGCTGTTCACCCCCGGCTTGTTCTCGACATCGAATCTCATGCGCATCGACTGTCCCATCTGGTTCAGCGAGCTGACGAGAAGAGGATCCAGGTTGGGGTTCACGGGATCCGCGAAAGGCGGCATCCAGATGCGACCGGGGAACGGACTGCTCTGGTGCTGATTGTAGACGATCTGCGGGAACCAGTTGTGGTAAAGCTGACGGGTCACCGCCTGCGTCTCGACCTGCGTCAGCATGTACCAGTCACGGTTGTTGTCGTGACCGACATAGTGGTGGTACAGCTCGGGCACGCTCGCCATTTCGAACGCTCCACCGACGTTCGACATGTACCAGTCGGCTACGATGTTGAGTCCGTCCGGATTCATGTTCGCCATGAGCAGGACGATGGCGTTCTCACGTATGTGTTGTGTCTCGGGTGACTCGTCCGTGACGAAGTAATGAGCCATCTCGGGCATGACCTGCCCGTGCGCGACTTCCGTCGCGTGCAGCCCGCCGTCGATCCACACGATCGCCTTCCCCTCGGCGGCGAGCGCGCGGGCCTCGTCTTCGGCGAGAATCGAAGGGAATCCGGCGCGGGGATCGCGCGCGTAGGCCAGCGTCCGAGTGATCTCCTTGTAGCGCTCCCTGTTGTGCAGGTTCTCGGGCGTCGAGATCGCGGCGAGGTAGAGTGGCTCGCCTCGGGTGCTTTCCCCGATCTGCTCGAGGACCATCCGGTCCGTCGAGGCCGCCAGCGCCTCGAAGTACGCGGCGATCGGGCCGTACGGGCTCAGCTTGTAGTCCGTGCCGGGCGCAAAGCCGATGATGTCGGCGGGCGTCGGCACCTGAGCAGACAGCGGGACCGCAAACACGAGGGCGACGGCCATCGCGACCGCAAGGAGCGTTCTCTGCGTCCGGGACTGCCCGGTCCGGTCATGACGGATCATTCATCATCCTCTGGGTCGCGGGTGCGAGAGGCAGACTAGACCGGGGGATGTGGGCCGGCAACACGAACGCGAGCTACGGGAGGGTCAGGCTGAGCGCCTCGTGCCGCGGACCGCGATGATGCGCCGATCTTTCACCCGGTCAGGGCGCGGCGCCGGGTATTCCACGCAGCGGCGATTCGATGAAGTGCGCGACGGCGTCGATGTCGCGGTACTTGAGACCCACCAGTCCCCAGTACGGCATGCCGGCGACATTGCCCGAGAAGATGTAGCGCCTCAACGGCATCGGTGCGTCGGCGAACTGCCAGTCCGGGGTCAGGAACGAGGGAGGCCGCAGGGTGTCGCCCTGCATCACGAAATCCCCATCCCCGCGTCCATTCGGCCCGTGACATTTCGCGCAGCTGATCCGAAACACGAGGCCTCCCCGTTCGGCGCGCGCGGCATCCGACTCCCAAACGATGGTATCGAAGACCGTGGCATCGAAGGCTTGGAGCGCCATGCTCACCGAGTCGGCACGGGTGGGACCCTGAACCTCTTCCTGGGGCTCGGGCGCCGGCCCGCACGCCGCGATGCACAACGAAATCATGACGGTCACGATGGAACGGTCCGGGATCGCATGCCGCATACATCCTCCCGCGCAAAAACGGAATCGAACTGGCCCGATGACCCCGAGGCGTGCTCGCGGTCGGCGTCTGTGTGCGCAAAACCTCCGATGGGCGTACGCGGGTGACAAGTCGGGAAAAGTCGGTGATCCGACGTGCGGATTCTCCCGGCGGAGGCCCGCATCGGCCTTGCCTGGTCCGCCAGCCGCGCGCGGAGCGGTGTGGAGCTTGTCCGGGCGCCCCAACACGCCCGACAACTCGGGTGTCCATGAGTTAACGAAGTCACACAGAGTTCAGACCCTCCCGCTTCACCTTCCTGAGAAAGGCTGGCGAGTATGATGGGTCTACTGTTCCGACGCACCTGGCTCCTTGCGGCAACCCTGTTGGCTCTCGCGGCCTTGGACGCCCAGGCCCAGTCCTTCCCCCAGGAGCTCTTTGCGAACCTCCAGTGGGAGAACATGGGGCCCGCACGAGGTGGCCGTTCGACAGCGGCCGCGGGCAGCGACGCACGGCCGCTGGAATACTACTTCGGTGCCACCGGCGGCGGGCTCTGGAAGACCTCCGACGCAGGCACGACCTGGACCAACGTCACGGATCACCAGATCGGTAGCGCGTCAGTGGGCGCCGTCCAGGTATGCGCGGCAAACCCGGACGTGGTCTACATCGGCACGGGGGAGACCCAGCTTCGAGGCAATATCCAGCAGGGCGACGGCGTCTACCGCTCCGAGGACGCCGGCCAGACGTGGACCCACCTGGGGCTGAAGGAGACGCAAAACGTCTCCCGCATTCGCATCCACCCCACCGATTGTGAGACGGCATGGGTGGCGGCCTTCGGAAAGCACTCGGCGCCGAACCCCGAGCGGGGGGTCTACAAGACGACCGACGGCGGACGTTCGTGGGACCTCGTGCTCTTCCGCGATGATCGCACGGGCGCCGTGGATCTGACCATGGAGCCCGGCAACCCAGACGTCCTCTACGCCGCGATGTGGGAGGCCTGGCGCAAGTCCTGGGGCATGAGCTCCGGCGGACCGGGTAGTGGACTCTTCAAGTCCGTCGACGGTGGCGAGAATTGGAACGAGATCTCCCGCGCACCAGGCTTGCCCGAGGGCGTGTTGGGCAAGATCGGCGTGGCGGTCTCTCCGGCCGACCCGAGCCGGGTGTGGGCGCTGATCGAGAACGACGAGGGCGGCGTCTTCCGCTCCGACGACGCGGGTCTGACGTGGGAGCGCATCAACCGTCAGCGCGACCTCCGGCAGCGGGCATTCTACTACACGAGGGTGTATGCAGACCCTCAGGATCGCGACGTGATGTACGCCCTCAACACGGGCTTCTACCGCTCGACCGATGGCGGTGAGACGTTCACGGGCATTTCCGTTCCGCACGGCGACAACCACGACCTGTGGATCGCGCCGAGCGACCCGGATCGCATGATCGAGACGAACGACGGCGGTGCGAACGTCTCGTTCAACGGCGGGGAGAGCTGGACGGACCAGGACCTCCCGACGGCTCAATTCTATCGCGTCACGACAACGAACCACTTCCCCTACCACATCTGCGGGGCCCAGCAGGACAACTCCACGGCGTGCGTCGCGAGCCGCGGGTGGGATCACCTGTACGGTGGTGACGCTGAAGAACGCTACCTCTACGACGCGGGTGGCGGGGAGAGCGGGTACATCGCGTCGAATCCGGATCGTCCTCACATCCTCTATGCGGGCTCCCATTCGGGCACGCTCACCCGCAAGAACCAAGAAACCGGCCAGACTCGGGCGATCAACGTGTGGCCCGAAAACCCCATGGGGCAGTCGTCGGCATCGCTGGTTGAGCGGGTCCAATGGACCTTCCCCATCGTCTTCAGCCATCACGACTCGAACGTGCTCTACACGACGAGTCAGCACGTGTGGAAGACCACGAACGAGGGTCAGAGCTTCACCCGCATCAGCCCGGACCTGACGCGGGCCGACCCGGCGACCATGATCGAGTCGGGAGGACCCATCACGAAGGACCAGACGGGAGTCGAAGTCTATGCGACCGTCTTCGCGCTGGCGCCCTCCTATCACGACCCGGAGGTGATCTGGGCAGGCTCGGACGACGGGCTCGTCCATATCACCCGCAACGCATCCGCGGCCGAGCCTACCTGGACGAACGTCACACCCCCCGATGCACCGGACTTCGTGCGCATCAACACGATCGAGGCCTCCCCCACGACGCCCGGTAAGGCGTACGTGTCGGGCATCCGATACCTCGTCGAGGACGATCGCAGCCCTTACGTGTGGAAGACCGAGGACTACGGTCGGAGCTGGACCAAGATCGTGAACGGGATTCCGACCGACGACTTCGTGCGCGCCACGCGCGAGGACCCGAAACGGGCCGGTCTCCTGTACGCGGCGTCGGAGCGCACGGTGTACGTGTCCTGGGACGACGGCGCGAACTGGCAGCCGCTCTCGCAGAACCTACCGATCGTTCAGGTCTCCGATCTGGTGGTCGCAGACGACGACCTGGTCATCGGTACCCACGGTCGTTCGTTCTGGGTCATGCGCGACATCACGCCGCTACGCGAAATGAACACCACGGTCGCCCAGGCTCCGGTCCACCTCTTCAACCCGGTCGACACATACCGCGGAGTCGACAATGGTGTGCAGGTCCGGTACTTCCTCGCGGCCGACTCGGACGTGAAGCTGGAGTTCCTCGACGAACGCGGCTCGGTCATCGAAACCGTCGAGGGCGACGCATCGGTCGAGGAGCAGCCCGCCGCGGGTCGCGGCGGGGGCAACCGTCGCTTCGGCGGCGGCGCGCCCACACGACCCTCGGGCAAGGCAGGCGCCCACACGTTCCTGTGGGACCTCCGGTACCCCGGGTACGTGGACTTCGAGGGCATGATCTTCTGGTCCGGACAGAATCAGGGCCCGATCGTGCTCCCGGGCACGTACACGGTTCGTCTCACGGCCGGTGGTGAGACGATCGAGCGTCCCTTCGAGATTCGACTCGATCCACGCTCCGAGCCGGTGACGGTGGCGCAGCTCCAGGCGCAGCTCGATCTGGCCCTCGAAATCCGAGACAAGGTCACCGAGGCGAACCAGGCCGTCATCGATATTCGCATGATCAAAGGCGAGGTCGACGATCGGCAGGCACAGACCAGCAATTCCGAGATCCAGCAGCAGGGCGACGTAGTGAAGGACAAGCTCAGCGGAGTCGAGGCCGAGATCTACCAGGTCAAGAACGAGAGCCGGCAGGACCCGCTCAACTTCCCCATCAAGATCAACAACAAGTTGGCGGCGCTCCTGAACGGGGTGTCGCGCAGCGACTTCCCACCGACCGAGCAGTCCCGGGAGGTATTCGCGCGCCTCGATGGACTTCTACAGGAGGAGATGGTTCGCTTGCGACTCATCATCGATCAGGACCTCGCACGCCTCAACGAGCTGCTCCGCGAAGAGGGGCTCGATCCGATCATGATCAGGAGACTGATCAGTTGATCTCCGCGCCCCGTCGGTCGATGACCGGCGGGGCGACTCCACCCCTATCGCCTTCCCCGGAGAAGTACGGTTGAGACGCCTCGCCGTTCGTACGCTCTCGATCGTGGTCATGATCGGCTTCGCCATCGCTCCGCTCGCCGCGCAGGAACCGGCGGCGCTTCCCGCAACGATCACCGACGCACAACGCAGACACGTGCAGGCGATGCCTGTTCAGGGCCCGATCGAGCTCGACGGTCGGCTCGACGAGGGCATCTGGTCCGGCCCCGCGCAAAGCGGCTTCGTGCAGGCCGAGCCGCGCGAGGGTCAGCCGGCCACCGAAGACACCGAAGTCTGGGTCGCGTACGACGCCTCGACCCTCTATATCGGCGCGCGGCTCTACGATTCGGGCGACCCTACGGTCAACGACATCCGGAAGGACTTCGACGAGGCCAATCAGGACGTCTTCCAGGTCATCCTGGACACGTTCCGTGACCGACGCAGCGGGTACGTCTTCCAGACCAACCCCGAGGGCGCGCGCGGAGACCGTCAGGTCGCGAACGAAGGCCGCGAGGTCAACCGGTCGTGGGACGCCATCTGGCGGGTGGAGACCGCGCAGTTCGCCGGGGGATGGTCTCTGGAAATGGCGATTCCGTTTCGCTCGCTGCGCTTCGATCCGGATCACGATGGATGGGGCATCAACTTCGGTCGTCTCCTACGGCGCAACAACGAACTCTCGTATTGGGCCCCGATTCCCCGGGCGTACACGTTCAACCGTCTGTCCCTGGCCGGCGACCTGGACGGGCTGCCCCGTGCGACGGCGGGACGTGACCTTCGTTTCAAGCCCTTCGCGCTCGGCTCGACGGTGCGAGAAACGGGTGGAAGCGATTTCTCCAGCGACGCTGAGGTCGGGCTCGACGCAAAGTACGGGCTGACGTCCGGCCTCACGCTCGACGTGACGGTGAATCCCGACTTCGCGCAGGTCGAGGCGGACGAACAGAGGGTCAATCTCACCCAATTCAGCCTCTTCTTTCAGGAGAAGCGAGAGTTCTTCCTGGAGAACTCGGGCCTCTTCTACGTCGGGGACGCGGCGCGGAACCTTCGCATTCGCCTCACGCCCACGCCCGACGAAGACCTCCTGCTCTTCTTCAGCCGTCGAATCGGTATCTCCGCCGATGGCCGGCAGGTGCCCATCAAAGGTGGGGCTCGTCTCACCGGACAAGCCGGAGGGCTGGTCGTCGGCGGCATGTTCATGCGGACCGATGCCTTCGGCGGCGCCCCGGGGAACGACTACGGTGTATTTCGCATCCGCAAGAACGTGCTGCGAGGCTCCGACGTCGGAGCGATCGTGATGATGCGCGACGCCGTCGACGACGAGTCCAGCTACAACCGCGTCTACGGCCTCGATACCTACATCCGCTTTCCGGGTGAGATCGACTGGAGCACGTATTACGTCGTGTCCGAGTCCCCCGCGTTCGACGATGGGCAGTACGCGTGGCGGACGTCGATCAATCGCGAGGGCAACTTCCACCACATCAAGCTCGGCGCGATGGAGCTCGGCGACGGCTTCACGAACGACCTCGGGTTCTTCAATCGAACGGGCGTGCGGAAATACTTCATCGACTGGGGCGTGCGTCCCCGACCCGAGTCCTTCCGAGCATTCGGAGTCCGAGAGATCCATCCCCACATCACGTGGAACTACTACGACGACCTCGACGGCAACATCGTCGCGAAGAGGCTCCACTCGGGCGTGACCTTCTTCTTCGAGTCGGGCGGGAACGTCCAGCTCGCCATGGATCGATCGACAGAGCGAATCTCGGAGCCGTTCGTCATCGACAGTCGCATCGACCCGATTCCGGTGGGTCGACATGACTGGGACGCCTGGGTGCTCTCCGGGAGCACCGATTCGAGTCGACTGCTGTCCGGGAACTGGCGAATCACGCGGGGAGGTCTGTGGACCGGCGATCAACGCTCGTTCTCGGGAGGCCTCACGATTCGGCCCTCGTACAAGTTTCGGACGACGACCAGCGTGTCGCGCACGTCGGCCGATCTCGACGCCCCCGTCGCATCGTTCACCAAGACCTTCTGGACGTCGCGCACGAACTACTCGTTCAACGAAGACATGTTCATCGACGCTCTCGTGCAGTACGACCCCGCGACGAAGCGCCTGAACTCGAACGTCCGGTTCAACTGGATCCACAGCCCGCTCTCCGACGTGTTCCTGGTCTGGAACGAGCAACGTTTCGAGACGGGGGAAGGAATCCGGCCCGGAAGAAGCCTGACCGTGAAGGTCACGAAGATGCTGGCGTTCTGATGAACCCTCCGTGGTACGCGATCACAGGAGTGAGCACATCATGACTGACGTTTCAATCAGGATCGAGCAGGTAAAGCGGGTCGGGACCGGCCTCGCATTGTTGGTGTTTCCCCCGATGCTCTTGGTGGGCTTTCTCCTGCACCCGGACATCACGAGCCTCGAGATGGTTACCGAGGCCGAGGCGTGGGCGGGTGAATTCCGTGGCAACTTCCTTTTCCACTTCGGCCACGTGCTGGTCATGTTCGTCGCACCGCTGGCGATCCTGGTGGGTGTGCGGTGCATGCGATTCGCCACGGGAAGCGGCGCCTGGATGATCTTCACCGGAGGGGTGCTTGGGGTGTTCGGCGCCTTCATCCTCGCGGTGGATAAGGGTGCGTTGACGCTGGTCCTCACCGCCTTCGATACCCTCCCGGAGGGCACCTTCGAACAGATCTACCCTGCCCTCCAGGTCATGTTGGAACGCGCAGGCTGGCTTTGGATCGTCTACCTACTGGCACTCCTGCCGGTCGGCTTCATCGTCCAAGCGATCGGACTCGCCAAGGCCGGAATCATCGGGAAAGGCCAGGCCGCATTGATCGTCATCGGCATGGCCACGCTCTTCGTGGGTGACATCGAGATCATCACGGCCGCGGGGGCAGTTCTCATGTGCTTTGGCTATGTGCCGATGGGGATGCGTGAGCTCCGAGGCGAGCTCGGCACCGCCCTCTGACGAATCGCGATTTTGCTGCGCGGCCTGTGGAGGCGACACGACTCACACGAATCGGCGACGGGTCATCGCCTCCAGTCCGGATCGTGCCCCGGCCCCAACTGAACCATCCCGGTGCCGTCCGCGTTGATCAGGTAGATCCAAGTGGGGCCCACCCCGTTGAGCTGATCCCCGGAGTTGTAGAGGAGCTGGGTGCCGTCCGGCGACCACGCGATCTTGACGCTCTGGGGAAGCCCCTCGAGGCCCGCGACCAGGATCTGATTCGACCCTCCCGAGATCATCCGAATCGAAACCGAGAGCAGATCCGACGGGCTCTTGTTAGGATCGCCGTAGACCCCCTCCACGTACGCGATGGACCGACCGTCAGGGGAGAAGGACGGTCCCCAAGCGGCTACCTCCGGGGCATTGTCGGTCACCTTGACCGATGTCCCTCCGGTAACAGGAACACGGTAAATGTCGATGGTCCTGGGCCCCAGACCGGGGGGCGATCCCGAGAAGACGATCTCGGAGCCATTCGGAGCGACGTCGGGTTGATTCCCTAACTGGATGTCTCCACCGGTGACCCGGAGGGTGCTGAGCGTCATGGGGTCGATCGTGTGGATCGCCTGCGCTGTCATACTTTCTGGAGGCGTCACATCCCGAGTGAAGGCGATCACTCCTGAGGCCGACCAGTCAGGGAACACATCGTACCCCGGTGAGGTCAGCGGCGCGGCGACACTGTCGTCGGTGCTAAGCACCCACAGCCCGCTGTAGTAGCCCTTGGAAAAGACGATCTGGGAGCCATCCGAAGACCAGGATGGCCACTTCACGAACTCCTGGGCCGTCCCACCCGGGCCATACACCAGGCCTGGAAGCGTCCCATCCGGGTTCATCGTCCACATGTCCGGCCCTTGGGCGTACACGACCGCCCCCCCCGGCCCCCCGCAAACCACACCGATTTGCACCGCGTCCGGGGCCGTCACGGTCCGGGGATTCTGACCTGAGACCGTACAACGAGCAGGTACGTCGAGGAGTTCCACACTGTGATCCCCCACGGAAATGCTGCTGAAGGTGGCGCTTCCTCCGTCCGAGTTGACCGTCTGCATCTGCGTCCCGTCCAACACCACGCGATAGCTGGCCTGCCCACCGTTGTCGCCCTGCGTGTCGACGGTCACCGTCAGTTCTCCCGGGGGGCAGTCTACCGGGAAGACCACCGAAGCCGATCCTCCGTCGGGGACGTTGGCCTCGACCGTCGCTGGTCCGAGCAGCGAACACGTTCCTGGAACGCCGGTGAGGCTGACCTCGCGCGGCCCGTCCAGGACGCCGAAGGTCTTCCGGTCGTTGAAATCCATCACCCCGCGGCTCTGGCCATCGACGAATACGCTCATCGTCGTGTTGGGCGGCGGAGTACCCGAGGTGGTCGTCTCGACTGTGACGTCACCGCCCGTGCAATGCACGATGAAGGTCACGCGCGTGGTGTCGTCGGCCACCACGGCCGCCAGTAGCGAGGAGCTACCCGTCGTGCAGTTGGGCGCCAGCCCCGAAATGGTGACCGTGTACGTGCCGGGAACGAGGTCAGAGAACGTGAGCACTCCGTTGGTGTCCGCGGCGCGGGTCCCACCGTTCAGCCCGATCTGAACCCCGTCCGGATCCAGAAAGCGACCGCTGGTCGTCGTCGTCACTTCGAGTTGACCCACGGTTCCTGGGCCGCCGCCGGTGGTCCGACACTCGACCTGGAATCCTACGTTCGCTTTCTGGCTGACCCGAATCCCGACGGTGACCGGGTTGTCCCCCTGGACCTCGCAATTCTCCGCGAGCCCCCCAAGGGCGAAGGTCCGATCACCCTCACGCAGGTTGCCGAAGAACCGAGTCTCGGCAGTTCCCACGGCTCCCTCGTCCTTCCCGTCGATTTTGAGCGTGTAACCGTCCGGGTCCGGGCTGGCGCCTCCCGTGTTGACGGTCACGTCGGCGTCACCCACCGGGCATTGCCACTGCGTCAACGGCATGGAGGCCAGGTTGGTGGATTGCGTGAAGTCGGGATTGCTGAGCGCTTCGGCCAGGATGTCCGCCAGCGCAATCCCCACGCGGCCTTCGATTCCCGCGGACGAGTCGAAGTTGCAGACCGTCGTCGACGCGGTCAGCCCCCCCTCTGCAAAAGGCTCGACCCCCAACAGAGGACCCGCCACGCCGTAGAACTTCAGGTTCAGGTTGGGGGTGAGCGTCGCCTTGGCCTCCAGCGTGATGGAGGCCACGGCGGTCGAGTCGTCGATAGACGGCTGCTGCGGTGTGAAGCTACCGGAGCCCGTGAGCACACCCTGCCAGCCGCCCGAAGAAGTCCAGCGTGCCCCCACGTCCACCGAGTGCTGCGTTTGGAGCCCCGCCTGTAACTTCCCTCTGACCGTCGCCGTGGCCTCGAACTTCGCTTTGATCTCCATTTCCGCATGTAGTACGACGGGAATGGCCCCTACCTGCAGATAGATGATGCGACCGAAGTCGGCGATTGTGGCCTCACCGCCGAACGAGGTGGACACCTTGGCGCCGAGCGAGACCGCGATGTCGGTGCTGAGTTCGCCCGTCGCGATTCCGTGGAACTCCGTGAAGTCACCCTCGGCGTTCTTGGTGGAGCCGAAGTCGAAGGAGGGATTGAACGTTACCGTCCCGTTCGGGAACTTGAACTCGTCGATGACGGTGGGGCAGGAGTTGGCTGGATTGTTGTCCTTGAAGTACTTACAGACATCGAATCCGCTGAAGTCGACTCCGAATCCGGAAGTGCTCACCCCGGCGGCTACGCCTGGAGCCGTCCGCGTCCAGAGGTCGCCGTAGGTAACGTTGACAAGATCGGGCCCCAGGCCGCGGACTGGACCGAAGGCCGCCCCGGCTGGACCACCTGTCCCACCCGTCCCACCGCCGCTCAGTAGTTCGACGTTGAAGCCGAACTCACCTTCGTCGAGGATATCTCCCAGCAGAGCTGGGTCCGTCTCGAGGGTCATCTCGGTGCCGGCCACCGACACTGACCTGACCCTCCTCAGAAAGCCCAGCCCCTGCATGCCCACGATCACATCACCTACCCGGAAAGTGGGCGGCGAACCCGATCCCACATAGCTGAAGCGGTACGTGCCCACGTCCATCTCGGCCCTGTCGCTCACTAGGTCCAACTCCATCGAGTCGACAGGGTACGCGTTCTCGGCAACCCGGTAGGGCAGTACCGAGCCCTCAACCGCGTCCGTGCGGCTGTCGACGGTTGCAGAAATGGTCACTTCGCCACCCCCCGTGCCGATTACCACTCCGTCCAACGAAACGGTGGCCACATCGGTGTCGCTGGACGACCAAGTCACCGCACTCCCGGTCAGGAGGCTCCCCGCTCCGTCTCGAACGGTGGCCTGCAGCTGCACCGTCTCACCGAGTTCCAGGAGGAACGTCGCGGGCGAGATGGTGATCTCTTCCGGTGCTGGGCTCAGTTCGGGCTCTGTGCCTCCGCGACAAGCGGTCAAGAACAGGAGGATGGCGACCGCGAGTGGTCGGCTAGTCACGAGCCACCTCCTTGAAGGCAACCGCCGGCTCGGGGGGGCGATGAGGCGGCTGGGCTGATCGAGACGCTTCCGAGGCGCATGGGTCGGTTCCTGCAGTTGGGGCGAGTCGGGGTGGTCAATGAGCAATACGAAGAAGCGTCGGACCCAGGATCACCGGCGGGAAGCGCTGGCACGAAGAGGGTTCCTTCGGTGATCGCGAGAGGGATGGCGCTGCGGTGCGCTTCGCGCGCCTCCGCGAGGCGGCTACGACAGTGAGCCCACAGCCGCAAGCCGCTCGAATACACCGGGGAGGCCTGGAGATTCGGGCCTCCGATAGCCGGCGCGCCCCGAGAGGCGTTGAACCAATTCATCGAGCCCGAAGGGCTCACCGTCGCCTCCGCGGTGTTCCTCTGGGAGGCGACCCGGAAAGACGCCTACATGGCGGCCGAGCTGACCGTCCCCGCGCCATGACAGTGACGCCGGAACGAGCGAGCAGGTCAGGCTCGCGTTGGCAGGAGCGTTGGCAACGACGAAAGAGGCGCGTTCGGGATTCCCTTAGCCTCTGTAGCCTAAGTGGCTGTCCTGCAAAGCGGAGGGGGTGGGATTCAGCTCCGGCCGCCGCGCGGTCCTCGCTGCTCTCCACTCGCTACGCTCGCTCCGAGTCGTACCCACGTAGCGCCTTCCTTCGGAATGCGCGTGGGTTCGAACGCGTAGGTCCTGCTTAGCGGAGGGGGTGGGATTCAGCTCCGGCCGCTGCGCGGTCCTCGCTGCTCTCCACTCGCTACGCTCGCTCCGAGTCGTACCCACGCTGCGCCTTCCTTCGGAATGCGCGTGGGTTCGAACGCGTAGGTCCTGCTTAGCGGAGGGGGTGGGATTACCTCCGGTGCGCCTCCGGCGCATCCTCGGACTCTCCGCTTCGCTCCGAGTCGTACCCACGTAGCGCCTTCCTTCGGAATGCGCGTGGGTTCGAACGCGTAGGTCCTGCTAGCGGAGGGGGTGGGATTACCTCCGGTGCGCCTCCGGCGCATCCTCGGACTCTCCGCTTCGCTCCGAGTCGTACCCACGTAGCGCCTTCCTTCGGAATGCGCGTGGGTTCGAACGCGTAGGTCCTGCCAGCGGAGGGGGTGGGATTACCTCCGGTGCGCCTCCGGCGCATCCTCGGACTCTGCGCTTCGCTCCGAGTCGTACCCACGTAGCGCCTTCCTTCGGAATGCGCGTGGGTTCGAACGCGTAGGTCCTGCTAGCGGAGGGGGTGGGATTCGAACCCACGAGGGCTTTCGCCCGCCGGTTTTCAAGTTCGCGGCGACGAGTTGCGTGCGGTTGCCTCTGGTTGCATCTGGCTTCCGGTCGCGGCCTCTTCGAGTCTTTGCTCGACGCCGTGTTGCCTCAGGCTGTAAGCGCTTCACCCCATCCGTTGGCAAAACGTTGGCAAGAACACGCCTTCACCGCGTTCGACCCACGATCACCACGCCCTCGATGACGACGCGGAGCCAGGGGATCTGGGGCTTCAATTCGGCACCCGGGCACGCAGCTCGTCCACGAAGTTCATGATGACGTGAACCTCTTCGACCTTGAACTGCGTTCTGAAGTCCCCGCCGTCCTGATTGAGGCTCGCCACAAACGACCCGTCGTCGAGCACATCGTAGGACCGTGTCGGCACCTCCGTGACGTACGGCCAGGGCTCGATCAGGACTGCCGGAGGGCCGGCGCGCAGCTCGTCGCCCGCGACGACGATCTCAGACACCATCATCGCCAACCCATCGCTGTCGCGGGCGAGGAAGAAGAGCCGACGGCCGTCCGGTGACCAGGTCGGGGCAAAGCCCCCCTCGACGGAGACCAGGGTAGCAGCCCCGGGACCGGGGTACGGGCGCACGTAGACCTCCGACCGGCCGGTCTGGTCCGATACGTACGCGAGCCAACGTCCGTCGGGCGAAAAGGTCACGAACGTCTCGGCTGAAGCCGACGTGAAGAAGGGTGCGTTGTCCCGCTCCGAAGCCTGAATCCAGATATCGCCTCCGCGCAGGTATGCGATCACTCCTTCGGACGACCAGGAGACGGGCCTGCCGCCTGTTTCCGGCGGAAACAGGGGCTGCGGTGATCCACTTCCGTCAACCGTCATTCGATAATTTCCGCCGCCCGTCACAGCGATCTCTCGGCCGTCCGGGCTCCATTCGGCGATGTCGCTATTGAAACCACCCGTGGCCAGAGGCTCCGTCGTGCGGCGCGCCAAGTCGTACACGAAGATGCTGGACGCTCGACCGTTTCTCACGCTGAACGCGATCTGCTCGCCTTCGGGGGACACCCGGATCTTTCCGTACTCTCGAGCGGGTAGACCGACCGGTTCTGCTATTCCGTCGAATCGTACCCGCATGAGCTCTCTTGGTCGGGCTGGATACACCCCGCCGCTGGCGTACGCGATGTGCCCCTCGCGGGAGATCGCGAAGTGCCCTACAAAGCTTTCGACGTCGGTGTTAGGCATCCCTTGAGCGTGCATCACATCGTCGAGCACCACGATGGGCTCTCCTCTCAACTCGCCGAGATTCGGATCGAATCCGACCGCCATCAGCGTCCCGTGACGCATGAAAAGCAAATGCCCGGAGTCGACATATCGGGGGTCGTTCGCGGCGGGCACCAATAGGGTCTGACTCCCGGCTTCGAGGTCCAGCAGGACGACATCAATCTCGTCCGGATTGTATGACCGGCCATGGACGGCGAGGAGCTTCCGGCTTCCGGGAAGGAACTGAGGGTGGAAGAGGGCCCCCGAAGCTGGTCGGACGACCATTTCGGACCTACCCCCGTTTGCCGACACGCGATACAGAGTGAGTTCCCCGCCGAAGTACACGATCGTGTCATCATCGCCCCAGGTTGCTTTGAATGACCCAGGAAGGACCGGGACGTCACGAGCGATCGTCTCGATGCTCCCGTCGACCATCGACAGACGTTGGAGCAACGAGTCGACAGCGAATCCAACCCAGGCTCCGTCGGGGGAGAAGAACGGGCCGAACGCTCCTTCCGTGCCCTCGATCGGATCTGCACGCTCCTGGTCGAATCGGCGACGATAGAGCCGGGCAACCACGTCGCCGTCCGGAAGCTGCTCCCACGCCGTATACACGATGAAGTCCCCCCCCGGCGCAATCGCCAACGAGGGGAGGCTCGGCCGTCCCCATCGCGTGTCCCCTGCGCCCCCGAGATAGACGTCTGCGCCCTCCCCGACTGGCATGGTGAAGCGCACGACCGGCTTCGGCGAAGCGTCGGGGCCACGCGAGAGAGAAGTCGCGAAGCCGCCGAGCGCGAGGACGGCCACGACCGACGTCGCCATCGCGATCGCCTTCCACGGTCCGGGTCGACCACCGACGGCGATCGTCGCCGGCTCGCCGTGCTGAAACCCGGGATCGGCCAGCGCTCTGGCAAGGTCTTGTGCCCCCAGGAACCGATCCGCAGGAAGCTTCTCTAGCGACTTCGTGATCGCGGCGTCCACGTTCGGCGGGATCGAAGCGCGATGCTCAGTCGCCGACGCGACCTTGCCCGAGATAATCTTGCCGAGAATCGCCTGGGCCGTGCTGCCTGTGTAGGGCGGCTCGCCCACGAGCATCTCGTACAGCACACAGCCGAGCGCATACACGTCCGCAGCAGCGCCAACGCTGAGGTCGCCGGTCGCCTGCTCCGGACTCATGTAGTGCGGTGTGCCTAGGCTGAGGCCGGTCTCCGTCAGCCTCCCGCCTCCGGCCGCGTTCACGGCCAACGCAATGCCGAAGTCGGCCACGAGCGGACGACCGCGGCTCAGCAGAATGTTCGCTGGCTTGATGTCCCGATGGACCACACCCTGTTCGTGGGCCGCCTGGAGGGCTTCGGCGACTTCCGTCGTGATCCGTACCGCCTCCTCGACGGGAAGCTGATGCTCTCGATCCAGCTTCTCCCGGAGTGTCTCGCCTTCCACGTACGGCATCACGTAGAAGAGGAAGGTATCCGCCTCACCCGAATCGAAGAGCGGCAGGATGTGGGGATGCTGGAGGTTCGCCGTCGTCTTAATCTCGGCCAGGAACCGCTCGGCACCTACTACGGCTGCGAGTTCGGGCTTGAGGACCTTGAGCGCGACCTTCCGCTCGTGGCGCAGGTCGTCGGCCAGGTAGACGGTCGCCATCCCGCCCTCACCGAGCTGCGACTCGATGCGGTAGCGGCCTTCGAGGGCTGCGTTCAGGCGGGTGATGGGGTCCAGGTCGGGCATGCCGACAAGATGCGGTCACGCGCGGCAAACCGCGAGGAATCAGGCCGCCGTTGGCAAGAGGCCCTGTAGCCTACTTCCCGGCCACCGGGCCTAATGGGCGTAAACCCTTGTCCTGCAAAGCGGAGGGGGCGGGATTCAGCTCCGGCGCTTCGCGCCTCCACTGCTCTCCGCTTCCTACGGTCGCTCCGAGCCGAACCCACGTAGCGCGTTTCTTCGGAAACGCGCGTGGGTTCGAACGCGAAGGGACTTCGACCACATCTGCATGACCGAAGCACTCTTGGCCGTTCCAACGGAGGGGGTGGGATTCGAACCCACGAGGGCTTTCGCCCGCCGGCTTT
>JAOTVA010000037.1 GCA_029863645.1 Gemmatimonadota bacterium
TCTCGCGCAGTCGAGCGATGCGCTGCTCCGTTGGCGGGTGTGTGCGGAAGAGGCCGGAAAAGGCCGGTACTCGTGGCCCCGACAGGGGGTTGATGATCGCCAGCTGGGCCGCCGCAGGATTCACCGCCATCGGGATCTGCTTGGCGTAGCCCTCGATATGCTGGAGGGCACTCGAGAGCCCGCCCGGGTCGCGCGTGATGCGGGCCGCCGTCGCGTCCGCCTGAAACTCGTTTTGACGGCTGATGGCCATCCGAACGATCATTGCCGCGATCGGCGCGACGATGACCATGATGAGAAGCGCGAAGGGATTCTGTCCTCGATTGTCGCGCCCGCCCAGGCCTCCCAGGATCATCCCCCACCGGGCGACACTCGCGATCATGGCGATCGCGCCGGCCATGGTGGCCGCGATGGTGCCCACGAGCATGTGGCGATGCTTGATGTGCGCGAGCTCATGGGCAATGACGCCCTCGAGCTCTCTAGGAGGCAGGAGCTTCACGATTCCGGCGGTCACACACACGACGGCATGCGACGGGTTCCGTCCGGTCGCGAACGCATTCGGTTGCTCCGAAGGAGCGAGTGCGAGTGTGGGCATGGGAAGGTCCGCCGCCTGCCGGAGGCGATCAACCATCCGGTAGAGGTCAGGGGCGTCCTCCGGCCCCAGGATGCGCGCCTTGTACATCTTCAAGACGGCGCGGTCACTGAACCAGTACATGCCGAAGTTCATGACGGCCGCGATCACGAGGAACAGAACCGCCCCGTTCGAGCCGCCAAAGTATTGGCCGAAACCGACCATGATCACGGTCATGCCCGTCATCAGGCCGAAGACCTTCACCATCTGCATCTCAGTCTTGCTCCTCGTCTTGCTGCTGTGAGCCGTAGCCCCACTCTCCGAATAGGAGGAGGCCTACCAGCTTGTTCCCCTCGAGCCCGCTCGCACCCAGGCCGCCCGTTCCGCTGCGAATGAACTGGTCCTCCCAAAAGGCCTCGAGGAAGACATCCTCGGCGAGGGCCAACTCCATCCGCACGCCGCGAAACGTGACACTCGCCCCGGCCCCATCCCCGCCTGCGGCGTTCTGACCACCGAGGACGAAGATGACGAACACGTCATCGTTCAGGTACTTGCCTAGTTCTACCTGCGTGCCCGCGAAGACGTTTCCCCCGTACGTTCCGAGGCTGGAGACGCCGTCGCTTCCGAAGGCGTCGGACTGCGAAAACGACAGGTAGTCAAGCCGGTTGGCGAAGGGGATCTCCTGCGCGAGCACGGTGCCCAGTTGGTTCACCAGCGCACCCGTGGCCACCGTAGTTACCCCCGTCGTGAGGTTCGCGCCGAATCCCCCGGTCGCCCCGCCGCTAGGACCGCCAATGAGCAGATAGGAGATCAGGTCGGACTGGGAGAGTCCGGCCTCTTCCGTCGAGAGCGTGACGAGCGGCTCCACCAAGGTGCCCTGGACCGTCGCTCGAACCTCCAGCCGCCCCCCCTCGCGCCTTCGAATCCGACTGAGCGCCTGGATATCCAGCGTCGGATTGACGCCGGGCTGCCCCAGGAAGGACGCCGTCCCGCCGTCGACTTCGAAGGTGCGTCCGAGAACGTTGTACGATCCGCGAAGCGCCTGCAGCTCTCCGACGAGGACGAGGTCGCCCAGGCCTCGGTCGTAGCGCACGATCAGATCACCGCCCATCTCGACGTTCATCTCGCTGGAGCGCAGCCAGAGGTTCCTCGGCACCGCCATGTCGACATCGACCCGGAGGTTGTCCAGAAATGGATTGCTCAACCCTGCAATCAACGGCTGGCTGATGAACACGGTCGTGTCGACTGCGATGCCAGGCGCGTAGAGGAGCGGGCTGCGCAGATCCACGACGCCCACGTTGCGTGCGAACTCGTCGACGAAGAGGGTGGCCTCTTCCATGCGTAGCGTCCCTGCCGTGACCGGTAGTTGGTACGTGCCGGTCAGCGTCAGGTCCCCACTGAGCGTGGTCCGCATGTCCCGGCGATCCACCGCCAGGAAGCGATCGAACCCGATCGCAAGATCCAGCGTGGGATTCGTCAGAGCCGGCTCCAGTCGAACGATGCCCGAGATCGTCGAGCTACCGTCCACCCCCCCTGATCCGGCAGTTGCGAGCTTGATCGCCACCGTCCGGTTGGGCTGGAGGAGCAGCTCTCCGGAGACGCCCGTGTGCCGGACACCCAAAGCGTCGACCGTCCACGCGGCGTTGGTCAGCGTTACCGTGCCACTCGGTTCCGGCCGGCTTGGCGTGCCGCCGACGTGCATCACGGCCGAGACGGTGCCGACCACGTCCTCGAGCGCACTCAGGTACACGAGCGCGAGGGCCGCATCGAGAGAATCGGCCCTGACCATCACGTCCATGGTCGCTTCGACGGCGCGGTCCTCGACCTCCGTGAGGGTCAGGTTCACGGGCATCACTCCCTCCCCCGTGAGTACCTGGCGCTCGTCGTCCCACGCGGCCACCTCAAACGTGGCGGAGCGATTCTCGTACTCCAGTGACCCATCCAGGCGGGCGAGCTGGAACACCCCGTACTCGGGGTCCTCGATGTGGAAACGGACGTCGATCAACGGCCTCTCCGCGGGACCGACGATATTCAGGTCAAGATCGATATGACCCGATAGATCGATGTCCTCCCGCTGGGCGACTTGGAGTGCTTGCTCTATGTGGAATCCCTCCATCATCAAGCGGAAGTTGGAGTCGCCCCCGCGCGCCAGCGTCCCTGCAGCCGTGAGCAGCATCGGATCGTCGTCCGAACGCCTGACCTCCAAGCTGTCGACGGTCAGCGAAGACTCGTTCCACACCATGGTCGTCGGTCGACTCAACACCCACGACTGGTCGATCACGTTGATGATGGCATCCGTGAGCTGGAGCTCACCCCCTAGGGAATCCACCGCGAACGCGCCCGTGAGGAAGTAGCTCTCGTTCGCACCCCGAACGACGTCGAGCGTCCCTTCGCCTCTGCGCTGCAGCATCGTGCCATCGAAGTGGACCTGCTCGAACTCGCGGTCCGCCCACACGATTCCGCGGGCGTCGACGTCCGCGTCCCAGGTACCACGGATCTCCGGCAGTCCTGATGCGGAAAGTGCCACATGTGCCGAGTCGACCGAGTTGTATCCGTATGCGCCGCCCAGAAGATCGAAGACGAGGTCCGCACTCATGTCACGGAACCATCCGCGAACATCCGCGGTGCCGCGGACGGCTCCTTGCATTCTCACATCCATGGCCGTCGGAAGCGTATCCGGGTCAATGCCCCGCGCGCGAAGGGCGTCCTGCTCGAGCGGGTTCAGCGTGTCGCCGACCAAGATCGAATCACCCATGAAGACCGGCCGAAGCCCCTCCAGGGACTCGGCGGAGAAGGCGAACCGCGACGTTCCTTCCCGTTCTGCGAACATGCCGATGCTTCCCGCTCCATCCAGCAGCACCCCAGCCATGCTGGCCCGCATGGTATCCGCGGTAATAACTCCATCTTCGACGCGAAGCACGGCGTCGGCCGAATCGATAGCTAGTGCGCCCACCCGTGCGGAGCGGAGCGCCAACCCGATGGAGGCGGCAAACGATTCCAACGTCAGGCCCGCGCCGTCGACGTCGACGTGACCGGAAAAAACCGACGGCGACGGGACACTCGTTGTGAAGGCGGAGATGTCCAATTCCTCGGCGTCCGCTTCGATGCGGTAGCCCGCCGCCGGCGCCGTCATGTCGGCCGATGCGTCGAAGACCACTCGCCCCGCGTCGCTGGTCAGGTCTCCGGTGACGCGCAGATCTGTCAGGCGTCCAGCCACCTGCAGCGGGCCGCGCACGGCTCCCGGAAGATCGATTGCGGGCCAAAGCCTACCCAGCAGGGGCAACGAGAGTGGAGCGAGCTCTCCTCGTAGGTCGACGATCCAAGCCTCGTCGGGACCGCGCCGGACCAGACCTCGACCCACGACCCGAGAGGTCGTGGTTGCGTCGGAGCGGTGCGTGACGTCGGCGACAACCATGAGCCCGTTTTGGGCTCGGCCCTCGATGGAAAGGGTCGCGCGGCCTCTCCCGAGGAGACGGGCATCGGGCCACAGTGGCTCCAACACTCGATAGTCGAAGGGATCCAACCGCACGTCGAGTTCAGTTCCACCGGGGTTCGAGCCGAGATGTAAGGTCCCGCTGAAATCGGCGGTCGTGGCTGCACTCGGCAGATCGCGCGGGGTGAAGGTCATCCGGCCCGTCGCGGCCAGGTCCTGCATCGTCCCGGCCAGCGTCGCGCTTCCACGCAGAGAACCCGCGAAGGGAAGCGCCTGCTCGAGCCATGGCTCCACGGAAGACAGTAGGAGCGGCGAGGCGGTCAGTCGCAGGTCCTCGAGTATCATCGAATCCCCTAGACTCGTCCCGCCATCCAGGACGATCGACGTCCCTCCGGTCTCGACTTCGACGCCCTGCAACCTCACCTCGATCGCATCGGCAACTCTGACCGCGGCTACGCCACGGAAGCGGCCGGACGGCACGAGGGGATTGACCCACCCAATGTCCGCAAGATCGGCCCACTCCTCCGCCCCTATCTCCGCGGTGAACCGCCAGGGGTCGCCCGCCCGATCGGGGCCGAATCCCAGTCCCCCCTCGACGAAGGAGCCCGGCAGGCGAAATTCGCCGGCTTGGATCCTCAGGCCCCGGTCGCCGAAGGACAGATCGCCCTGCGCCTCCCTGACCACCAGAGGCTCATTGAGGACCAAGACTGAGGCCGAAAAAGATGCCAATCGTGCGTCGACCATCACGGGACCGACGCTGCGGAAGACGGTCTGCTCGAGGTCGAGGTCGAGGTTCTGGACCGCCATGCGCCGCAGGCGGGCGCCCCCTGGGCCGGGCACCGTCAGTTCCTCCGCCCCACCCGAGGCTGGCACGAGGATCTCGAGGTTGCCTCCTCGCACCGCCACCCTGCCCAGTCCGATCGTCTGCGGCGAGGCGGTGACGGTATCGTCGGGGGACCTCGTGGGCACGATCCGGTTCACGTTTGCAAAGTCGTCGCCCGGATACCGCGAGATCTCGGCCTCGAGCCCGAAGAAGGTCGTCGACCGGAGTCGCGGACTGCCGAAGGCGAGGGACAGCGGCCAGTAGCGCACCACCGCGGAGTCCGCCTCCAGGAAGCGTCGACCACCCTCGGCGTCCAAGCGGACGCCCTGCAGTGTAAAGCCGAATACCAGGGAGGTGCTCCTGATGCCGTCTACCTTGAGCTCGCCGGCGAGCGCCCCGCCTATTCGTTCGAGTAGCTCGTCCAGGACAATGCGCTGTCCCCGTTCACTGCCACTGACAAAGAGGATGGCCAGGACCGCAAGGGCCGCGATCCCCCACGCGCCCCATCCCAGGATGCGTCGCACGATCCGGCGAGGCTTACGGGCAGGGATAGCCGCAGCGGGCGCGACGTCGGTCGATGATTCGACCTCTGGCGTGTCCGACTCGGCGGTCCCTTCCTCGA
The DNA here is from genome assembly GCA_029863645.1 of Gemmatimonadota bacterium. Taxonomy (GTDB): domain Bacteria; phylum Gemmatimonadota; class Gemmatimonadetes; order Longimicrobiales; family Gaopeijiaceae; genus UBA2982. The sequence goes on from JAOTVA010000037.1 coordinate 5,447, forward strand.
ATGTCCCTTCTTCGTCCATCAGAATGCTTGTCCGATCGACAGGTGCAGCTGGAACCGGCTCTCGTTTTCACCGAACAGCACGTCGGGCAACAGGGCGAGCTGACCGGTCTGGACGTACGGGATCAGCGTCGACGTCCCATCGGCACCGCGTACGTTCACGCACGGGGACGGCTGAACCGTGCAGTCCCCGGCGAAGGGCGCGATCTGTTGGGTCACTACGGAAAGCTGTTCGCTCCCTCGGAAGCTATACCCCAGATCGACCCGAATTGGGCCGACCGGACTCAGATACCGGACGCCGATGCCAGGGGTGAACTCGAGCTCCGCTGGCCTGAAGTCCTGGTCGGCGCCCCACACCTGCCCGAAGTCCCCGAAGGAGACGATCTCGAAGTCCCGCCCGACCGCGAACCGAACCTCGATGTTCCCCTCGATCACACGTGTGCCACCGATGGGCCGCGACACGAAGATGTTCCGGAGGCCTTGGGCATCGCAGGTCGCTGCGACGAGGTCGGCCGGGAGGCATGCCGCACCTGGTGTCTGCCTGAACTCCGAGAGCAGGCTGGCCGGATTGTCCACGGCCAGTACCCGCGGGCCCAAGCGGCTTTGACCGAACCCGCGCACCGAGTTCGCACCCCCCGCATAGAAACGCTTCTGCGGGTGTACGATGGCGGTCTGCACGTCGTTGACGTCGAACTCTCCCCACCCGACCCACCCACCCCGGAGACGCGTCGCGAGCACGCTCGCACCGGTCAGCCGAGAGTACCAAGTGCCCTCCACCAGCGCGCGGTTGTAGCGGAACTCAGAGCCAGTCCAAGGCGCGGCATGCTCGAGGTCGAACGTCAGCCGGTATCCTGCGGTCGGATTCAAGAGGCTGTTCGCGAGGTCCCGCGTGAGATTGACGCCGACCGGTGCCAGCCGGCGCGTACCGGTCAACGTGCCGAGGTCCCGCTCCGTGCACACGAGGAAACCCGTGCAGAGGAGAACTTCGGCGGCGACCAGCGTGGACAGCTCCGGGCGGTACGACAGCGTCAGCGGCGTGCGGGGACCCACGGCCCGGACGAGCGCGAGCTGAAGACCGACGGCCCGGCGAATGAAGATGTCGGGGACGCTCTGTCGCTCGGCGAACAGCGAGGCGTTGAACGAGTTTCTCGTCGAAAAGATCCATGGCTGCGAAAAGTCCACGGCCGACACCCAGGTGAGCCGAGCGAACCTGTCCTGGCCGCTTTGCGGGCCACACGGGGCGAGCATGTTCGCGAGGCGCCCGCGGACCTGAACGACGCGGCCGCCACCTAAGAAGTTCCTGCTCGTCCAGCGCGCCTCGGAGTTGAAACACTCGGCCGAGTTGAATCCTGCGCCGGCGCGAATCCTGTAGGGGTCCCCCTCACTCACCTGCACGAAGAGGGGCACGATGGAGTCGGGCGTGGACTGCGACCGCATCGCCGACGTGTCCGGTTCGACACGAGCGTTGCGGATGATGTCCAGACCAAAGAGGCGCGCCTGGCCGTCTAGGAGCTGATCCACGCGATAAGGATCGCCGCTCCGGAACGGAAGGGTCCGGAGGACCGTCGATTCGTCGAGGTGCTGGGTACCCTGCACGCGAATGTCACCGTACCGAGCCGGCACGCCTGGCTCGATCTCGAAGGTGACGTGCGCGTGATACGGCTGGCCTTGCGGGAGCACCGTCTGCCTCAAGACATCGGCGTACGGATAGCCCCGATTGCGCAGGCGCCTCACGAGCGTGTCACGGGTCTGGTCCAGCGCGAGAGTACTCCATCGATCACCCGCGCCGATCGGGAGCCCATCTAGCAGCGTACCCGCATCGAAGCCGCCCGGGACCTCATAGTTGATGCTGTCCGCGAGGATGGGCGAACCCTCAGTGATGGTGAATCGCACGAGCGCTCGGCCATCGTCGTCGAGCTCGGTGTCGGATGCGACATCGACTTCGCGGAACCCCCGCATCTGGTACCAGCGCTGGAGCCTCTGCACATCGAGCGGGACGTCCCGCTCGCGCAGTGCGGACTGTCGCTGGCCCCAACCAAAAACTGGGCAGACGGGAATGATCCACTGCAAGAGAAAGGAACGGCACTCCGACTGCGTCGTGATGATGGCACGTGCGAGAGAGTCCCTCGGGAAGGTCTCGTTCCCGAGGAATTCGACCCTCCGCACCTCGGGACCGAAACTCTGTGCGGACACATGGACGGCCGAGACCCCTAAGAGCAGCAGCACCCCCACGACGCCGCGGACCATTCTACTCGTCCCCTCGCACAGCGACCGCCAGATCCTCTTCTTCTCGCGGCTCGCTCATCACCTCGCGCGACAGCAGGAGCCTGGCGAAGTAGAACGTCACGACGCCGACGCCCACAGCAACCGCGCCAGACACTAGTGCCGCCGACAGGTCGTCACTTCGACTGGGCTCGAAGCGTAGGTAGCGCGCCTTCATCTCGGCGCCGTCCCGTGACCCGCGGGCCGCGCAAAGGAGACCGGGTCTCCCGGCTCGAACGTGTCGCCCCCGGCAGCCATGCGATGAGGAACGATCTCGATGTGCCCGGGGCGAACATGCACCACGTTGAGACTATTTCGATCCGCCTCAGGGCCACGGCCGCGCCAAGAGGTCGTCGTCCCACACGCGATGAAGGGGATCACCAGCTCGCGGTCCGCACCCAGAAGATCTCTCGACGTCGTGATATGGGTCTGGTGCACGTGTCCCCCCAAGACGAGGTCCACACCCATGGACTCGAACCGTGACGCCAGGAGGCGCGCGCGGGGAAGCGGTCTCCCACCCCTTCCGTCGGGCGGCGGGACGAAGTGATGATGAATGACGAGACCCCGAATGTCGTCCACGGGCGAGGTCGCGAAGGCACGGTGAGCGAAGTCGAGTTGATCGTCGTCGATCCGTCCGTTCACGATAGCCCGCCGCGGCGCCGAGGAGTTGAGCGCCACGAGCGTCGCCCCTTGCACGCGGGTGACGGTGTCCAGCTCTGGGGAGATTGCGGCCCGCCAGTTCTTGTACGGCGTTAAGGCCCGCTCGAAGATCCGGAACAGTGGCACGTCGTGATTCCCTGGGGTCACAACGACGGGCACCCGGGGCATTCGGTCCAAGATCCGCTTGGCCACCCTGAACTCCCGAGCCTTGGCGCGCTGCGTCAGGTCGCCCGAAACCACGACGACATCGGGATCCGTCTCGGCCGCGAGGCGGAGCAGCGCCTCGGCCGCGGCAGCCCTGAACGGGCGTCCGCATTGGAAGTCCGAGGCGTGGAGCACAGTGAGCATCGGAGAGCCTAGGCTGTGGCCGCCTTCGCGCTCGGCCCGCCGGAAGACCTCACCATCCCGACCACCCCCACGGCGACGATCGCCAGGCTCAGGATCTGTGCCAGGGTGAGCAGGCCGAAGAAGCGATCGTCTTTCGCACGAAGGAACTCAACCAAGAAGCGCTCGACCCCGGCAAGTGCCAACCACAACATGAACAGCCAGCCCGCCGGACGGGACGTACGCCTCAGGCGCCAGAGCAGGAAGAAGATCAGGGTGCTCATGCCGACTTCGTAGAGTTGCGTCGGATGCACGGGCACGATCTGACCGTAGCGTTCCACGAGCGCCGGATCGACCGTGATGCCGAAATCACGCTCGATGATGTCCACGCGGGTCGGTGGCGCGCCACGTGGGAAGGCGATTCCGACCCACGAGTCGGTGGGCCGACCCCAGTCGTCGCCGACCAGGAAGCATCCCATGCGTCCGACGGCGTACGCCAGAGCGAGCCCCGGCGCGGCCGCGTCGGCGGTCTGAGCTAGCGGGAGCTTCTGCCGACGGATCTCCCAAATAACAAGGACCGTCGCGAGGAGAAAGCCGCCGTACCAGACCAACCCGCCGCGGGCGAAGATGAGCCCTGCGGGATCGCTGACCAGGCGGGGGTAGTTCAGCAGGATGTAGTATCCCTTCGCGCCGAGAATTCCTCCCACGACGGCCATGAACACGAGATCCCAGGCCTTCTCCGGATCGTGACCCATGCGCCCCAACTCTGACCGAAGCAGGTAACCGCCGGTCAAAAAGGAGAGCAGCATGAAGACGCCGAACGAGGTGATCGGATCCCCACCCAAGAAGGGAAACCAGTCCGGTAGCTCGAAGATGACAGGATACATGGACGACTACGCGACTCTCGAAAGGAGGCCCGGGAACGGGTACGCGGCTGAGGCGGACGCATCGGGCGTCGCAATCTCCCCGCGATCGAAGCGGAAGCGGGCAGCGCGCGCCACCATCGCCCCGTTGTCCAGCGCGAGCCGAGGCGACGAGTGGAAAAGCTCGCCTCCGGATCCCATGCGCGCAGCCATCTCCTCGCGCAGTGCCTTGTTCGCGCTCACGCCCCCGCCAAAGAGGACCCGCGGGCAGTCCGTCTCCTCTACGGCCCGCAGGGTCTTGGACACCAGCACGTCGATCGCCGCCGCTTGGAAGGCGGCGGCCACGTGGGGCCGCTCCGAGTCGAGCGTACCCTCGGCCTCGAGCGAGCGCACCAACTGGACGACCGCGGTCTTGAGTCCGCTGAACGAGAAGTCGTAGAAGTCGGCGTCGCCTGGACGCTGATTGCGTGCGAGCATCGGTCGAGGCAGCAAGTGGCGCTTGGGGTCGCCAGAAGCAGACAGCCGCTCGATTGCGGGTCCGCCTGGATAGGGCAGGCCGAGCAGCTTGGCCACCTTGTCGAAGGCCTCGCCCGCGGCGTCGTCACGCGTCGCGCCAAGCAGCCGGTAGACCCCCCATGCCGTGGCGTGAATCAGGAGCGTGTGGCCGCCCGAAACCAGGAGCGCCACGAAGGGGGGCTCTGCTTTCTGATCTTCCAAGGACGGCGCGAAGAGATGTGCCTCCATGTGATGCACGGGCACCCACGGTCTTCCGAGTCCATAGGCCGTCGCCTTCACCCAGCAAACGCCCACCAGAAGCGCCCCGATCAATCCGGGTCCTGCGGTAACGCCGAGAAAGTCCACCTCGTCGAGCCGGACACCCGCCTCGGCCAGCGCCTGATCGACGACTGCATCCACTTTTTGCAGATGGGCGCGCGCGGCCAGCTCGGGCACCACGCCTCCGTAGACCTCGTGGACATCCTGCGAGAGAATCACGTGGCCGAGAATGCAGTGGTCACCATCCAGGACCGCAGCGGATGTTTCGTCGCATGACGTCTCGAGGCCCAACACGTAGGGGCCCGGGCCTCCCTTCACGACGGGTCCTGCTGTAAGTCTTCTGGCGGGTCAGCGACTCGCCGGACAGTCACGACCTCCGTCGATGGATAGGCGGTCACGAGGGCGGGAACGCCGTCCACCTGCAGGCGGACGCGTCGGACTTCACCCGGCACCATTCCCGCGAGTGACTCCGGCGGAACCGAGACCCTCAAGAGTGACAGGTCCATCGCGGTGACGAGGGTGCGGGCGCCCTCGAGTCGCAGACGAATCGACACGGGATCGACAATCAAGGGAACCGAGTACCCACGCGCGTCTGCGTGGACCACCAATTCGCCTTCGAGAGAACGCTCAACCAATGGTTCGACCCGAACCCCGACCATGACATCTCGCGGAACGACCGAAGCCCCGGCCAGTCCGCTGGTGTCGACCGCGAGGGTGAAGATGTCCGAGTCGCGCACGCTGCTGAGGTCGAGGGGCTCGAGCGCGAGCGAGTCGAGTCCGCCCAGCCGGCTCTCTGGACCACGGACCATAACGGCTTGGGGGTTCACGCCAATCTCATTCGAAAACGCCAGGTCCGCGGGCAGTTCGCCTTGGAGACGTAGAGAAAGCGGGATGCTCTTGGTCACCGCCTGCTCGAAGGACACTCGTAGCGTGGCCGGAGACACCGACTCGACCGTGACACCCGCTCGCTGTCCCAACTGGACCCACTCGCGCTGAATCGCGATCACGGTATCACGAGACCCGACCGCAGACACCGGTATGACCACGCTCGTCCCCTCACGAGCCAGACGGATGATCTCCCGAGCGGGACCACCCAAGCGCAACTCGACCGTCGGCGGCGTAGGCGACCCCGTCGTCGTCCACAGGGTGTCAGCGATCTCCACAACGACGGGAACCGAAGAGAACGTCTCCTGACTGAGTGGCTCCGTCTGCACCAGAGCCCAGAGGAAGATGGACAGGCCGAGTGCCGACAGCTTCAGACGCCAGTTCCGGAGCAGCGACCTCGGCATCCGCCTCATCGATCAGCCGTCGAGGAGCCGGCGTATGAGCTCCTTGTTGACGGGAAGGTCCCATTCCGTGGGGCCTGCGACCTTTTTCCAAATGACTCCGCCCTTCGCGATGACGAACGACTCCGGCACGCCGGTGGTCTGGTACATCTGGCGAATGCCACCGGTCGGATCATGGAGGATGGGGAACGACAGCTCGTACTCATGCGCGAATGCCGCAAGGTCCCCGCCCTCGTATCCGCTGCTCTCGTCCACCTGCCCGAACGGGGCGTCGACGCTCACAGCGAAGATCTCGAAGTCCTCCCCTTCGAACGCCTCGTACAGGCGTTCCATGGAGGGCATCTCTTCACGGCAGGGAAGGCACCAGGTCGCCCAGATGTTCACCAGAACGACGTGATCCTCGAAGTCGGAAAGCCGCAGCTCTCCACGCGTTAGCGACGGAAAGGAGAAGTCCGGGGCCTGCGCTCCGGCCAGAATGGCGGATTCGCGGTAGCGGTCCCGGGCGGTCCAGGCGTAGGTGACCACCGCAACGACCCCGATGATGAGCCACAGATAGGGCGAGCGGACGAGACGGTTCATCAGCGGTCTGGGGGTCCTGGCGCTTGAAGTCAGATGCTCGGGATGCTACGGCTCAAGGGGGTCATTGTTCCCCCGCCCCGAGCCCCTGCGTCCGACCTGGAGTCGCACGCTACTCCCCCGCTCCAACTCCATGTCTGAAGCGGGCTCCTGCTGGACCACGATGCCCTGATCGCGACCGAAGCGAAAGACCTCCTCGACCTCGGACACGACAAGTCCCAGGCTGTCCAACAGGGTGCGAGCCTCATCTTCGCCCAACCCGAGGACGAACGGCATGACCACCACCGGAGGCCCCGCGCTCACCGCGAGCCTGATTTCGGACGGAAGTGGAACCGCGCTGCCGGGTTGCGGAACAAGGCTGACCACCCTGCCCCGTTCGATCGTCGACTGCACCGTATCGACCCTGACCAGAAAGCCACTCGTTTCGAGCACCGTTCTCGCCCGGCTCAGTTCCAACGACCGCACGTCCGGAACGGCGCGGGTCTGCGGACCGAGGCTGATCGTCACCCTGACCGGAGCGTCTGGGCGAGCGACCTGACCGGGCAGCGGTGACTGGCCCAGAATCAAGCCCACTGCGACAGAGGGGTGGAGGAGCGAGTCCACCGCCCCCAGAGAGAGCCCCGCACCCGCCAGGCGCTCGCTTGCGCTCGCGACGCCCAGGCCACGCACATCCGGAATCGGGAAGAGGTCCCCGGGGGGAGGGGGCGCGGGGAACACGAGTCGCGTCGAGACCATGTATCCGAGGAGCCAGCCGCCCAGGATGACACCGCCCACCGCCAGGAAGATGTTGCGCCCGAGATCGACCCTCGCCCAAGAGCGCCCGCCGACTCCTTCCGAAGGCAGCCGTCTGCGTCCACGCCTGCGTTCCAGCGAGCCGCCGAGTTTCACGAGGCCCTCCTGAGTCGCGCGGCGAAGGCTCCGTCGAATCCGCTATCCTGTGGGGTCACGGTCAGCTGCCCAAGGCGGTCCAGATACTGGGAGGGGACCGCCGATGTGGCCTCGATGCGAAAGTCGGGGTGCGACGCCAGGAACACGTCGACTTGTGCCTCGTTCTCCTCGGCCTCGAGCGAGCACGTGGAATAGACCAGCAGGCCCCCGGGGACCACCACCTCAGCTGCAGCCGTGAGCATCTGAGTCTGCAACGCGGTCAGATCCGCGATCGACTGCGTCGTGAGGCGCCAGCGGGCGTCCGGGCGGCGAGCGAATGTGCCGGTCCCCGTGCATGGGGCGTCCAGGAGCACCACATCGACTTCGCGCAGTGGAGGCCGTCGCGCGTCGGCCACGACGATTCCGATCTCGCGTTCGGTGCGGACGGCGTTGTCTCTGACCATGCGTAGGCGTGGTTCCGATCGATCGACGGCAAGAGTATAGAGAGCGCGGTCCGACACTGCGAGCGCTTTCCCTCCAGGGGCAGCACAAAGGTCTGCAACCTTCGTGCCTGTGGGAACATCTGCATAAGCCGCGACCAAATTCGCCGCAGGATCTTGGGCGATCGCGCGCGGCAGCACAGCGAACGCCGCCGCGGGTCTGACCCCCGGCCCCAGGCGCAAACACTGCGTGCCGTGCCCGACAGGTGCCGCCTCCAGGTTGGATGCCGCGAGAACGGACACCGCTTCCGCCGGCTCCACTGCCAGCGGCACGACGAATGCGGAGGGACGCTCGTTGTTCGCCTCCACCAGCGAACGAGCGGCCGCCGGCTCCCACCGGGTCAGCCATCGATCGACAATCCAGCGCGGGTGCGATCCCCACGTCGCGAGAAAGCCTGCCGCATCTCCCGCGAAATCGGGAAACAGCTCCGGCCGATCGCCGTCTTCTCCAACCTTCCTCAACACGGCATTCACCAAGCCTGCAGCCCCTGTGCCGCGCCGCTCGCGTGCCAGATCCACGGACTGAGACACGGCTGCGTAAGAAGGCACGCTGCCCATGTACAAGAGCTGATAGGCGCCGAGCCTGAGAACCTCCAGCACCAACGGGTCGAGCGCCGGCAGGCCGCGGTGGACGTGTCGGGCGAGCAGGTGATCCAACCGGCCACGCAGGCGCGTCGTGCCAAAGCTCAGCTCGTGGGCGAAAGCCCGCTCACGCGGATCCACGGTCCTGGCCGCCTCGTCGAACGCACGGTCGAGACGCCTGCCCCGCTCGGTCTCTTGGCGCGCCTGAAGCGCTGCCCGCCGGCCCGGACTCGCTTCGCTCACCGGACTCGCTTCGCTCAGTCGAGCATCCCGCGGGTCGGCGAGGATGGCACCGCGATCTCACGGGCGGGCATCCGCCCCGCGAGGTACGCGAGGCGACCGGCGACGATCGCGTGCTTCATCGCGTGGGACATCCGAACCGGATCGTCCGCGGCGGCGAGCGCAGTGTTCATCAGGACTCCATCGACGCCCTGCTCCATCGTCACACACGCATCGGACGCCGTACCCACTCCCGCGTCGACGATGACCGGTACCGAGAGCCGCCGCTTGATCTCGCGAATGAAGTACGGGTTCACGATGCCGAGGCCGCTCCCGATCGGGCTCGCGAGCGGCATGACCGAGACGCAACCGGCGTCCTCGAGTCGGAGCGCCGTGATGAGGTCGTCGTTCGTATACGCCATCACCTTGAAGCCTTCGGCCGCCAACGTGGTCGCGGCTTCCAGGGTGGCCTGCACATCGGGGAGAAGCGTCGCCTCGTCTCCGATCACCTCGAGCTTCACGAACTCATTGAAACCGGCCGCACGAGCCAGCCGTGCGTAGCGAATCGCGTCCTCTGCCGTGTAACAACCCGCGGTGTTCGCGAGCAGGAAGAACTCGTCGGGATCCAAATGGTGGAGGATCGCCTCCTGCTTCGTGCGGTCGAGGTCGACGCGGCGGACCGCCACAGTAACCATCTCCGCACCGGATGCGCGGATCGCATCCACCATGATTTCATTGGTCGTGTACTTACCCGTGCCCACGATGAGGCGGGACGTGAAGTCGACGCCCCCTATCGTCAGCGGTCCGTCGAGGGCGCGCGCGGCCTCGAGAACGGCCTGGGAGTCCGTCATCTCAGCCTCCACCCACGAAGTGGACGAGCTCGAGCGAGTCCCCGTCGGACACGGGGACTTCGGCGTAGCGCTCGCGCACCAGGATGTCCCGATTCAGCTCGACGACCACCATGCCGGGATGGAGCTCCAACGACTCCAAGAGGGTCGTTACGGTATGGCCCACCTCGAGGTCGCGCTCCTTCCCGTTCAGGCGGATACGGATCGTTTCTGTCGCCTTCACTGCTACTCTCTCCTGTTTCCGACGCCTTCAAGATACCGCCTCACTGCCGCCCCGGGTCTAGAGGCAGCCCAGATCCCCCGGATGGCCGCAACGCCGTAGGCGCCCGTCGCCATGACACCGGCCACCTGACCTTCACCGATCCCGCCGATGGCGAGAATCGGGGCCCCAAGCGCGCGGCTCACCGCCTTCTTCAGTCCCACCGTACCTATTCCTAGGACGTTCGGGTGCGACGCGGTCGGGTATATGGTACCCAGAAAGGCGTAATCCGCACCGCCAAGGGTCGGCTCCTCGACGTCGTGGGAGGACACGCCGATCCACGCCTTTGGTCCAAGCAAGGCACGCGCGACCACCGGAGATAGAGACCCGCCACCCAGGTGTACGCCATCTACATCGGAAACCAGCGCGACGTCGATCCTGTCGTTCACGAAGAGTGCGGCCCCTGAGGATCGAGCGAGGGGACCGAGCGTGAGGACCAAGTCGAGCAAGCGACGGGACCCCGTTGTGCGACCCCGCAGGTGAATCGCGACCCGGCGGCCACCCGCCTCGAAGACCTCTTCGGCCAGGGCCATGAACTCCGGCCGAGAGAGCACCGAGTCATCTGTCACCGCGTGGAGTCTCGGGAGCAGACGACCGTTCACTCGAACCGTTGCCCCGCCTCGACCCGACGTCCGTTGATCCAATCGATGACGCTCATACGGCGACCCCCGGGGGGCTGAACCTCGGCGAACCGGAGTGCCCCCTGACCCGTTTGGACGATGAGGCCCCGCTCCGAATCCGCGACGAGCACCGCCCCGGGTCCCGCGTCGGAGGGGATATCGTCGGTCGCCGTCGGTCCGAAGAGCTTGACCGGCTGGCCCTCCAGCGTGGTCCAAGCCCCAGGCGTCGTGTCCATCCCTCGGACCAGGCACGAGACCTCGCGCGCGGTCGCGCCCCAGTCGATGCGCGCCACGGCCCGGTCCACCTTCTGAGCGAAGGTCGCCTGCGAGTGGTCCTGCTCTACCTCCGGGGCGTCGCCCAGTGACAGCATGGCGAGTGCCTCTACCAGCGCTTCAGCACCCACCTCCGACAGTCGAATTGAGAGCTCCGAGCCCGTCTCGTCAGGAAGGATAGGTTCGACCACTTGGTGAATGACCGCGCCGGCATCCATCTCGCGTACCATGCGCATGATGGTAATTCCCGTTTCTTCGTGGCCCTGCACGATTGCCCATGTGATGGGCGCAGCCCCTCGCAACTTGGGCAGGAGCGACGCGTGCACGTTGATCGAGCCCATAGGCGGGACTTGGAGAACTTCGTCGACGAGTATGTGGCCGTACGCGACCACGACGGAGATGTCCGGTCGCAGCGCCCTGATCTGCTCGATGAATTCGGGAGCCCTCGGAGACTTGGGAGCGAGGACCTCCAACCCCAGCTCGTAGGCGACGGCCTTCACCTCGGGCGACTTCAAGTGACGCCCCCGGCCGGCCGGCCGATCCGGCTGAGTGACCACCCCGACGATCTCGAAGCCCTCGTCGTCGAGCGCCCGCAGGGATGGCACGGCGAAGTCGGGCGTACCCCAGAAAAGGATTCTCATGAAGCGGTCACGCTTCTTCGGACTCCAGCTTCTTCCACTTCTTCAGGAGCATCCTGCGCTTCAGAGGGCTCACGCGGTCGAGGAATAGCACGCCGTCGAGATGGTCGATCTCATGCTGCAACGCTCTCGCCAGCAGCTTGTCCGCCGCGATACTCACGGGATTTCCGTCGGGGTCCTGAGCCTCGACCCGCACCTCCCCCGGACGTTCGACGACCTCCTCCAGTCCGGGAATGCTGAGGCACCCCTCTGTCTGCTTTTCGACCGCGGTGCTCTGCCACGCGACCCTGGGGTTCACCAATGCGATCGGCTCGTCATCGTCATCGTGGTCGTCGTCGCGCCGAAGGTCGATCACGAGAATCCGGGAGGAGATCCCGATCTGTGGAGCAGCGAGGCCGATGCCATCGGCATGGTACATCGTCTCGAACATGTCCCGCACGAGAGCCCGCAGCGCATCGTCGAAGGCATCCACCTCCTCCGCCACCTCACGGAGGACCGGATCCCCCATCATTACGATCTCACGCACGGACATGACTTGGCTTCCTACTCCGCCTGGACCTCGCCCTTCACGTTTAGGACGCCCGCGATGCGGGTGCGGTCCACGGTGATTCGAGTGTTCTCGCCCGTGCGCACGGTCAGGCGGCCCTCCTCCACGTGGACGACCTTCCCGATGATGCCGCCGTTCGTGACGATCTCGTCGCCCTTTTTGACCGCGGCGAGCATCTCTGCGTGTCGCTGCTTCTCCTTGGCCTGAGGCCGGAGCAACAAGAAGTAGAAGATCGCCACGATGAGGACCATCTGAAAAACGAAGATGGCCCCGGCGCTGCCGCCCTCACGGGGCACGGCCCAAAGGAGATCGATCGGCGTCACTGACTGCTCCGTTCGTTGTGATAGCGTTCAAGCCACTCCATGCGCCAGCTCTCGAACGTCCCCTCACCCACCCTGCTCCGCGCTTCCTCTGCGAGGCGCACCAGGAAGCGCAGGTTGTGGATCGACAGGAGTCGCATCGCGAGCCACTCCGAAGCGACGACCAGGTGACGCAGATATGCTCGATCGTAGCGCATGCAAGTGTAACAGTCACAGGCCGGATCGAGTGCTGACGCGTCCTTCTTGAAACGCGCGGCCTTCAAGTTCACTTGGCCCTCCGTGCTCGTCCAGGCGGTGCCATGACGGGCGTTTCGAGTGGGTGCCACGCAGTCGAACATGTCGCAGCCCCGCGCGATCGCCTCCAGCAGGTCATCTGGATACCCGACGCCCATGAGATACCGGGGCCGATCATCGGGGAGCGTGTCGTCGAGGTGTTCGAGAACCCGCCACATGTCCTCCTTGGCTTCGCCGACGCTCAGGCCACCGATCCCGTAACCGTGCCAGTCGCCGAGATCCATCGTGCGCTGGGCGTGGTCCCGCCTGAGATCATCGAAGACGTTGCCTTGTAGCACCGGGAAGAGGGCCTGCGCCGCCTGGTCGGAGTCCTCCGCTCGCGCCAAATGGCTGCCCCGACACCGCTCGAGCCACGCCAAGGTGCGGTCGCATGCCGCCTGAGCGGTCCCCCGATCGCACCCACCCGGTGGACACTCATCGAAGGCCATGATGACGTCCGCACCCAGAGCGTGCTGGATCTCCATCACCGACTCAGGCGTGAACGTATGCTTGGAGCCGTCGATGTGGCTCTGGAACTCCACGCCGTGGTCATGCACATCTCGGATCGCCGCCAAGGAGAAGACCTGGAAGCCGCCCGAATCGGTAAGCATCGGCCCATCCCATCGCGTGAATCGATGAAGGCCTCCGAGCTCACGGATCAACTCGTGTCCAGGTCGCAAATACAGGTGGTACGTGTTGGCCAGGACCATCCGTGCCCCGAGCTCCGCCACCTCTTCCATGATGAGGGCTTTCACGGTCCCCTGGGTGCCCACCGGCATGAAGGCCGGGGTCGGTACATCGCCGTGCGGCGTCTGCAGCGTGCCCGCGCGGGCCGAGCCCTGGGTCGATTCGAGACGGTATTGGAACATGGCGCGCGCAATCTAACGGCGGGGCCGTGCGCGCACGCGGAGCGGATGCCACATTGTCCCGGATTCCACGTGCCACCCTCCTCCGGACGATGACCCATGCGGCCCAGACTGCCCGCCCGCCCGCTGATCGCCTTGTCGGCCCTATTCCTCGTATGGGCGCCGCCAGTGCAGGGCCAGCACGTCGCCGACCCAGATCCGATTCGCTTCACGGACACCTTCGAAGACTGGGCCACCGTCGACGCCGAAAACTCGACCCCCGACAACCCGATCGTGTTCGTCGGAAGCTCCAGTATCAACTTCTGGAGGACGGCCGAGTACTTCCCGCAGTTTCCGGTGATCAACCGTGGCTTCGGAGGCTCCCAGGCCAACGACGCCACACACTGGGTCCATGAGGCGGTCCTGAAGTACGACCCCTCGATCGTGGTGTACTACGAAGGAGACAACGACACCAGCGTCGGTAAGAAGGCGCCGCAGGTCTTCGAGGACATGCGGGAATTCGCCGAGGCCGTGCAGCACGAGTCTCCGGGGACCCACGTGGTCTTCCTGTCCGTCAAGCCGGGCCCGGCCCGTTGGGACGTGTGGGGGGAGGCAGTGGCCACGAACAGACTCCTGGAGGAGTTCGCGGCGAAGCACTACAACGTGCACTACGTGGACGTCGGCTCGGACATGCTCGACGGCGACGGTCAGCCGATCCCCGAGCTTTTCGTCGCGGACGGAATCCACATGACCCCCGCTGGCTACGACATCTGGGCCCGGATCCTCACCCCGGTTCTGGCGGGACTTCGCTAGGGCCGACGCCGAATGGACCAGAAGGACCTGCCGGTCGGCGCGCCGCTTCCCGACTGGAAACCGCGCGCCCGGCCGGGTCGACAGGAGTTGGCAGGACGCTACTGCCGCCTGGAACCGCTCGCGGCGGAGCGGCACGCGGCCGACCTGTTCGAGGCATACGCCGGCGATACGGCGGGGGTCGGATGGACGTACCTCCCCTACGGTCCGTTCAAGACAGTGGAGGCTTTCGGGTCATGGCTCTCCGAGGTATCCAGCAAGGACGACCCGCTCTTCTTTGCCATTCTCGACGGAGGTGGCACCGTCGTGGGCGTGGCGAGCTATCTGCGCATCAACCCCGAGATGGGATCCATCGAGGTGGGCCACATCCACTACTCGCCTCAGCTGCAGCGGACGCTTGAGGCGACCGAGGCGATGTACTTGATGGCGCGACGCGCCTTCGACGAGCTCGGCTACCGCCGTTACGAGTGGAAATGCGACGACCTGAATGCCGCGTCCCGTCGCGCCGCCGATCGACTCGGCTTCGTATACGAGGGGACGTTCCGTCAGGACCGCATCTACAAGGGACGCAACCGAGACACCGCCTGGTACTCGATCACGGACGGCGAATGGCCCGCCGTGCGCGCAGCCTTCGAAGCCTGGCTCGAACCGGCCAACTTCGACGCCAACGGCCAGCAGCTCACGCGCCTTTCCACGCCGAAATGACAAAGGGGGTGCCTCCGCTGAGCGGAGGCACCCCCGGCTTGTCCCTGCGGACGCAGCAGCCCTAGGGCAGCCTCAGGGCGATTAGGCGTGCGGGACGTCCTGCCTGCACGACGATCGTCTGCTGCCCCTCGTGACGGTACGTCATCATGCCGTACTGTCCCGCGCCCGGCATCTCGACTTGACCGACGTACTC
Organism: Gemmatimonadota bacterium; assembly: GCA_029863645.1. Lineage (GTDB taxonomy): Bacteria > Gemmatimonadota > Gemmatimonadetes > Longimicrobiales > Gaopeijiaceae > UBA2982. The sequence goes on from JAOTVA010000037.1 coordinate 20,688, forward strand.
ACCTGTAAGCTTGTTCCACGCGTTGAGTACCGGTGCTCCGCTCGAGCCCTCGGTCGTGTACAGCAAGTCACCCGCAACCATGTTGACGGAGTTGCCGCCGCCTCCGAACCGCGACGTATCGACGCCGCGGAGCGCCGGGTGGTTCGCGATGTTCTCCGGCACCTCACCGATGGGGACCCACCAGATACGCTCACCTGTGTTCATGTCGTAGGCAGACACCCTGTTATAGGGCGGCTTCCATGCGGGCAAGCCCTGCACACGCGGCAAGCCGCCACCGGGCCCGGCGACCCACTGCGAGATGGTCGTACCGGTCGTAGCGGGGTTGTCCGGCTCATCCGCATCTTGCCCGGGCATTATGCTCCCACCGCTGCACCCGCGGGACGACGGCACGTACAGGATGCCAGTCGACGGATCGAGCGTCGCGGGGTTGGTGATGTTCAGCCCGCCATAGCATCGAATGTTGTCCTCGACACCGGTGTTGTGATCCTCGTAGAGCCTCGGCATGAACGGACCGCCGACGCGGTACTGGCTCAGCATCTCCATGGCCTCGGCGCGGAGCTGGGGCGTGAAGTCGATCACGTCGCTCTCGGGCAGGCCCAGCGGCTCCGACGGCTCGGGGCGAGTTGGAATCGGCTGCGTCGCGGCCGTCCAGTTGCCCGGCACCACGGTCTGCACGACCGGGACTTCCTCGATCGGCCAGATGGGCTCCCCGGTCTCGCGGTTGAACGCGAAGATGATGCCGGTCTTGGTCGTCTGGACCAGGGCCGGCACGGGGCGACCGTCCACGGTCAGGTCCACCACGATCGGCACATTGGGGAGGTCGTAGTTCCACTGGTCGTTGTGGACCGTCTGGAAGTGCCACTTCCGCTCGCCGGTCCGCACGTCCAGCGCGATCGTGCTGGTGCCGAACAGGTTGTTGCCGGGCCGGAAGCCGCCGAAGTAGTCGATCGTGGGCGGGTTCGTCGGGAGGTAGACGAGGCCCAGGTCCTCGTCGGCGGACATCGGCGCCCACGAGGAGACGTCTCCCGTGTAGCGCCACGCGTCGTTCTCCCACGTGTCGTGGCCGAACTCGCCGGGCCTCGGGATGACGTGGAATTTCCACATGTGCTCGCCCGTGCGCGCGTCGTAGGCGAGGATATCGCCCGGGACGTTTTCGATGCGCGTCTGGTTGTAGCCCTGCTCCGCGGAATTACCGACGACAACGACGCCGTTCACGACGATCGGCGGCGAAGATGTGGTGATGTAGCCGAGCTCCCGCGGAATGCCGTAGTCCGCGTCGTATGGCTGGTCCCAGTTCTCCCAAGGCTCCCAGTCGGTGATCAAGTCCGGGATCATGTCGATCACACCCGTCTCCGGGAAGCCGGGTAGATCCACACGCATACCGAAGTTCTCGATATGACGGCCGGTCTTTGCATCCAATGCGTGCAGGAAGAAGGCCGGGGAGGTGAAGAAAATGATCCCGCGGCCGTCGAGCTCGGCGTAGGCCACGCCCTTCCCGTAGTTCTGACGCATGGACCGTTCCCAACGAGCCGTGTTGGGCTCGCGGTACGTCCATATCGTCTCGCCATTCGACGGGTCGATCGCCACCACGGTCCGCCGGTGTCCTGCAACCGTGTAGAGGACGCCGTCGATGTACTGCGGGGTGGCCTTGAACTGATCTTCGAGCTCGGGGCCGAAGTTGTCGGCGCGCCAAACCCAGGCGGTTTCCAGGTCCTCGAAGTTCGATGCGTTGACCTGATTCACCGGGGAATACCGAGTCCCCCAAGCGTCGGCACTCTGGTAGCGCCATTCGCCATCGGGGTTACCTCGCTGCTGCGCAGAACTGAGCGCTGGGAGCGCGAGCATCGCTGCAAGCGTGAGACCGCAGACTCCACGGGACGATAAAGACATGGCTTCCTCCCCGGATGAAACCGCTACATCAAGCCCGACATTTTCGTGATCATGGTACCAGCCACCCGGGGGTTCGGCTAGAAGCGGCCTGGCCGCGCCGCGCCTATCATCCCGTCGCCGCCCGGACGATCGCCATCGCGTCGCCATAAGAGTAAAAGCGGTACTCCGAGCGGATGGCCTCACGATACGCCGCCATCGCTGCTTCGTAGCCGGCGAAGGCGGCTACCAACATGAGGAGCGTGGACCGCGGCAGGTGAAAGTTCGTGAGCAAGCAGTCCACGACCTTGAAGTCGTAGGGCGGACGCACGAAGAGGTCGGTGCTCCCCGGGCCCGGCGTCACCAGACCGTGCTCGCTTACAGAAGCTTCGAGGGTCCTGAGCGTGGTGGTTCCGACGGCCCACACCCGCCCTCGTCCCTGCAACACCGCGTTCACGGCCTCCGCGGTCGCGAAGGGAATGTGGTACGACTCCTCATGCATCTCGTGCTGGGCGAGGTCGTCTGCGTCGACGGGCCTGAAGGTGCCGATCCCGACGTGCAGCGTAACCGTGACTCGCTTGACCCCCGCAGCCTCCACCGCGGCCAGCACCTCGGGAGTGAAGTGGAGCCCGGCGGTCGGCGCGGCCACCGACCCGGGCTCCCGGGCGTAGACGGTCTGGTAGCGCTCGCGATCCAGAGGCTCGTCGTCCCGACCCAGGTAGGGCGGGAGCGGCATGTGCCCGTGGCGCTCGAGGGCCTCCTCTACGGTGCGGTCCGTCACCAGGCGAACGATCCTCGTACTCCCAGGCGCCGAGTCCACGATGTCGATGGAGAGGTCGTCGGCGACGAGCACGCGACGACCGGGCTTCAGCTTTCCCCCCGGGCGAACCAGAGCCTCCCACAAGTACGGATCCTCCCCCGTGCCCGCCGTTCGCAACAGCAGGACCTCGGAGGGCGCGCCGGTCGGCTTGTGGCCGAGGAGCCTAGCGGGCAAAACGCGGCTCTCGTTGACGACGAGGACGTCTCCTTCGTCCATCAGGCCGACGACGTCTGGGAAGGTTGCGTGAGCGAGGTCACCTTCCGGACCGAGAACGAGAAGGCGGCTCTGGTCGCGACGAGCTGTGGGGTAGCAGGCGATTCGCCCCGCCGGCAGCTCGTAGTCGTAATCCGCCGGCCGCGAGCCGTCGGGCGGCGTACTCACTCCTCGACGAAGAGCGAGCCCTGCGGCCCTTTCTGCTCCGGGAGCGTGTAGCCGAAACGGCGGAACGCCCTTGGCGTCGCCACCCTCCCCTGGGGCGTGCGCATCAGGTAGCCCTCCATGATCAGGAAGGGCTCGTAGACTTCCTCGAGTGTCGTCGCGTCCTCACCCATGGCTACGGCGAGGGAGTTCACTCCGACGGGTCCGCCCTCGAACTTCTCGATGAGCGTCTTGAGCACGCGCGCGTCCATTTCGTCCAGGCCGTACTCGTCGACATCGAGCATGCGAAGCGCCGCGGCGGCGACCTCTTGATCGATGTGACCATCCGCCCTCACCTGCGCGTAGTCACGCACCCGCCGCAGAAGGCGATTGGCCACCCGCGGTGTTCCCCTCGATCGCTTCGCCAGCTCCTCGGCACCCTCCTTGGAGGTCGTGACCCCGAGGATGTCGGCGCTCCGCGCGAGGATCGTCGCCAGCTCATCCGCCGGATAGAAATTCAGCCGCTGCACGATGCCGAAGCGAGCACGCATGGGTGCCGTGAGCAGCCCGAAGCGGGTGGTCGCCCCGACCAAGGTGAAGCGCTCGATCTTCATCGTCATCGTGTTGGCCTTGGGACCGTCCGACAACCGGACCTCGACCTGCCAATCCTCCATCGCCGGATAGAGGAATTCCTCGATGACCGGGCGCAGCCTGTGAATCTCGTCGATGAAGAGGATGTCACCCTCACGTTGGTTCGTGAGGATGCCGACGAGGTCGGCGGGCTTTTCGAGGACCGGACCCGAGGTCGTCTTGATGTTCACGCCCATCTCGCGTGCCATGAGCGCGGCGAGCGTCGTCTTTCCCAGCCCCGGAGGGCCATGGAACAAGAGATGGTCGAGCGGCTCCCGCCGCTGCTTGGCCGCCTCGATTGCGATGGAAAGAGCCTCGCGCACCTTGTTCTGACCGATGAACTCGGCGAGTCGCTGGGGTCGGAGCGAAGGCTCCGCCGCAACGTCCTCCTCGATGGTATCCGGGGTCGTGACGTGCAGGTGCCTGGTCATCGGGTGAATCTAGCCTTCACCGGGCCAGAGCGCGGCGGATCAGCTCCTCCGCTGTGTCCGGGGCGCCGCCTTCGAGCACGCCACGCACCGCACGATCCGCATCCCCGAACGTGTAGCCAAGCGAGATCAACGCCTGGACCGCCTGATGGGCCACGGTGTCGGCTCCCCCGAACGTGGGTACGACGCCGACGAGGTCATCGACCTTGTCCGAGAGCTCGAGCACGATCGTCTCGGCGAGCTTCATGCCGACCTTGGGGGCCTGGCGGAGCGCCGTCGTGTCTTTCTCGACAATGGCCCGAGCGAGCCGTTGCGACGGGAAGGTCGACATGATTCCGAGCGCCACCTTCGCTCCCACGCCCTTCACGGTGCGGAGCCTCAAGAACAAGACGCGCTCCTGCGGCGTTACGAAGCCGTAGAGCGCGACCGACGTCTCCGTGACCACCTGAAGGGTGCGCAGCTCCAGCGTGTCGCCGACCGACGGAATCTCCTGCAGGACCGTCAGCGGTACCTCTACTTCATAGACGACGCCGCCGCTGGTTTCGATCTCGACGCGGTCCGTTCCGCGGGAGAGGACCCTGCCCTGGAGCCGCGAGATCACCGAGGAAACGAGCCCATGAGTGAATGGCACAACGCAGCCGCCACACCATCGGCGG
>JAOTVA010000038.1 GCA_029863645.1 Gemmatimonadota bacterium
CGATCTGGGTTTCGGCTTCGGATGGGCCGCCCTCTACATGACGGTCTGGATGTCGGTGACCAACGGCCAGACTCTCGGAAAGCGCCTGCTCGGCCTGCGGGTGGTGAGGCTCGACGGTCTACCGATAAACTGGTGGGTCGCGTTCGAGCGCGCCGGTGGATACGCCGCCGGCTTCGCTACCGGCTTGCTCGGGTTCGCGCAGATCTTCTGGGACGCCAATAGGCAGGCCATTCACGACCGTATCGTCGGAACCGTGGTGATCCGAGAGGGATTGGACAGAGTCCTAGACTGGGAGTCTGCTACGTGAGCCAAGGGGGGTCGGAACACGGACGACGATCTGTACTCGCTCTGGACCGCCGCCAATGTGAACGCGGTCGAGCGGCTGGTCGTCGCCCTCGCCGCGCTCCTCCACGCGAGCGAGGAACGGCAACGCCCATCGTCATCGAGATCTCGAACTCCGCGGGTCTCTGCCAGCTGGATCAGCTCCTCTTGAGCAAGCTCCAGGGGAGCGGCCTCGAGGGACACCTCGAGATCAACGTCAGGGTTGGGAAAGAGGAGAAGCGGCTGCTCGAGGACTTCACCCTCTAGGGCGGGGCCATCTTGGACGTCCAGGTCTCCCTCCAGCTCGCACTCGCCGCCGGCTTCGTGTCCTTCCTCTCGCCATGTATCTTGCCCGTGGTACCAGGCTATGTTGCGGTCGTGTCGGCACTTACGCTCGACGAACGCTCGGGCGAGGGCGGCGATCGGGCCCGCGTCGGAGCGACCCTGTACTCGGTGCTGTTCATGCTCGGGTTCGGTCTGGTCTTCCTGTCCTTCGGCCTCGTGCCGACGGCGGTCGGCCCGCCGATCGCGAGGGCGCTTCCGTGGATCCAGCGGGTCGGCGGAGCGCTGATCGCCCTGTACGGGGTCCACCTCCTCGGCGTATTTCTACTTCTGGGCGCGCGCCCGTTTGCACAAGCTCCTGCGGCTTCGAGGACCGCGCGAGGCGTTGGGTCGGTGGCCGCGGGCGTGGCCTTTGGGGCAGGCTGGACCCCGTGCATCGGACCCGTCCTGGGATCCATTTTGCTCTACGTCACCCGGGAGCCGACCATGGGCGAAGGCCTCGTGCTGATGGTGACATACGCCGTCGGGCTGAGCGTTCCATTCGTCCTGACCTCGACCGGATTGAACTGGCCCCTCGCAGGTAGCAAGCAGGTCGGAAGCTGGATCGTCCCGATCAAACGTGTGGCCGGGGGATTGCTCGTGGTGCTGGGGATGGCGATGGTGACCGGTTATTTTGCGCGCCTGACCGCTTCCCTGGCCGGTCTCGGGCAGTTGATCAACCTGGAGTTGTGATTGTGCGAGTGAAGCGAATCGTGTGCATGACGTTCGCCGCGGCCGCGGTGCTGGGCTGCGCAGAAGAGGCGCCTTCCCGTTCGACCGACACCACTCGGGCGTTGCTCTCTCAGCCCAGAGCTGCGGACGTCTCCACGAGTGTCGACCCGTCGAGTCTTTCCCCGGGGGACGGGACGCTAACTATCGACCAACTGGGCATGAACGCCGGGTCGCGGGACGCGCCGGTCAAGGTGATCGAGTTCGTCGACTTTGGGTGTGGATTCTGCCGTCGGTTCCAACTCGAGACCTTCCCGACCATCCGCACCGAGTTCATCGCGACGGGCATGATCGAGTGGAAGTTTCTGCCCTTCATCTCTGGGTCCTTCACCAACTCGCTTGTGGTGACCGAGGCGGCGGAATGTGTGTTTGCTCAACATGCCCGGCTGTTCGGGGCACTGGAGGAACGACTCTGGGCCGATCAGGCGGAATGGAAGGCAAGTGGTGAGCCGGAGGCCTTGATTCGGCGTTGGGCCGTTGGCTTGGGAGCCGACGGGGAGGCGTTCGACGCCTGTATGCGGGACGACTCGCGGCTCGACAGAGTGAATAGTTCGACCGCGTTCGCATCAGAGTTGGGCGTTCGCTCTACGCCGACTTTCTGGATCGTGGGCGGCGGCCCCGTGCAGGGGGCCCTTCCGCTTGAGGTCTTCCGGCAGCTCTTCACCGAGGTGTACGAGCAGGTGACCCAGGGCTGAGGCCGAGCAAGCACGGCACAGGGACGTGATGTCCGCGAGGGTGTATGCGTCCTGCTTGGTGGCTGGGGCGCTGGCCTGTGCGCCTGTCGCCACTGCGGGTCCCGGGTGTGCTCCGCTCGGCTCTTCGGTCGTTCTCACGCGCGAACTCGGCGAAACCAGCGGCATCGCCGTGGGGCGCCAGAATCCCAATGTCCTGTGGACGCACAACGACGGGGACTCGGACCTCTACGCGCTCGATCGGGATGGCCGCGTTCTCGAGCAGTTCGACATGCCCCGACTCGGCGACTGGGAGGATATCGAGATCGCCGATTGTCCGGGGGCAGCGTCCTGCCTCTATCTGGCGGATACCGGGGACAACGCCGAGGCGCGAGCGCCGGGACGGAGCAGGATCCTGCGCCTCGCCGAGCCAGAGGTAGGGTCGGACCAGGCCATCCAGGTCGTCGACATCTTTCCGGTCCGCTTCCCTGATGGACCGCGGGACGTCGAGGCCCTGTTCGTCTTACCGGGGGAAGTCCCCTACTTGGTCACAAAAGGGGGCGGTGGTGCCGTCACCGTCTACCGATATCCGCCCCCCCTTCGACCGGACACGGTCACGCTGGTAGAGGTCCAGCGGCTCACGGACGGCTCGGTGCCCCTTCTCGATCGAGTGACCGGAGCCTCGGCATCCCCGGACGGGAGTTGGGTTGCCGTCAGGACGTACCAGGCGTTGCGGTTCTACCGAACGAGAGCCGATTCGCTCGTGGCCACCGACGGTGGACTCACGAACCTCAGGACGCTCCGGGAGATCCAAGGGGAGGGTGTGGGGATCGGACCTGACGGGCTGGTGGTTCTTTCCTCGGAAGGCGGGCCCCTGGGCGGGCCGCCCTCCCTCACCCTCTTGAGGTGCCGCCTCACCCCGCAGTAGCCGAACGCGGCTGTATGGGCCTAACTCGCAGTATGATCGACAGTTAGGAGGATAACGATCAGCCACCTAGGATCCGCTCAAGACTGGCTCGGGTGTCGGGCGCGAGCTGACGTTCCGAGAAATACCGCGTCACAATTGACATTGCGGCCTCTGTGGAGTCGATGTTCATGGCCCGCAGGACGTAACGAACGTCCTCCCCCTCGCCGAAATCGACCCCCAGGCGCATGGCGGCGCACTTCACCGCTAGAACATATCCCGGAAGTGGCGTGAACACGCTGAGGTGCGAGAGGGTCAGAAAGTCCTGCCGATCCGGACCCTCGGCCAGAAGGCTTCGTACCGCTTTCGGGAGCCAATCCTTCCCGGCCCCAGCCTGGACCCTGACGCGTTCGATGGCATCTCTAGCCAACGCGCCCGGCCGGAAGAGTGCGGACACATGAGCCGTGACCGGCTCCGAGTTGAAGGTCTGAAACATGACTGCGCCGCCCAGGAAGTAGAATTCTACTTCTAGACTTGTTTCCTTGAAGTCATTATTCAGGCGATCTAGCAGAGAAATATGGCTAAATGGTTCAGTGACAGATGGATAGACAGATGGTTCCGTCAAGGTGACGGCCCCCCGGCCGGATCAAAGAAGAGGTTGCGGCGCTTGAATGGAACCGGGGATGTTCGAACCTGGTGAGGGCGTAGGCTGCGCAGGGTCCAAGCGAAGTGTGGCACCTCCAGGGGGCGTACCGACCTGACCCATTCCGGCGCCTCGACAGCCTTCCGATTCGCCTCCGACTCCACCAAGGCGGCTACGTAATTCTGGAGGACGGGGGACAAGCTTCCGGGGTCGGGTGCAGGAATGGTCGCGGCCAGCTCGGGACCCCCGACTCGCTCCAAGGTTCGCTCGAACTCCGACAGCGTGGCCCGATGGTCGACGCCCACCTGTGCCAGGTCCTCGAGCATGCGGGCCAGGTCGAGTTGGGCCGAGGGGAGCACGCGGTCGAGGACGTAGCTCGAGACGCTCACGCCGGAGGCACTGGCGAGCCTCTTCAGTGCATCCTTCTCCTCGGGAGTCACCCGAATCTGCAGCTGAGAGGTGCGTGTCCCCATAGACGCAGTGTGGTAGGGCGATGCCGTGTTGTCAATACAGTCGTATTGACGTTACGACAAATGCTTGCGCGCGGCGGAGGTCGAACTTGGCTGACGCCGTTCATGCGCGTGAGCTCGGCGGGGAGAGGCCAGGTCGTACACGTAGCTTCAAACGCTCCCGGAGCGCTCGCTCCCATGGGCCAAGTGTAGGTGCAGAATTCCGTGAATGTCAATACAGAGGTATTGACACGCTCAGTTCGTCGAACGGCCCAGCTGCGAAGGACTGATCGGAGTCGCTTGACGACGAGTGCCTCAGGTACGCGAAAACCTGATGAACGTGGATCAAGTCGCTGGAGTTGTAACCGACAGTCTGACATAAGCTTACCGCACAGTTGGGTGAAGCGCTCTCGGCCGGTCCCAGGGTGTGTGTAACGCTAACGCGCTGTCCGACTGCCAGTTAGCTAGATGAGCATTCGGAGCTTAGGTTGGGGACGCGCATCTCGCTGACTGTCCCCCGAGCCTCCCAACGCCGCTGGATTGGCCAGGGTGCCACCAGGAGGCCGACGTAGTTCAGCGGGAAGGGGTGGATCTCGTCCCGGACGAGCTTGCCCCGTGGGCCTCACCCGAGTTTCCAGGCCGAAGCCCGCATCCCCCCATACCAGCGAAAGAGCTGACGAGTAGACGTGTCAATACGTTGTATTGACGTGACAAGAAAATGGCGTCTGAATCGGAAGCGCTGGACCTTTAAACCCCTCATGAGGGTCACCGGGAGGTGCACGTTCCAAGGTCGCTGTGGCGCCGCCTGGCCCCAGTGCGGCTTGACTTTTCGACAGTCGCAAGCAATAACTCACGCCGTGACTCAAAACCAACGTGCCACCCCCACAGAGTCTTTGGGGGTCTTCGAGCTCATGGTCATGCTGGCCACCCTGCGGCTCCGACCCGAGGAGGCGTACACGGTCTCAATCGCTAACGACATCGCCCAGCGAACGGGTCGCACGGTCCGGCGTGCGAACGTGTTTACGACGCTCGGACGACTCGAGGCGAAGGGGCTCGTGTCGTCGCGTTTGGGGGACGCGCGGCCCGAGCGGGGGGGACGGGCACGGCGCCTGGTCACGGTCGAGCCCGCTGGCTTGGACGCCCTGCGGGTAACGACCCAAGCGATTCGGTCGATGATTGGGGGTCTCGGGTACGCCATAGGCGGATGAAGGCTGCACGACTGTAACAGGCAGTCCGACCTAGTGTTAGGGCATGTGAGTCAGTACAGCTCGGGGGGGGTCGCCCAAAGTGAGGCGTGACACCTTACAGGCGGTCCGACTGGGAGTTAGAACTGATGCGGCTGACCGGGCCGTGACCTCTGTACGGGCTGCCCGTGCGGCACGAGAAGCCGCTTCCCGATGGTCCCCGCCGGAGCGAGCCCCCCTTAACCAACGAGGTCTCGGACACGGGCGGACTGGCTCAACGCGGGGACGGAACCTATCCTCACGAGGATCCAGGGGAGTGAAGCGTGAGACCCATGACTCGCCGAGCCGAAACGTTCTTGAGTGTGCGCTTCAAGCCGGCTGGGCTTCTGCTGCTCATCGGCCTCCTGAGCAACTTTCCCGACGCGGCGTTTGCGCAGGCCGGCTTCACACTGTTGGGTCGAGCCTACGAGGCCAGCTCCGACTTAGGCGTCCAGAACGGCATCGCGACCCTCGAGGGCTACGGGTCCACGCTGACGAACACGGAGGGCAGGTTTCGCTTCCGGAACGTAGCACCGGGGGAATACACATTGCGTGTCGAGGCCTTCGGGTATGCCCCGGTCAGCCTGTCCTTGGCGGTGGAGGCGGACGCGGCCGTCGACGTTCCGCTCGCCCCAGCCCCAGTGCCGCTCGACCCCATCGTCGTGGAGGCCGGAACCCTCGACTATCAGGGTCGCGTCCGAGACCCGGCCAGGGACTTCTACCTGGTGGACGCGCAGGTCATCGCTCGCGGCCGGGACCCGCTGTGGACAGACACACAAGGCCGGTTCGACCTCAAGGACGTGCCCGAGGGTGTGCCGCTCAACCTTACGATCCGCGCGTTCGGCTACCTGCCGATCGACACGACCTTCGTGCCCGACGATGAGACGCGTTACGACTTCGAGCTCCGGCGGGACGCATTCTCTGAAGCGATGATCGAGATGCAGCTCCGTAGGATCGACGAGCAAGGGAGGGGGCGACTCACCGTCGGGCGGGGCGTCATGGACCGCCAGAGGATAGTCCGATACGCCGGCTCCGCCACCGTTAGCAGCATGCTGGAGTTCGAGTATCCGGAGAGGACCCTCGAGCGCATCGTGTGCACGTTCATCGACGACCGGCCCGTCGATGGAGGCTTCGGGGCATTGGCGCCTGAGATGGCCCGGGTCATCCTCGAGCACCTGCTTCCCGAGGAGATCGAACGGCTCGAAATGCTGCAGTTCGACTCGGCCGCTGGGCGCCCGCTGATGCTCCAGATCTACACGCGGTCGTTCATCATGGCGATGGCAACTCAGAACGTTTCTTTGAGGACCCCGGCCATTACACCCTTCGGGCGGTGCATCTGATGCACGCGGCGACCACGAAGTCGCGCGTCGGTCCGTGGACATCGTCCTTGCTCCTGCTTGGGGTCGCGTTCCTGGCCGGTCCACGTCCGGCCGCTGCGCAGATCGCCGAACGCCTTTATCAGGAAGCCTGTGACAGCGGGGACTTCAGTGCCTGCACGATATTTGGGCTCATGGCCGAGCTCGGGCGAGACATCCCGCAGGACTTCGAGCGGGCTCGGGCCCTGTATCTACGCGGGTGTGAGGGCGGAGAGCTCGTCGCCTGCACCAATCTCGGCCTCATGTATGAGGAGGGGGTCGGCGGAGCTCAGGACTTCGAGGCGGCGCGTGGCCGTTACCGGATCGCCTGCGAGGGCTTCGAGCAGCTGGCATGTGACCTCCTCGTCGCGCTCGACCGATCGGAGGCTGGGGCCGGTGACGAGCGGCGTTACTTCAAGCGTGGCCGCGTCGCCGATGCGGAGACCACCACCGCGCTATCCAACGCGCTCGTCGAGGTACCGGCGTTGGAGATCCAACAGGTGTCGAATCGCCAGGGCCAGGTCACGCTTGGGCGACTCCCCGAGGGTCGTTACGTGCTTCGCGTAGAGCGGCTCGGGTACGCCGTCCTCGTCGGCGAGCTAGAGGTCCCAGGTGGCTCTCAGTTTCTCATCCTCATGGAACGGGAGGAGGCACCGGACCCCGACGCCCCCGGACGGATCGAGGGTCAGGTCACGGACGGGGGAACTGAGGAGATCCGGGACGTGGACATCAGCGTCGTCGGGCAGGACGGGATCCGGACGCTTAGCGACCGACGAGGCTACTTCACGCTCACCGGCCTCGAGCCGGGGCTCGTCCAGGTCCGGTTCGCCCGCATCGGGTACGCTCCCCGCACGGCGACGCTGGTCGTGCAGCCGGGACTAACCTCGGAGATCACTGCCACCATGGCCCCGCGGGCGGTCGAGCTCGCACCCATCGAGGTGACGGTTCGCTCCGAGTTCCTGGAGCGGAACGGGTTCTACGATCGGACGCGCGAAGGACGGGGTAGACAGCTCAATCGACTGGACCTCGACCGCATCGATCCCGTCGAGATATCGGAGGTGCTCCAGCAACTGCCCGGGGTGCGGCTGCAGCGGTCGACCAACCTGGGCGCTCCAGCCCTCGCGCTGAGCCCGCGAGTCAGCAGCCTCTCGAACGGTGAATGCATTTTGGATGTGTACATCGACGGAGTACGTATGTCCTCCCAGGATCTCAACCAGATCCCGCCAGATTGGCTCGACGCGATGGAGGTCTATGTCGGGGCCCAAGTGCCGATTCAGTACGCGGGTCTCAATCCCTGCGGGGTCGTCCTTCTATGGACGCGGAGGTGATGCGGCTGCGGGGATGACTTGCGACCCGCGTCCTCCCGCACGCAATGTGCCCGCCCCGCTCCTCTCGGCCCCCAGAGAGGACGTCCACTGACACTGGAGTTGTCTACGCGATGAACGTGGAGCCCGGCAAGACCCGAATCGGTTGGATCGGCCTTGGCGTCATGGGCCGGAGCATGTGCGGCCACCTCATCGACAAGGGCTTCTCCGCCACCGTCTATACGCGCACGAAGTCGACCGCCGACTCGGTCGTCGCGAAGGGCGCGGTGTGGGCCGACAGCCCCAAGGCCGTCGCCGAGCAGAGTGACGTCATCTTCAGCATCGTCGGCTTTCCGAGCGACGTGCGCGAGGTGTTGCTTGGAGCGAACGGCGCCCTGGCCGGGTGCGAAGAGGGGAACGTCCTGGTTGACATGACGACGAGCGAGCCGTCCCTCGCCGTCGAGATCTACGAAGCGGCTAAAGCAAAGGGGGTCGCCAGTGTGGACGCGCCCGTTTCGGGCGGGGACGTCGGCGCCCAGGAGGCTCGGCTCTCCATCATGATCGGGGGTGACGAGAAGGTCGTGACCGCGCTGGGTCCATGCTGGGAAGCGATGGGAAAAGCCATCGTTCGCCAGGGCGGACCGGGTGCAGGCCAGCACACCAAGATGGTGAACCAAACACTCATCGCCTCGAACATGATCGGTGTGTGCGAGGGCCTCCTCTACGCGCATGAGGCGGGGCTCGACCTCGAGACCGTCATGCAATCGGTGGCCTCAGGCGCGGCAGGGAGCTGGTCGCTCTCGAACCTCGGCACACGCATGATCGCCAACAACTTCGACCCGGGGTTCTTCGTCGAGCACTTCGTGAAGGACATGGGCATCGCGCTCGCGGAGGCGAAGCGTATGAACCTCGCGCTACCAGGGCTGGCGTTGGCGTATCAGCTGTACACGGCCGTCATTGCACAGGGCAATGGGCGCTTGGGAACGCACGCGCTGCACTTGGCGTTGGCGGGCCTTTCCGACATCGACTGGAAGGGTCGGTAAAGGGACCCCTCGGTGTCGGTCGTCGTCACGGTGGCGTGTCCGCGTTGCGAGGTGGGCGTCGCGGAGATTCCCGAAGGGGCCTCCTCCTATGCTTGACCGGACCGCGACTCCGACATATTGTTGCGTATGACAACTACCGCCACGGTTCCATCGCTGACGCGAGATGCCGAGCGCCTCAACGACGCTCTCGGGGAGCTGTTGCGCGTGGTCCAGTTTCGGGACCGGGACCGGGCGTGCTGCTATGACGTGAGCGTTAGCCAGTGCTACGCGCTCAAGAGCGTGGTCGAGGCCGAGGGGTTGTCGGTGAACGATTTGGCTGCCGCACTCTTCTTGGACAAGAGCACGGCGAGCCGCATCGCGAACAGCCTGGTGGACAAGCGCTACGTCGCACGCACTCGGGATCCGGAGGATGGTCGGGTGGTGCAGCTCGTCGCGACGCCCGCGGGCGCTGCGATGTCCGCGCGGATCGAGGCGGACACCACTGGCGAGTATGCCGAGCTCCTCGAAGGTTTCGGGCCCGAGGTGCGCACCGCGCTCATCGAGCTAGTAGGCTGGCTGGGTCGCCGCTTCGCGGCGGGGGTGGAGGTGTCGGGTGGAAGTTGCTGCGTGGTGAAGTAGGCTTGGCCGGCCGACTTTTCCTTCTCCTTCTGACAATAGTTGGTATCAGCAACCACATGGAGGCGGGCAGAATGAAGACGACAGACGGAGCTACAGAGCAGCGACAGGCGGTACGCGAGAGGTACGCGCGGGCTGCGACCGAAGAGGCGAGTTGTTGTGGACCCTCGTGCTGCGGCGGTGAGAGGGCCACCACGAAGGACGACATCAGCAAGACGATCGGCTACTCGGAGGAAGAGCTCGGCGCCCTGCCCGAGGATGCGAACCTCGGGTTGGGCTGCGGCAACCCGACGTCGATCGCATCGCTCGAGGAGGGCATGACCGTGCTCGACCTGGGGTCGGGGGCCGGCATCGACTGCTTCCTGGCCTCGCGCCAGGTTGGCCCCTCGGGCAGGGTCATCGGCGTCGACATGACCCCGGAGATGATCGAGCGCGCCCGGGCAAACGCCGGCTCAGGCGGATACGAGAATGTGGAGTTCAGGCTCGGAGAGATCGAGGCACTGCCGGTCGCCGACGCGAGCGTGGACGTGGTCATCTCCAACTGTGTTCTCAACCTCAGCACCGATAAGGCCCGCGTGCTCGCTGATGTGTACCGGGTGCTCAAGCCGGGTGGGCGGGTGGTGATCTCGGACATGGTCTCAGATCTCCCAGTGCCGGCCGTGTTGGAGGGCAACGTGGATGCCGTGTCGGCCTGTCTGCCGACCTTTCGCGATCGCTACCTGGCGCAGTTCGCCGAGGCCGGCTTCGAGGACGCACGCATTACAGAGGAGAAGCCCTATCCGGCGAGCTACATCCTCCAGGACCCGGGCGTACAGGGCTTTCTGGGCGAGCACCCGTCGCACGCCGAGGAGCTCACGGCGTTTGCCGGGTCGATCGTGGGCGCGCACTTCGAGGCGACGAAGCAGTAGCGGCTCACCGATGGGGACGGAGCATCGGGAAAGCCGGCGCGGTTGCGAGTCGGCGTGGGCCGTCGTATGGTGGATATCCACTACGGATATCCACAAGCGATAGGCTATGGCTCAGACCTCCGGCTCGTTCTTCGTCCTCGTGGCCCTCTCGAAGGGGCCTTCCCACGGCCTCGGGATTGCGGAGGATGTCGCGGCGTTTACCGAAGGCCAGGTGTTGCTGGGTCCCGGGACCTTGTACAGGTGCCTCAGAGAACTGGCCGAAGCGGGCTCTATCGAGCGCGTGGACATCAACGAGGGTCCAGACGTCCGACACCGGAAGTATTACCGCCTGACCCCCGCCGGTGAGGCGGAAGCCGTGTGCACGCTGCGCGGCCTCACCCGTCTTACCGAAGTAGGAAGGGCGCGGCTCGGCGCCCCACTCACGCAGGGGGCCTAATGCGGCTGGCGTCTTGGATTCGGGAAGCGCTACACGGATATCGGTGGCTCTGGCACGCCCAACTCCGGTGGGGCGCAGGACCGCGGTGGCTCGCGCCGGTGCGATTCGCCGCTCGTGTGGTCGTGGACGTTGCCCATGCCGCGCTCGCGGTCGGTTTCCAGCCGCCAACTTCGCCCATGTCAGGGAGGATCGCGATGAACACCCATCACTCAGCTCCGGCTCTCGTCGTCTTCGACAAGAGCGCGAACGACCGCATGAAGGCCACCTTCAACTCGTGGCTCTGGACCTCCATGATCGCGGCGACGGTCATTCACTTCGGGACCTTTGCGCTGTGGCCTGAGCTCACCGCGGCGGACCTCTCGATCGACAGGGGCGCGCTCACGACCATCGAGCTCCCGCCCGAGGTCGAGCTTCCACCCGCACCGTTGGAAATCGCGCGTCCAGCGGCGCCGGTCATGGCGACGACTCCGGTGGCGGAAGACGTCACCATCGCGCGCACGAATTTCGACAGCAACCCGGTCAGCGAGCTTCCGCCGCCACCTGATGTGGCGGGCACAGAAGTCTCGAGGGTGACCTTCACCCCCTTCACCGTCGCACCGTCGATCTTGAACACGAACGAAGTCGTGCGGGCCATGCAGCGTGAGTACCCAGCGACCCTGCGCGATTCCGGAATCGGCGGCACCGTGAAGGTGAACTTCTTCGTTGACGAGCGAGGTCAGGTGCTCGACACCCGGATCGAAGAAGGATCTGGATATGGGACCCTGGACGCGGCCGCATTGGCCGTGGCCGACGTGATCCGGTTCTCCCCTGCCCTGAATCGGGACCAGATCGTCGCGGTGTGGGTGGTGTTTCCCATCGTGTTCCGGGTCGACCCCCGCGAAGACTAGCCGCGACGCTACATCGCCTCGTCGGCGGTGGGCCCGTACACGCTTGGTACTGGGACGTCGACGAGGCGGAGATAGACGCCGAGCTGCGCGCGGTGGTGGACCAGGTGGCTGAGGACGAACGAGCGCAGGACCGCTGCACGCGGGATGGTGAACTGGGTCCGCTCTCCGTTCTTCAGAGTCCAGCCCACCATGAGGTCATCGGAGGTCGCGGACTCCAGCGCCCCCCGCGCCTCTGCTACGGCCGCGTCGAACCCTGCGACGACTTCGTCCCTGTTTTTGGGTGTCCCCCGCTCCCAGTCCTGGGCAAGATCGAGCTCAGTACTCGTCAGGGTGAGGCCCGTCCAGGTCGGGATGTTAGCGATGTGCGAAGCCAGCTCGAGCATGGAGAAGGACTTCGGGTGGGGCTTGAAATCGAGCCGACCATCGGGGACCCGCTCCAGCACCCTCCTCGTAGTAGCCATCTCCTGGTCGAACTCGGGAAGCAGCATCGCGCCATTCATGACACTCGTCCTGTTGGAGGAGACCGAATAGAGACCGGGCGCACACGCAGCTCCGGTCGGGTCAAGGTCGGGCTCGATGAGTCGTTCGTCTAGCGCGTTCCTTCCGACCACCTTCTCTTGTGCCGGCCCTCGCGTGATCCGGAAAGCGATGCTCAAGAACCTCCCACAGTTGATCCTGGCACTGTTCGCCCTGGCGGCGTGCACGCAGTCCGATGGCTACCCGTTCGGCGCGGAACCCGTGACTGAGCCCACGCTCTTCGCGCCTGATATCATCTCGACGGCAGCTGACGAGTACGGCATCACGTTCAGCCCGGACGGCCGCGAGGCGTACTTCACGCGCGTGGTCGGTGGGAGGAGAGGCCTACCCCGGATCCTCGTGTCACGCGTAGTGGATGGTGCGTGGGGTGTGCCCGAGCCGGCCTCGTTCTCGGAAGGGTGGGAGGAGGCTCCGTTCCTCACCGCCGACGGCGAGCGGCTGATTTTCTCGTCTCGCCGGAACGTCCCGGGTTGGGGCGCGGTTCGGAGCAACAACAACTTGTGGATGACCCAGCGGGGTCCGGACGGTTGGTCCTCCGCCGTGCCTCTTCCCGGTGAGGTGAACAAGCCGCGGGTCGAGGGAGGGCGTAACTCGCCGACCAGGAGCGAGACAGGCGGGATCCTGATCGCCGACGGCACGCTCCTGTACTCGACCCACGAGGAGCCCGACCGGGCGCAGGACATTTACGCGGCGGACCCGCTCGGCGACCGCTTCATCAACGTGCGGCCGCTCCTGCTCAACTCCTCGGGTAACGAAGCCGGCCCAGCGATGTCGCCCGACGGTCGGTTCTTGGTCTTCCACGGGTTCAGGGACGTCTACGCTCGCAGCGATGACCTCTTCGTATCGGAAAGAATCGGGTATGGCTGGTCGGAGCCCCGGCCACTCCCCGAACCGATCAACAGCTCGTTCGACGAAGGATACGCCAGCTTCTCGCGAGATGGTCGGTTCCTGTTCTTCGCCAGCGACAGGGGAGCGGGGTCGATGTCCATCTACTACGTCGGGGTCGAGGCGCTCGGTCTGACGCCCGAAGACGGGTAGTCCCGCTCAGCCCCACACGTCGAAGAACTCCACCGGCTCCTTCCCCCGACCCTCCGCCCCGCCCAAGTAGCCCAGCAAGAGGTCCGTGCACTCCTCTACCAGCTGCTCCCGGGACAGATCGAGGGGACCTTCACCGTCAGACGGGGCATCCAGGCCGGCATCAATCACCCCCATGACCGCGCTAAGTCCCAGTCGTACTGCAAGTTCTGGCCTGGGATGCTCCATCTCGGTCCGCCGATCGAGGAGGAGCCCCTCCAGGCTCTTCACCAGGTGGCGCCGGAACCGCTCGTATGCGTTCCCGCCACCCGACATCCGGTCCAGCTTCTGAAGGCGCCCCACGCGTGAACGCCTGACGTCGATGAGGAGGCCCACCGCACCCTCTCCAATCGCCGGTAACGCCATGTCCGACCAGGCTCTAGTTTCTACGGCGGCGTTCCAACGCGTGAGTGCCTCATCCCAGACCCGTTCCTGCAGGTACTCCAGTAGATCGTCCTTGCCGCCGAACCGGGCATAGAAGGACCCGACCGAGGAGTTGGCCCGGGCGACCACGGCATGCACGGTGACGCCGTCCGGGCCCTTCGCCTCAAGGAGCTCCAGGGCGGCGTTCACGAGCCGCTCGAGCGTCTTCCGAGAGCGGGGCTGCTTCGGTGGGTTGACCGCGGTCGAGGGAGTGTCTGGCATCTTGGACTAGAATAGAATTCTAGTTCGATAATACGTGAAGAAGGTCCGTGGGACAAGGACGTTGGGAAGGGTGCGGGGTTCGGTGCGCCGGCGAAGACGTTGGGCATCGGAGATGTGCCGCTGCGCGCCATGACGGGGCCCTGACGGCCGATCTATACCGTTGCAAACCCCCACCCGACTCCCGATCCCGGAGGCTCCAATGGTCCAACATTCCGCTCCCCTGGCGCTCTTGGCGCACCCCTACGATCGCCTGCGGCCCCTCGAGCCCAGGACCACGGCGATCCGGGCGCTGCGACTCCACGCGGGGTCCGCGGTGGTCTGGTGCATGGGCGCGGCCACAGAGCCCGGGCTGGGTCGGGTCATCAAGTCCCGACCGGGCGGTCTCGCCCTGTTGGTCATCCTGCCGCCGGACGCCGACCTCATGGCGTCGTCGGGCCTCTCCATGGAGCTGCATCAGCTCCGACCGCAGGGGATCCTGCCTTTCCACTCCACGCCGTCCGCGAGCGAGCTGTCCCAGGTGCTTCGTCGTCCCCCTGGAGACCTGGCCGGCGAGGTGACTGACTACCTGCGCTGGCGTGGGCTCGGGATCGACCGCGACACGATCCATCTCATCCGCCGCATTCTAGATCTCTCGGCAGAGCTGCGGTCGATCTCGTCCGTTTCGCGAGGCATGTACGTATCTCGCCGAGCCCTGGGCCGGCGACTCACCACAAGGGGCCTTCCCGTGCCATCTCACTGGCTGCAGATGGGACGCCTGCTTCGCGTGGCAGCACGCCTCCAGAACTCTGATGCCACGGTGTCATCAGTGGCGTTCGAGCACGGGTACCCAGATGGGTTCTCGCTTAGCAATCAAATGGAGCGTTTGATTGGACACCGGCCCAGCGAGGTTAGGCTCCGGCTTGGCTGGGAGTGGCTGGTGGAGTCCTGGTTGCGGCGCGAAGCCGAGTCGGGCAGGCTGACGTGCTGCACGGTGCTTTCGGATAATGATGAGGCACAGCCGGTCGCGATGTCGCGCCCATCCAGGGCACCCCGCAGGCGTGGCAGCTCGAGTCAGGGTTCGCATGCGTAGGTTGCCGCTCGGCCCAGGGGCACGAAGATTGGCGGGTTCCAACGGAGACCGCGTACAGGACGGCACGATGACCATGGCCGGCACGCCCTCAGAGGTTCGCGTCAAGCTGTTCGGCGCTGCCCGGGCGGAGGTCGCCGGAATGGCGGTCCCGTTGACGCCTCTGCAGCTCGGCTTGGTGACCCTCGTGTTCGGCCATGGGCCCGACGGCCTGAGTCGCCCGGCCGCCGTCCGACTCCTGTGGAACGAGGAAGCGGGTGGCAGGGGCCGCCAGCGGATTCGGCAGCTCCTGCTCGACATCCGTACCCGGGCGGGACGACGCCTGATCGAAACCCCAGGGGACTTCCTCCGGCCGCAGGACCACGTGGCGTGTGATCTCCAGGCGTTTGAGGCTGCTGTGCTCGAAGGCCGCATGCACGAGGCGGCGATGCTGATTCGCTTGGGGTTCATCGTCACTACGCAGCCCTCGGCAGAGGCCTACGACGACTGGCGTTCCGCCCGAAGGGCGCGGTTGCTACGCGAGGTGAGGACGCGTGCGTTTACTCGATGGTCCCGGGCCTTCGAGCGCGGCAACTGGATGGAGTGCCTCGATGCAGCCGAGGCGCTGTACACCCTAGACCCAGACGACCCGGCAGCCGTGGGTCGGGTCATCGAGGTACGGGCCCTAGCGGGGCAACTCGATGCGGCGGAGGCCGCGTTCGACACCTATGTGGGCTCGCTACCACCGGGGTCCGACCCCACGAGTGGCTTGGTCGAGACGATCGAGCGCGTCCGCTCCGCTCGCCAGGCTGCTGTCTCGGAACGTGACGGAGCAACGCACCTCCCCTTGGTCGGACGACGCCCGGTTTTACGGGCAGCGCGCGATGCGCTGGAGGCGGTAGTGCTCGGTAAGTTCGAGCTCTTGCTGATTTCTGGTGAATCGGGGATCGGAAAGACCCGAGTCCTCGATGAGATCCACACGGAAGCTCGCCTCCGGGACTTCCAATGCCTGCGGGCGCGCGCCGTCGAGCTCGAGCGCAGCATTCCGCTCAATCCGCTCCTCGATGCCCTCAGTGGCATCGACCTCGAGCCGTACCTGACTGAGTTGGGTCAGCCCTGGAGTTCAGTGGTCGCGAGCCTGCTCCCGGCCGGAGCACTCGAGCACCCGCGCGAAGAGCCGCCGCCTATTCAGCCGAGCTCACTCTCCCGTCGGCTCCTCGACTCGTTCTCGCTCTTGTTCCAGCGGTTGGCGGCTGGGCAGCCCACCGTTCTGTTCATCGACGACCTTCAATGGGCCGACGCCACGACCGTCGCCACGCTGCAGTTCATGCAGCGTCGATGGACGGGCGGGCCCCTCGGTGTCTTCGGGACCGTCCGACCCGAGCTTGTGCGGCCCGAAGATGCGGTGGCCAGGTACCTCAACACGACGGCCGGTCTTCAGGTCAGGCGGATCGAACTCGGGGCCCTCAGCATCGGCGAGGCCGTCGAGCTCGTCGATGTCATCGCCGCCGGGGAGATCGACGAGGAACGGTCCCAGCGTCTGAGCTCGATTGCGGGCCGCCATCCACTCTATCTCACGGAGCTGACACGCGACTTCATGGCTGGCCGGCTCAAACTTCCCGAGCGGCCGGTCGACCACGTGTCCATCCCTACCTCGTTGGGGCAGATGCTCGACGACCGGCTCGAGGCCATGGACGACCGGGCGATGCGAGTCGCCGGCCTCCTCGCAGTGGCGGCAAAGCCCCTAAGAATCACCGATGCAGCAGCGCTGTCGGGCCTCTCACTCGACGCTGCGACGAGTGCGGTCGATTCGCTCGTGCGTGCCCGGTTCGTCGTGGTCGAGCGGACTCAGGTCGGCGTCGCGCACGAGCTCTTCCGCAGCGCCATCTACCGACACTTGACCGAGCCTCGCCGAGCGCTTCATCACAGAGCTATCGCCCAGCATCTGCTCGCTACCTCCCGGGAGGAGACCGCGGGGGAGGTCGCCGCTCATTTCGCTCAGGCTGGCGAGCCGGAGCTTGCAGCCGAGCATGGATGGTCCGCCGCTCGCAGAGCACTGGCCGCCGGCGCCCTCGCCGAGGCGATTCAGTTCTTCGACGTAGTGGCCGAGAGCGAGCCGGACCCAATCAAGCGCGCGGACGCCACCGCCGAACTCGCTAGAGCCCTCCACCTGTCGCGCGACATCACCGCGGCGAATCCCAAGCTGAGCTTAGCGGCCGACCGGTTGCGCGCCACTGGCCGGCCACATCTGGCTCGGCGTATGGCGATCAAGCGGGTGGAGGGTTTGGCTGAGGTCGACTCCGCGCCGGTAAAGGAGCTGTTGTCGCAGCTGGAACCAATCAAGGCGGCTGCTCACGAGGCCGAGGACTGGGAAACCGTGGCATTAGCACTCGATGCTGAGCTCCATCTGCTGCACCGAAGTGGGGAAGTCGACGGCATCCGGTCGATCTTGGACGAAATGAGAAGCCTCGCCAACAAAGAATCAGTGGAAGCCAGGCTACTAGCCCGCACGGGCCTCGCGCTCGGCGTGTTCTTCGACGATCCAGTTGAGGCGCTACAGGCGGCCAAAGAAGCGGTGGAGTTGGCTGACGAGGGGAAGGGTTACCGTTTGCGCGCCTTGGTGCGGCTGATGGTGGTGTTGCAGGCCGGAGGACTACTTACACAACCGGACGCGGCAGCGATTGTAGAGGAAGCCCGCACTTTGGCTAGGCGCAGTGGAGACGTGTTGCTGCAATTTAGCATCGAGAGCAACCTGGCCGTCGCTTTTCTGGATGCCGGCGACTCTGAGAGGGCCGAGGTGCTAATGACGCACGCGAGGGGGATCGCGGGGTCGGGCGAGATGGATATCAATCGGTTCATCGAGGCCAACAACGAGGCTGAGCTATCGCTTTCACGCCGAGACTACGAGGCAGCGGCGCAAGCGTTCTCGAAGGCCTCCTCCTATCTTGGGCTCACAACGCCCAGCTATATGCTGGATGTCGTAAATGCGGGCCTCGGATTCTGTGCGCTAGAAACGGGGGATCTCGAAGAGGCTCGTCGCCGAAGCCGGCATCTCCAGGCTCCCCCCGACAATTGGTACTTCGATCCGACGACAATAGTCGCTTTCAGAGCACGCATCCTTGAGCGGCAGGGTCGATATACCGAGGCGATTCAACTACTCGAAGACACAGCCGCCAACCTCGAGGATCGCTTGGTACTTTCGTGGCTTAAGGTTGTGATCCTGCAAGTCCGCTTGATGTCGAAGCATGCTCCGAGCGGAGCAAAGGATCTGGCGGAAACAGCGGCTGCACGCGCTCAGGCTCTTGGGCTTGAACACCGCGAGAAGGAACTCAGGGCTCTCTCGCTCCGCCTGACGTGCCGTTAGTGATACTGGGCCGAACTGGGAATAGGTCGGGTCATCGGTTCGTTCATCGAAGGCGCGTGCGGGATAATGTCCAGGGTTCGCTCCGCCGACTGTTCTTGCCGCGCCGCTCTCATCGTTTCCGCGTATGCAGCGAGGATGTCCGTATTAACGAGCGCCTTGACGACTCGATGGTCGAACTGGCGGCCCGCGTGCTCCTGTAACTGTTCTAGGACCACCGAGAGTGACAACGCATCGCGATAGGGGCGATCAGAAAGCATCGCGTCAACAGCGTCGCAGACAACGATGATCTTCGACCCAATTGGTATCTCCTCCGCCATCAGCCCATCAGGATAGCCTGCGCCGTCCTCTCGTTCGTGATGGTGGCGGACAATCCTGACGACCTCTTCCGGCACTGAGGAGAGGTCACGCAGCAGTTGCTCCCCTCGGGTGACGTGCGACTCGATTATTGCTCGCTCCTGTTCTGTCAGCGAGTCCGGCTTGCGTAGAATGTCCGTGTACACGGCTTCGATCTTCCCGATGTCATGCAGTAGAGCAGCGTTCGTAACTCGGTCAACTGTGATTCGGTTGAGTCCCAGCTCCTCTGCGAGCTCCCGCGCCAACTTCGACACGCGAACCGAATGGCCCGAGGTGTATGGGTCCCTAATCTCAATCGCTTTGACGAGCACCGTCAGAAGGTCGGAGTTGGACTCGCGAAGCTTAGAAGTCGTCAGATACGAGTAGCGAATGAACAGCATTGGCAAGAGGACAACTACGATCCCTGGTATCCCAAACTGGACGTAAAGAAATGCGATGGCGAGCGCTATGGGACTGATTAGCAGGTCGTTGAGGCTCGCTGTACTGTCGAGCGCCTTCTGCCAGACCTTTCGAAAGGGCATGCCCTGACTGAGGGTAATGGCTAGTGCCACAGCGGCGTGGTTCATCGCTAGGAACAGCAAGCCGAACGACAGGAAGGGCCATAGCTGACCCGTCATGTCGGGGTCAGTCACGCCCTCGATGGGCTGGCCACCCAGGAGCACGAAGGCAGAGCCGGCCAGGCTGGTCGCGACAACGCACTGTGATACGTTGAAGGCTGCCCGATCGAACGGCTTCCTGCGCACCACAAACTCAACAAACGACAACGTGGAGACCGCTAGTACGATCCCCCCCGCCGGGCCGAAGAGCTGGACGCTGGCCAACAACGGAAGAAACGTAATTGACGAGTTCCCTCCCGCAGATGTCCCAATACCGATGGCTAGGGACTCCGAGAGGAGCGCCACGACAACTAGGCCTGCCAACCCGATCAAGCTTTCTCTAGGAAGGAGCCCCAGAGAGACCCAATCGGTCTTGGTCAGGCACCATGCGGCGGCTACGCACATGACCACTACGTAGGCCTGGACTCTGCGCTGATTCATCGAAGGAAACCCCCTCGGTCTCCCCTACCAAGTGATGAGCCCGTTTCCCAACAGGGCCAGAACAGCACCGAAAAAATCGAACAGTGAGCTGAACATTGCGCGTCACCTCCTTTTGAGTGGTGTCGGCATCCCGGTATCCGCTGTGGGAGCCGCATGCGCTTCGCTCGACCGCTCTTCTTCGCTTCGGCAGACCGAGGGGGTCTTCGTCCTCCTTAATATCCTAGGGGGGTACTCACGTGCCTCTACGGATAGAAATTGCCGCGGACCCAGCGGTCCGTGGCTTGTAGCGTTGCGAGGATCGCCGCGCGGTCCGTGGATTCGTCAGCAATATTGGTGCCCGACAGGCGGGACGTGTCGCGGCCGGATATCGCGTGTAAGGCCACGACTACGAACTTCTTGTCGAATGCATCGACGACCTTCACGCCGTCGAGTGAGAGCGTCGGATGCTGCCGGTCGTCGTCCAAGTTCTCGATGACCGCCTTCTCGATAGCCCGCAGTGTCGCAGACGTCACGGCCTCGAGCTTGGGCCTCGGCATATCCGCAGCACTCGCTTCTCCCACGTATCGTTCGCCTCTCCACTCGATCTCGACCCGGTGTTTCACCGTGTTGGAGCGCTCGGTCTCCATGTGGTGGCCGTAGAAGAGCACTCGGCTATCGTACGGCTCCCGGCCCGGCAAGATGTGGATCGGAATTTCTGCTGCAGGCAGCTCGGTGACTGCGTCCTGTGTCTGTGCCACCGAGATCTTCCTATGGTCGACGGACAGGTCGAGGTGGGCCAAAAGCGCCGACTCGACATTCCGTACTGTCTGTTTCGGTTTTACATCTGTCGACGTGAGCAGGTGAATCTCCTCAACGACGCCACCGGGCCGCGCGACGATCCTTGCGGATACGACGCCTTGGAGAGAAAGAAGCAGTCGTTCAGCCTCCTGTATCGTCCATTTTGCCCGTTCTTCATGCGGGGCGGTCATCTATCTAGGGCCTCCATCATTAGCCAGGGTCGTCGACTGTCCCGGGGGATGGTGCCCGCGCCATTCCATCCACTACTCGCTCGCGGACGCGCACCGCGCGTCGACGACCTTTGCCGGGGGAGGCGCAAGAAGCCGACCAATGTGGTCGGCTTTCCGCACCCGCAAAGGGCTCGTGAACACAACATATGTTTATGTAACCGGCGGTATGGATACGACCGCCAGCCCGCAAATGCAAGGTTCGAGTGGGTGCAATACAAAAGCCCCTCCAGCGAGGTGCAGGGGGGGCGCTTATTTATCATACGGTCCAGAATTGCTCTACGCCATGGTCTAGGTACTCGTCCCGTCTAACCATCCCCATGGCCCCGTTGCAGGGCGAGCTTCGATCGACACCGACATCGAGGCGTTATGGAACCGATTCTTCCGGGGCTCCGACCTTCCGAGGCGATTCTGTTCGATGAACGGGGCCGGCCCGACTTCAGAGACGTGTTCGGGGCGCTCGCGCGCGGCGCAGTGGACATCGCGACGGCCGTGCACCGGGTGCGCCTGAGCACGGTGGACCTGACTAAAGACGAGATGGCCAACGTCGAGCACTTCCGGGTGCTGGTCGCGGAACTGAACGCGCTTCGGCTCGATGCGGAAGCCAGGAGTCTCCAGTACGACCCCCGGCGTGCCCCAAACGAAGAGCTCCTGCGGCAGCTGCTCGAGTCGGGCCGAATGGAGGTGCGCTCCTCACCGCTCGCCGGCTGGATGCCTGATTTCACGGTGTTTTCTGGCGCGGACGGGCCGACCGCAGTGCTCACGGGCCTGCACAGGTTCGAGCGCCCCTACCCACACCGGGGGCCGGCCTTCGCGACGGTCCACGAGGGAGACGCGGCGCGTTTGGGCGCGCGCCGCCACGAAGAGATATGGGAACGCGCACACGACGTGGGTCCCGCCATCTGGAGCATCCTCTCCAAGGCCCGATCGAGCGTCCATCGTAGGAGCCTCGCCGCTGGTTGACACCCCGCTGACCCGGTCGTTTCATTTAGGCCCCGCGTTTCGGTGCGGTCCAATCCGGCGTAGCTCAGTTGGTAGAGCAGGTGACTGTTAATCACCGGGTCACAGGTTCGAGTCCTGTCGCCGGAGTCGCAAACATACGTTTGGAGCCCCTGTCGGTAGCTGCCGACAGGGGCTCTATCTGTACTGGGACAGTCCCCGCCTCCCAGGGGTGGCGAAAGGAGCGTAAGGTCAGTATTACTTGATGTAATGCAAACCTTACATTTCGCTTAAATGAAGGCGTTCCGGTGGGCGAGCCGAGCCTGAACAACGCCATTCGGCGTCATCGTGAGCTGGTTGGCCTCTCCCAACAGAGCTTGGGGGAGCTTGCCGGGGTCAGCCGCCAGGCCATCATTGCGATCGAGGGCGGTCGACAAGTGCCCTCGACGAGCCTCAGCCTTCGATTGGCCCGAGCGCTCCGTTGCGGGGTCGAGGATCTGTTCAGCCTCAACTCGGGCTCGGGAATCGCTGCGCGGCTGGCACCTCGAGACCCGGCGAGCGTGGGCGGGGCCCGGGTCGCCCTCGCTCAAATCGACGGAAGATGGGCTGCGCACCTACTCCCCCCGGACGCTTCAGCTGCGGCCGACGGGCTGGTTACGGCCACGGTCAGCGCCCGCACGGGCCTCGTGAGGCCGTTGACCGATCCGGCGCAGCTGCGCCGAAACGTGCTCGTGTCGGGCTGCGCGCCCATCCTCGGCGCGCTGGCCCAACGCGTGGGCGGCCGCTTCGCAGACGCACGCGCGACCTGGCTTCCCGCCTCGAGTCACCGCTCGCTCGACCTTCTCGAGCAGGGGCTCGTCCACATTGCCGGGCTTCATCTTCCGGGGGGACCCCTCGGAGAGGACAACGTGGCTGCGGTGCGGCGACGGTTCCCCGATCAGCGCATGCTTGTCGTCAACCTGACGCGCTGGCGGCAGGGCTTCGTGCTACCGGCCGGCAATCCCCTCGCGATTCGGTCGGGCGCGGACCTGCTCCGCCAAGGACTCAAGCTCGCCCGCCGCGAGGAGGGCGCCGGTGCGCACGCATTAGTCCAGCGCTTGCTGACGGAGCAGGGCGCTGAACACGCCCGCCTACTCGGTCCGCTGGCGGCAGGTCACGCCGAAGTCGCCCAGCTCGTGCGCCTGGGTGCGGCCGACGTGGGGGTCGCCATCGAAAGCGTGGCGCTGGCAGCCGGGCTCGACTTCGTACCGTTGGCCGCAGAGCGCTTCGATCTCGTCGTACCTGCCCGTCTGGCCGAAGCCGCGCCTGTGTCCCGTCTCTTGGACATGATCGACGATCCGGCATTTCGGACCGAGATGGATGAGCTGCCGGGGTACGACGGTGAGTTGGCCGGTCACGCAACGACGCTCGAAGCCGCGTGAGGCACCTCATCTGGGTTCTGGCCCTCTTCACCGGGGGCTGTCGAGCCGACCCAGCCGGTCGGGAGGTTCTCTCTGTCTATGCCGCGTCCTCCCTGGCGGAGACGTTCGAGGAGCTGGAGGTCGCTTTCGAGCTGATGCATCCCGATATCGACGTGAGGCTTACGCTCGCCGGCAGCCAGGTATTGCGGTTGCAGATCGAGCAGGGCGCCCCGGCCGACGTCTTCGCCTCCGCGAACCCCGAGCACGTCCAGGCACTGCTAGAGGCTGGCCTCGTGCGTGACGCCCAAGCCTTCGCGGGGAACGACCTGGTGGTCATCGTGCCGCTGGCCAATCCTTCCGGCATCGAATCGTTCGATCAGCTGCCGCTCGCCGAGCGGATCGTGCTGGGCACGGTGAACGTTCCGGCGGGGCGGTACGCCCGTGAGGTGATTCATCGTGCGTCACAGCAGCTGGGCGCCGGATTCGAGGCACGGGTGCTTGGCAGGGTCGTCTCGGAGGAGACCAACGTGCGCTTGGCTCGTGCCAAGGTCGAGTTCGGCGAGGCCGATGCTGCGCTCGTGTACCGGACCGACGCGCTTTCGTCGGACCGGGTCCGAGTGATCCCGATCCCCGAGGCACTCGGCGTGCGGGCCTCATACGTGATCGCCGTGGCGGTTCGTCCGCGGACACTGATGGAGCCAGCGGCCGAGGATTGGGTCGCTTTCGTGCGATCGGGCGAAGGGCGCGCGGTGCTGGGGCGCCACGGGTTCAACGCACCGTGAGGCCAGGCAGAAGCGGGCGATGGCCCGTTCTCCTCGTCGCGGCCCCCATCCTGGGCCTGCTCGTCGTGCCACTCGTCGCCTTGGGGCTGGCGTCCTCTCCAAGCGACCTCGCGATTGGAATGGGCGACCCGCTGTTCGGGCCGGCGCTCTGGCTGAGCGCGCGCACGACGCTTGTGAGCCTGGCCATCGTCATCGGTATGGGCACGCCGCTGGCTTGGTGGTTGGCGGTCGGACCGAGCGGCCGGACGCGTGTGGTCGAGCTCCTCGTGGACCTCCCTATCGTGATGCCACCGGCCGTCGTCGGCATCGCCTTACTCATGACCTTCGGTCGAAGCGGATTGTTCGGCGCACAGCTGGACTTCCTGGGCATCCAGGTACCGTTTACGACCACGGCCGTGGTGCTCGCGCAGGTCGTCGTGTCCGCGCCGTTTTACGTGCAGGCCGCGTCAGCCGCGTTCCGACGGATCGATCAGGATCTTCTCATCGTGGGTCGCACGTTGGGACAGTCCTCGCGTGGAGCGTTCCTGCGTATCGCCGTGCCGCTCGCGCTGCCGGGGCTCGTCGGGGGTGCGGCGCTGGCCTGGGCGCGCGCACTCGGTGAGTTCGGTGCTACCCTCCTGTTCGCGGGCAACCTCCCCGGTACCACGCAGACCATGCCCCTGGCGATCTACATGGCGCTCGAGTCGGACGTGAGGGTGGCAGTGGCGCTTTCGCTCGTGCTGGCGGCGGTGTCGCTTCTGCTTCTTCTGGCCCTCCGGTCTGCTCCGGCGGCGTGGACCTTTCTTCACTCGACCACACTCGGACGGGCACCCCGCCGCGCCCCTCGGGAGGGAGGAGCGTGAGCTGGCGAGTGCAGGTGCGCATGTGCCTCGGTGCCCTGGAGCTCGACGTGGACGTGGACGGAGGCGAGGAGCCTGTTGCCCTCATCGGACCCAACGGCTCCGGGAAGACTACGTTGTTGAGGACGATCGCGGGCGCCCATCGAGCCGATGCCGGCCGCATCCGCATCGGCGAGACCGATGTCTTCGACGGAGACACGGGGCTCGATCTACCTCCCGAGGCCCGTCGCGTCGGGTATGTCCCCCAGGGCTACGGGCTGTTTCCACACCTGTCGGTGCTGGAGAACGTCGCCTTCGGGTCGATCGCCTGGAGCCCACGTCCCGGACGCGAAGAGCGTCTGATGCACGCGGAGAAGTTGTTGGAGCGCGTAGGATGCGTTCACTTGGCGAACCGCAAACCCGCGGGACTCTCTGGAGGTGAACAGCAACGGGTCGCGCTGGCGAGGGCACTCGCGGTGGAGCCGAAGATGCTGCTGTTGGATGAGCCATTGGCCGCCTTGGACGCGCAGGCGCGCCGCGCGGTGCGAAACTATT
>JAOTVA010000172.1 GCA_029863645.1 Gemmatimonadota bacterium
CTCCTCCGGCGTCAGCGCATGGTACCCGGTGGACGGCACCAACACACCGGCCTCTTCCAGCATGAACGTCACGTAGGCGAGCACCTCGGGACGGGCAAGCGCCGAGTGCTTCACGTAGACATAGAGAGGTCGGGCCAAGGGGGCGTACGAACCGTCCTCGATGGTCTCATCCGACGGCGCCACACAACCCGATCCGCCATCGACCTGGACGAGCTTGAGACGTTCGGCGTTCTCGGCGTAGTAGGCATAGCCGAAGTACCCCAAAGCATACCGGTCGCCGGCGACGCCCTGGACCAAGATGTTGTCGTCCTCACTCGCCTGGAAGTCGGGCCGGCTGGCCCCCGACTCGCCGTTGATCGTCTCGGTGAAGTAGTCGAACGTGCCTGAATCGGTGCCCGGGCCATAGAGCCTGATGCCCTCTGCGGGCCAGCCGTTCCGGACATCGGCCCAGGTACGCACTGCGCTGCCGGGCTCCCAAATCCGCCGGAGCTCTGCCCTCGTGAGACACGTGACGAAGTCATTCGCCGGGTTTACGATGACCGACAGCCCGTCCCAGGCCACGGACATCTCCGTGAAGTCTAGGCCCGCTGCGGCACAGGCCGCGACCTCGCCCGGGTTGATTGGGCGCGAGGCGTTCGTGAGATCGGTCTCCCCGGCGCAGAAGCGCTGGAAGCCCCCGCCCGAGCCCGAGAACCCAACGGTGACACGCACGTTCGGATTCGCGATCTGGAACTCCTCGGCCACAGCTTCGGCGATCGGGAAGACCGTGCTGGAACCGTCGATCACGATCGTTCCACCGATAGTCGAGCCGCCGCCCGAGTCGCCACCGCAGGCCGTGAGGAGAACGAAGGTGAGGCCGGTGGCAGTCTGGATCCTACGAAGGGATTTCATCCCTGAGCGTCTCTCCGAGAAGATTGTGTCCTGCACAGCAACGATAGGCAGACCCACGTTCGGATTCGTGACCGACGCGTAACAGTCAGGTAACGACGGCAGAACGGGTCAGGCGACGGGCAGCGTGACTCGGATCGTGGTGCCTGCCCCGAGTCGGCTTTCGGCTCGCACGTCACCCCCCATCGCAAGCACCAGGTGCTTCACGATCGCGAGACCGAGACCGGTGCCACCCGAGTCGCGTGCACGCGCCGAGTCGGCGCGATAGAACCTCTCGAAGATCCGTGGCAACGAGTGACCCGGGATGCCCTCTCCGTTGTCCGTGACCGCGATGACGACGATGCCGTGGCTCACTTCGCTATCGATCGTGACCCGCACCCGGCCCCCATCGGGAACGTGCCGGACCGCGTTCTCGAGAAGGTTACGGAAGACCTGCACGAGACCGCCGCGATCGGCGAGCGCGGCCGCCTCGCCCTCGATGGCGAAGGCGACTGCGTCGGCCCCCTCCTCGTTCACGAGGTCCCACGCCTCGCTGACAACTGCTGCCACCGGGACCGGCTCGACCCGAGCGGACCAGCCGCCTGATTCGAGCCGGGACAGATCGAGCAGGTCGTCGACGAGCCGCTGAAGTCTGAGGGTGTTACTCCGGATCTTGGAAAGAAATTCGCGTCGGACAGCCTCAGGTGGATCGTCGTCGACCAGCGTTTCCGCGAAGCCCCGAATCGACGTCAGCGGCGTCTTGAGCTCGTGCGACGCATTCGCGACGAAGTCTCTTCGCACCCTCTCCAGGGTGCGGAGCTCGGTGATGTCCAAGAGCGTCGTGACAGAGCCCCCTAGGTCCAGAGCCCTGGAAGCCATCAGGACGTTGCGGCCCCGGATCATCATTTCCCGTGACTGCTCAGTTTGGCTGACCGAGTCCTCGAACGCACGCCTCAGCTCGGCGTCACGGATGACCGTTCCCAGGGGCGCCGAGGCCTGGGTATCCGGCAGGCCGAGGAGAGCCCTGGCGGTGCGGTTCGTGCGGAGTAGGCGCGCGTCAGCTGTGAGCGCGACCACCCCTTCCGCCATGCAGTCGATAAGGGTCTGCATCTCGTCCCGCTCGCGCCCGAGCTCAGAGATTCTCCCCCTCAACTCTTCGGTGAGGCGGTTGAACGCGGTTGATAGGTCCTGCAGCTCGCGCACGCCGGGATCGGGGACCGTCCCCGAGAAGTCGTCCTTTCGCAGTCGCTTTGCACGATCTGCGAGAAGAACGATGGGCCGGGCGAGCGCCAGGCTCAGTCCATAAGCGGCCACGAGAGACACGAGCATGGCCAGTAGCCCCGTCAGGGCCACAGTACGCTGCACTCCCGAGACCGTCGCATCGATGGCCGTCTCAGGTGCCGCGATCCTGAGGACGACCGGTCGGTCACCCAGCGTGATGAGCCGGGCGGCATAGAGGAGCGACTCACCTACAGTCGCACTCGCGCGCTCGGCAAAGCTCACGACCTCACCGCGGCGGAGGACTCCCTGGACCTCAGGGCGGTCGAAGTGGTTCTCGACGTCACCGATCTGCGCCGGATCGACGTACGAATCGCCCAGCACGACGCCGAGGGTATCAATGAACGTCACCCGGTACCCGATCCGATCCGTGATCACGCGCGCGAGCGAATCGGGCCCAACGGATGGACTCGCGGATGCGACCGCTTCGGCCAGCGCGACCTGACGACCCACGTCCGACCTGAACGTCTGGCGGAGCTCGCGACGGAGGCCCGAACCCACGAGCAACACGACGAGGAGGACGAGCAAGCCGACGACACCGAGGAAGCCGGCGAAGAGGTAATGGTGAATCCTCAGGCGCACGCTAGTCCCTGCCCTCGGGCACCTTGAGTCGGTACCCGAACCCGCGGATCGTTTGGATCCAGGCTCCCACGTCACCGAGCTTCGCGCGCAGGCGCCTGACGTGCATGTCCACCGTGCGCGTTTGGATGCGACCAGAGACGCCGGACTCCACATCCCATGCCTTCTCCAAGAGCTGCTGGCGGCTCTGCGTAGCTCCGCGACGCTCCATGAGCGCCAGGAGGAGGCGAAACTCGGTGGGGGTCAGGTTGAGCTCGACTCCTTCGAGCGTCGTCTCGTTCGAACCGACATCGACCCGGAGAGGACCGGCGCGCAGGACTTTCCCCTCCGATCTCGCTCCTGCGTCATGTGCTCTCCGCAAGATTGCGCGCGCCCGGAGCACCAGCTCTTTGGGACTGAACGGCTTCGCGAGGTAGTCGTCGGCACCGAGCTCGAGGCCCTCGATGCGCTCCTCCTGGTCGCGCTTGGCGGTGAGGATGAGGACGGGGAGTCGGGCCGTCTGTGAGTCACCTCTGAGACGCATCAGGACCTTGTCGCCGGAAAGGCCAGGAAGCATACGGTCGAGGATGACGAGGTCCGGAATCTCCCTGGCGATGGCGTCGAGCGCCTCGGTTCCACTGCCTGCGGTCTCGACGCGAAAGCCTTCCCGGGTGAGCTGGTAGGCGATGAGGGCCGCGATGTCCGGCTCGTCTTCCACGACCAGAACGCGTGGGACCGGTAGAGAGCGTGCGGTGGAGTCCATGGTTGAGGCTAACATACAGGCGTCGTGCCCCCTTGAACCAAATACTTCAAGCTTTTAGCATCCGCTCGCATTTCCTGACCAATCAAGCATTTCCCGCGCATCGAACACACAGGTGGATGACATGCCAGACAAGAAGATCATCGCAGTACTAGGAGCGACCGGCGCACAGGGCGGAGGACTCGCGCGCGCCATCCTCGCCGACCCCGACGGGGGCTTCGCACTCCGGGCGATCACCCGCAATCCGGGATCGGACAAGGCGAAGGCTCTCGCGGCCGCCGGAGCGGAAGTGGTTGCCGCGGACCTCGACGACGAAGCCAGCCTTCGCAGGGCCTTCGACGGCGCGTACGGGGCCTACTGCGTGACCAACTTCTGGGAGCACTTCTCCCCGGATAAGGAGATCGCGCAGGGTCGCAACCTGGCCCAAGCTGCGAAGGCAGCAGGACTGCAGCACGTCGTGTGGTCGACCTTCGAGGACGTGCGCGAGTTCGTGCCCCTGGAGGATGACCGAATGCCCACGCTACAGGGACGTTTCAAGGTCCCGCACTTCGATGCAAAAGCGGAGGCGAATGCCTTCTTCAAGGAGGCGGGCGTCCCGACCACGTACCTCTACACGAGCTTCTATTGGGACAACTTCATCCACTTCGGTTCTGAGCCGCAGCGAGGCGAAGATGGCAAGCTGGCTCTGGTCATCCCGATGGGGGACAAGAAGCTACCCGGCATCGCGGCCGAGGACATCGGCAAGTGCGCGTACGGCATCTTCCGGGAAGGTACCAAGCACGTCGGTAAGACGATCGGCGTGGCCGGCGAGCACCTGACCGGGACCGAGATGGCCGCGGAACTCTCGAAGGCCTTAGGCGAAGAAGTCACGTACTACGCCATGCCATGGGAGCAGTACAGGGCCCTGGGCTTCCCAGGCGCCGACGATCTGGGCAACATGATGCAGTTCAAACATGACTTCCAAGAAGACTACCTCGCTGCCCGGGACCTGGCCGTCGCGCGGAGGCTGAACCCCGAGTTGCAGACCCTCTCGCAATGGCTCGTGTCGAACGGAAGCGCGATCCCCAGGCACTAGCAGACGGACGGAGAAGCAAGATGATAGACACGATTGGACCCCACATCCTAAAGGTGCCTATGCTCGGGAAGACCCGGGCCCACCTCAACGCGCTCATCATTGCAGCCGCGGTCGCGGTCGCAGGCTGCGGCGGCGGATCGGACGCACCCGAAGCAGGGGCCGAAACGGGTGATGCGCCAGTAGTTGCAGCGCCGCAGGGCGGAGACATGATCATCGTGACTGGTGCGTCCGAAGAGCTGGGCGGCCTGGTCGTGGACGAGCTGCTCGAGCGCGGCGTCGCGGCGTCACGACTCATCCTGGTGAGTTCTTCGCCTCAGTCGCTCTCACGCTACGCGTCGATGGGCGCGAGCACGCGAAGCGGTGATCTCTCCCAACCGGCAACCTTGGCCGCAGCGTACGAGGGCGGCGACCGCATGCTGCTCGTCAGCCTCGACGAATCAGGCCAGCGCTCCGATCTGCACAAGAACGCGATCGACGCTGCGGTGGCAGCTGGAGTCAGCCATATCGCCTACACCTCCATCGTCGACCTGGACAACAACCAGTCGCCCTTGGCGACCGACCACCGGCTCACCGAGCAGGTACTGCGGGAAAGCGGGGTCGCGTGGACGATGCTGCGCAACAACGTGTACATGGACCCCCTGGTAGGCACGTCCATCGACATGATCGTGAACGGGTCCGTCGAAAGGGCGACCACCGGCGCGATCTCCTACGTGACCATGCAGGACTGCGCCGCAGCCGCCGCGGCTGTGCTCGCGACCGACGGGCACGAGAACCAGGCCTATGACATCACAGGGCCGGCGGCCGTCTTCCCGCAGGATATCGCCGCAGCCCTCACCGAGGTGACAGAGCTCGCGGTGCGGGTCACCGACCCGAGCGGAGCCTCGGCCGGCGGTCCGATGAGTTCACCGTCGTTCGCGGTCGTGAGCGACGCGGTACAGCGACTGACCGGACAGGCCCCGATGAGCGTACGGGACCTGCTGGAAGCTCACCACGACGAGATCATGTCGAACACGGGGGCCTGACCACCCGTTTTCGCTTGGCCGTGGCCCTAGCGGGCGGCCCGCCCCCAGCGGGCGGGCCGCTACGAGCGCCGCAGTAACGTGGGCCGCGGGGGTTGGCTGTCGTCCGGGTCCGGGTGGTCCAGCGTGTAGTGGAGTCCCCGGCTCTCCTTCCGGAGCATCGCCGACTCGACGATGCGGGCGGCGACCAACGCCAGGTTCCGAAGCTCAACCAGGTCGGGCGTGAGCCTCGACCTCCAGTAGTAGTCGCGAATCTCGTCTCGAAGGAGCTCGATACGCCGCCTGGCGCGCTCCAGCCGTTTGTCGCTACGCACGATGCCGACGTAGTTCCACATGAAGCGTCGGATCTCGTCCCAGTTCTGGGTAATGACGACGGCCTCGTCGCTCTCGGTCGCCGCTCCCTCCTCCCACGCCGGCACCAGGGAAGCGTCGATGGGTGCGACGCTGGCCAGTCGTGACACCGCCTCGGTCGCTGCCGCATCGGAAAACACCACGGATTCGAGCAGGGAATTCGACGCGAGCCGGTTCGCGCCGTGCAGGCCCGTACAGGCGACTTCGCCGGCCGCGAAGAGATTCTCGACGTCGCTCTCGCCTCGGAAGTCCGTCCGCACGCCGCCGCAGCAATAGTGCGCCGCCGGCACGACGGGGATC
>JAOTVA010000040.1 GCA_029863645.1 Gemmatimonadota bacterium
CGTCGGACCGACCACGGCCACCGTTTGCCCGGGCTCTACGGTGAACGAGGCGCTCCGCAACACGGGCCGCTGCGTGCCCGGGTAGGTAAACGAGACCTCGCGGAACTCTATGTGGCCCTCGATGCCCTCGAGCGACGCTCCGCGACTCGGCATCGCCAGGGCGGGCCGGGCGCGCATGATCTTGTTGATGCGCCCCATCGACGCCGCACCGCGCTGGTAGAGGTTCACGACCCACCCCAATGCAATCATCGGCCAGATCAACAACACCAGGTAGAATCCGAACGCCACGAAGTCTCCCAGTGTGATCCGTCCGGCGATCACCTCGGCGCCGCCGAGCCAGGTCACGAGCACCAGCGCGATGCCCGAGATGAGCCCCAGTAGCGGATGGAAGGCTCCGGCCGTCAGTACCAGGCGCATGTTCTTGGAGCGGTACTCCTCGTTGTGCGCATCGAATTGCTGCGCTTGCTCCCGCTCCTGCGTGTATGCGCGTACAATGCGCACACCGGTGAGATTCTCCTGTACGAACGTCGATAGCGACGAGAACTGTTCCTGAATGTCCTCGAAGCGCCTGTGGATGATCCCGCCGAAGCCGAGCACGATCACCGGGAGGAGCACCATGGGCATCATCGCGAACAACGTGAGTCTCGGACTGATCCAGATCATGAGCGACAAGGCGAATATGAAGCTCAGCGCCGTGTTGACCGTGTACATCACGGCGGGGCCGGCAGCCATACGGACAGCGGACGTGTCGTTCGTGGCCCGGCTCATTAAGTCACCCGTTCGCGTGGCGCCGTGGAACGTCGCATCCAACCGGAGGAGGTGGCGGAAGAAGTCGTCTCGCAAGTCGGTCTCGATGCGCCGGCTAATGCCGTTTATCAGCTCACGCATCCCGTAACGGAACACGCCACCCACGATCGCGGCGGCCACGATCAGCCCGCCGAGCCAAGCTATGCGACCCGCGGTCACGCCGGGATCATCGACGCCGTCGATCGCCAGCTTCATGAGGTAGGGCGCCGCGATCTGGAAGACGTTGGCGAAAAAGACGCACACGAGCCCCGCGATCAGCCCCCGCTTGTACGGGCGGTAGTACGGGAGGATCGACCGAAGTTCACGCATGGGTCGAGCTATTGCTCCAGACTCACGCGGAGCGGGTTGAGGATCGAGGCCGGGCTGGTTGCGGCCCCTATGGGGAGCGGGGTTCCTACGTAGTGTTGATAAACGGTGAGCGCGTGCTCGGTTTCTGGCTCGGTGGACCGGAAGCTCACCGTGGTCTGGCCCGTCCCGGTGAGCCACATGGTGATCCGGCCAGCGGTGCCTGGTCCGGTCTCCACCGCGTATGCCACGGCTTCATCCGGGCCGATGAAATGAGCCCACGTCGGCCAGGTTCCGGAGCTTCCGGGCTCACTCTCTTCATAGGGCCGTTCGGCTCCCGCGGCTCCGGAGAGAATCTGCCAGGATCCGGCGCCCGCTGCGTCGAGGGTGCGCGTGAAGATCGCCGAGCCGGTGGGATCGCGGAACGCGCCGTAGCTCGCATTCGGTGTCGCGAAGTCCCAGGTCCACGGAAATGCGCCCATGCGCAGCGGCGTCTCGATGGCGACGTCGCCCACCCGTTCGTCCGGATCGGAGACTGTCGCGGAGATCTTCAGCCAGGACTTGCTGTTGGGCATCTCCACGTCGAGCGTGATGTCCGCGCTGCTGCGCCCGCTTAGCCCGAGGCGCCCCTCGTACCTCACCAGGACCGTAAGGGGCCCGTTCTTGAGGACTTGGACGGGCTCCCATGTGATCTCACGGGGGTCGCGCCGAATTCCTGTGCGCTCGACGATGGAGATGCCGTTCCTGCCGGGAAAGATCAGCTCCTCGCGATAGGCAACCGATGCAAGCAGCGGCGAACCCACCCGGTTCAGTCTGACCCTGCCCACTGCGATGCCCCGGTCGTCCTCCATCGCCATGAAGCTGCGGCCGCCCGGTACGCTCGCGGCCACGTCCGGTCCGTAGTGCAGCTCCAGGGCACGCTCCCCGAACGGGTCGATGGAGACGTTGAAATCGATGTCGAGGCGCCGGATCGACCCGTCGGGCCACGTGGACCACACTGTGCCTTGCGAGGGGACCTCGTTGGCCCCGTCCGTGAGGCGCAGCTGGCTCACGTACTGGAGGCGGGCCTCAGGGATCTCCGTGGTCAGGCGCGCAGGGAACGCGGTGCGCCTGATGCCTGCGGGTTCTTCCACCCGGACCGTCGCGGTCCACTGGCCCGAAGCGGGTGCGGCACCCACAGCAAGCGTGAGCATTGCGACGGCGAGGCAGCACTTCATTTCTTCTGACATCGATGCACCTCTGCGGGTCAGTAGCCCAGGGCCCGTCCGCCCCTACGGGGGTCCGACCAGGCGGTCAGTAGGCCGTCTTCGAGCAGGATCAGTTCTACGTCTCCGGACATTCCGCCTCGCTCCTCCACCGTGTGCCCGAGAGACTCCAGTGCGCGAACCGTTGCGGCGTCGAGGCCTCCACGCTCGTAGAAGATCTGATCCGGGAGGTGTTGGTGGTGCACGCGCGGGGCGTTGACCGCCTGCGCGGCGTTCATGCCGTAGTCGAGTACGTTGGAGATGGACTGGAATACCGTGGTAATGATCGTCCCGCCGCCGGGTGTACCGGTCACCATGCGGAGGGAGCCGTCCGGAGAAAGAACGATCGTCGGCGTCATGGCAGAAAGCATGCGCTTGCCTGGCTCAACCGCGTTCCGCTCGCCTTGCACGAGCCCGTACTGATTCGCCGTGCCCGGCCGGGCGGAAAAATCGTCCATCTCGTTGTTCAAGACGAAGCCGGCCCCGGCCACGGTCACCTTGCTGCCGTACCAGGAATTCAAGGTGGTGGTCACGGCTACCGCGTTGCCCTGTTCGTCGACGATGGAGAAATGTGTCGTGTTTTGCCCCTCCGGAGGCGCCGATTCCATGCCGGGTCCGATGTCGAGCGAAGGGGTCGCCGCCGTCCGTGAGATGGTTCGGGCGCGCTCAGCCGCATACTCGGGTGACGTCATCCGTTCGAGCGGCACGTCGACGAAGTCCGTGTCGGCTAGGTAGTGGTTCCGGTCGGCGTAGGCTCGCTTGAACGCCTCGACGTACAGGTGAATCGACTCCGGTGTGTGCCATCCCATCTCGGACACGTCGTAGCGCTCCAAGATGTTGGCGATCTCCGCCATCGTCGCGCCGCCCGAGGAGGAGGGAGGCATCGAAATGAGCGTGTGGCCGCGGTAGGTGAACGAGATCGGGTCGCGCCAGATCGCCTCGTAGGCCGCGAGGTCCTGGTGCGTGATGATTCCGCCGCCTCGCTCCATCTCGGCGACAATCAGGTCCGCCGTCTCACCGCGGTAGAAGCCGTCGGGTCCGAGGTCCTGGACGCGGCGCAGCGTCCGCACCAGGTCCGGTTGGCGCAGCGTGTCGCCTTCGAGCGGCGGCTGTCCGTCTCTCGGCAGGAACTGCGCGGCGGACGCGGGGAATCGGGAAAGGGCGCGGACCATCCCCTCTTCCATCGAGCCCAGGAAACGGGGTGACACCTCGAACCCCTCCGCAAACTCGATCGCCGGCGCGAGCAGGTCCGCCCAGTCGAGTGTGCCATACTGGCGGTGCGCGGCCCACATGCCCGCAATCGATCCCGGGACGCCGCTCGCTAGGTGTCCCACTACGGAGGCGTCGGTTACTTCCCCGGCCTCGTCGAGGTACATGTCCCGGGTCGCGGCAAAGGGCGCCGCTTCGCGAAAGTCGAGCGCTGCCGTCGTGCCATCGGACCAGCGGAGCACCATGAATCCCCCCCCGCCGATGTTGCCGGCTTCGGGATTCACGACGGCCAGGGCGAACTGAACTGCCACGGCCGCGTCTACGGCGTTGCCGCCAGCCTGCAGGACGTCCAGCCCCACCTGGCTGGCCAGGACGTCCGTAGTCACCACCATGCCCCGGGCGGCGGTGACCGGCCGGTCCGTCTCGGGATACGCCCAACCATCCGGGAAGGTGGAGCCGCCGCACGCCCAGGCTACCGGAAGGAGAACGCCGACGAGGAGGCGTCGCAGCCGCTTCCGGGGATCTCGTTGCATGGTGTACCGGGTAGGTTTAGCCAGGCGCCATCGCACTCGTGCCGCCGTGCGCGGCCGCGTAGCTTCGAGCGCCGCTCAAGATCAGCCTACCTTCTCCGACTCACAAGCGTCGATGCGCGACCGCCGCCTCACCGAACAGCGCAATCCGAACTCCCAGCGGATCGATGAGCTCGATCCCTTGGGGATCGTCGACCTCATCAACGCCGAGGATCGCGGTGTGGCGGAGGCCGTCGGCCAGGAGCGCCAGTCGATCGCCGCCGCGCTCGAACTGGCGGAGGCGGCGTTCCGGGCCGGTGGACGCCTCGTCTATGTGGGCGCCGGGACATCGGGCAGGCTCGGCGTCCTCGACGCTGCCGAGATGCCACCGACATACGGGACGGACCCCGAGATGGTGCGCGGCGTCATCGCCGGCGGATATGATGCGCTGGTGCGTTCACAGGAGGGCGCGGAGGACGCTCCAGAGGATGGCGCGGCCGAGATGGATCGCATCGAGATCGGGCCGAAGGATTTCGTCCTCGGCATCGCCACCTCGGGGACCACGCCTTTCGTTCACGGCGCGCTCCAGCGTGCCAAGGAGCTAGGTGCGCGTACGGGCTTCTTGTTGTGCACGCACCCGACGGAGGCATTGCTCGATGCGCACGATGTCGTGATCGCACCCCTCGTTGGCCCGGAGGTCATTACGGGCTCGACACGCATGAAGGCCGGGACTGCGACGAAGCTGGTGCTGAATACGATCACCACTGGAGCGATGGTGCGGATGGGCAAGGTCTATGGCAATCTCATGGTGGACCTACAGGTAACATGCGACAAGCTGCGCGATCGGGGTGAACGCATGCTGGAAGAGATGCTGGCGATTGACCGTGCGTCGGCTTCTGAGCTCTTGGAGCGCGCTGGCGGACACGTGAAGACCGCGTTGGTGATGGGTCGCCTCGGCCTGGACCCTGAGGCTGCGCTCCGCCATCTGGAGGAGGTCGGAGGGGTGGTGGCGCGTGTCGTGGGCGAGACGAAGCCATGAGGCGTGCGGCCTCAGGGGCACGCCGCGGTCAGTCGTCCGGGTCGAAGTCGGTTGATCCGTTTCGCGACGGCGCAGCCCCGCACAGAACCGCGAGGGTCACGCCGAAGGCCAGGTGCTCGAGGACCTCTCGATCGTGAGGTTCGAGATCTTCGAGCAGGTCCGAGACCACCGGCAGGCGCGAATGCGGGAGGTGTACGCCGAGAATGTGGGACAGTCCCCCCGCCGGATCCGCCAGATACTCCGCGAGAGCGAAGACCGCGCCCTTGAGCAGCGGTGGCCCCGGCACTCGTGGCTCGACCACCGTGCCATAGAGCAGTCCTTGCCCAGCGCCGACGAGGAGACGCGTCCCTGCGTCACGATCGAGCGCGGGCAGCTCCGCACGGCCGGCCAGCAAGGGCTTCACCAGGTCGAGCAGGAGGGCCGCCGCGGCGCCCGCCGCGCCCGCACGGAGCAGCCTGGTGAACGTCACCTTCCGCGCAGGGCGCCAAGTATCGAGAAGTCGACCCGCCAAGGCCGCGACCCCAGAGGCGATGAGAGCGTCTGTGCTCGGCCACCCGAGCGGTGCAGCGTCCCGTCGTGGTGACCTCGCCTTCGCCTTCGGCTTCCGCGGCTCGTCGTCAGACGAGGGAGCTCGGCCGCGCGCTTGTTCGAGCGCGTAGCCCACGCGGTACCAGATGCTGGGGTCAGAGGACATGTTCGCCAATGTCGAAGGGAGCGTAAGGGTGGCGAGCGTCTCACGCCTTATCAAGCTCTGGCTCGGCCGGCTGACCGTCTGCGGAGCCGCGGGGGCGCTAGCGGCGTGGCCTCTGTCGGGTCAGGCCCCTGATGAAGACTGGAGAACGCTCACTACCGAGCATTTTCGCGTGACCTTTCCTGCGCACCTCGAGTCTCTGGGGCGGCGGGCCGCCGGCCGGGCCGAGGTCGCGTACGCCGGGCTCTCCGAGGTGCTCCTCGAGCCCGGAGGGGGCCGGATCGACCTTCTGGTCACCGACAACTCGGATCTCTCGAACGGTTTCGCTCTCGTGAAGCCGTCCAGGCGGATCACCGTGTTCGCAGCTCCACCGACAGACGGCTTCCAACTCGGCTACTACGACGACTGGCTCGAGCTGGTGATCACGCATGAATTGGCCCACATCGCGCACCTCGATCACACAGGAACCGCACTCGGCAAGGTCGGCCGGGCAGTCTTCGGGCGCGCCCCCACCCAGTGGCCCTTGTTTCCCGAGCTGGCGACGCCGGGCTGGGTCATCGAGGGCCTGGCGACGTGGTACGAATCCCGCCTTACGTCCGCAGGTCGCGTGAAAGGAACGTTCCACGAGATGCAGCTCCGCACCGCCGTCTTGGAAGGCCGGTTCGAGGGCATCGGCCAAGCCTCCGGTCGCTCCCCGCTCTGGCCCGGCGGAAACCGTCCGTACCTGTACGGCTCGCTCTTCTTCGATCACCTCGTGGAGCGCTACGGGGAGGACCGCATGAGCGCCTTCGTGGAGGCAGTCGGGGGGCAGTGGGTGCCGTACCGCATCGACGCTGCGGGCCGTTCGGCCTTCGGCGTGTCGTTCTCGGATGCATGGGAAACGTGGGAGGAGGAGCTGACGCGACGGTACGAGGACCTGGATCGCCAGCTATCCGTCCAAGGGCCGATCACAGAGCCTGAGCGGCTGACACGAGGAGCCAGATGGGCGCTCCACCCTACGGTTTCGCCCGACGGGACGACCCTGGCCTACACGATGGCCGACGGCTGGTCGGATACGCAGCTCAGGCGCAGTGATCCGGACGGGAATAGGAGTCGGCAGCTCGCCCGCACCAACGGCCTGGCGACGTTCGGCTGGATGCCCGGAGGACGCCTGCTGGTGTCGCAGCAGGAGAATACGGACCCATACACCGTGTATGGCGATCTGTACGTCATTGACGCCGACGGCGGGTCCGAGCGCCTGACGAGGGAAGCGCGCTTGAGCCAGCCGGGGGTCTCGCCCGATGGGGCGTGGGCCGTCGCGGTGCAGCAGGGCGGGGGCACGAACGGCCTCGTCCGGGTCGACCTGAACACGGGCGATGTCACGGTGCTCGTCGCGCCGGTACCCGACGTCCATTGGGCGTTCCCGGCTGTGTCGCCGAACGGTCGGTGGATCGCTGCGTCGCGCTGGGTGTCCGGTGGCTACCACGACGTCCTTCTGCTCGACGTATCGGGCGGGGTTGCGCCCCGAGAAGTGACCAGGGACCGGGCGCTCGACCTCGCGCCGTCATGGAGCCCCGATGGTCGTTGGCTCATCTGGACGTCGGATCGCACAGGCATTGCGAACGTGATGGGCGTCGACGTCGACCCGTCGACGGGACGCACAGGCGCCCCGCGTCTTCTCACCAACCTGCGGACCGGTGCGGTCTATGCGTCGATCGATCCGGAAGGACGATGGGTGTACTTCAGCGGATATCATGTAGACGGGTGGGAAGTGGAGCGAGTGCCGTTCGCGCCCGCTGCCGCGTTGACCGCACCGCCGCCCTCGGAGCGCTTCGCCCCGCCTGCCGGTGAGAGGACGTTCGTGTCCGAGTCGGGAGGCGACGTCGAGGGCTATTCGTCTCTGCCCACGCTCCTCCCCCGGTACTGGGAGCCTCTCTACCGCGAGCCGGTCGTCGCGCCGGCGGTGCAATCGGGGGGGCTGGACCTGCGGCGGAGAGAAATCTTCGGCTTCGGGCTGGGTGCGGAGACGGGGTCTGTCGACCTCGTAGGCCGTCACGAATACAGCGCCTACGCACGTGTCTTCACGAGCGGAGGGAAGGCCGAGGGGGGCTTTTCCTACGCCTACCGGGGGCTCGGCAATCCCATCCTCGCCGTGCAGGCGGGTCAGTCATGGAGTTCGGCCGGCCGGCTCCTGGTCGGCGCCGCACCCGATACGTTCTACGTCGTCGAGCGAGAACGCGGCATAGGCGCCTCGGTGACGTTCCTCTCGGCTCGCTGGCGTCGGGACCTCGCCGTGACGTTCGGTGGCTCCCTCGCCTGGTCTGCCCGCCAGCAGTTGGACAACAACCTCCGTGGTGTGCCCCTCGACGCGGGTGTCCCGCAGGCCCCCCGCTTCGCGGACCTCAGCGTGTCCCTCAACTACTCCAGCGCGAGAGGACACTCGTTTCAAACGGGTGGGACGCGGGGGCTTGTTGCGTTCCTGCAGGGGAGGAGGCGGATTCACCTCGAGGTTCCCGGGGCAGAGCGCGGCGTCACGGGCCTCGACTTCTCCTTCGACGAGCTGTTCGGAAGGCTCAGAGGCTACGTCCCCTTATGGCGCGCGGGTCACGCGACGCACGTGCTGGCACTTCAGGGCGGAGGAGGGGCCGCGTTCGGTCCGCAGGGGCGCCTGGGGCGTTTCGGGGTCGG
The DNA here is from genome assembly GCA_029863645.1 of Gemmatimonadota bacterium. Lineage (GTDB taxonomy): Bacteria > Gemmatimonadota > Gemmatimonadetes > Longimicrobiales > Gaopeijiaceae > UBA2982. Next base: position 8,452 of record JAOTVA010000040.1, read on the forward strand.
GGGAGCGTCGGGGACTCCCGAGGACGTGAGCGGCTTCACGCTCTTCGGGGGAAGCTTCGTGCCGCTTCCAGTTCGCGGTTACGAACGTGGTAGCCGGTTTGGACGCTGGGCCTGGGCGGCGACGGCGGAATACAGATTTCCCATCGCTTTGATCAACCGCGGCGTTGGAGCGTGGCCCCTGCACTTCGATCGCCTCGTCGGATCCCTCTTCACGGATGTGGGCAACGCATGGGAGCCCAACCCGAGGAGGGACCCCCTTGTCTCCATCGGGGCCGAGCTCTCGGCCCAGCTCCTTGGCCGGTATGACGCGCCCTTTCTCGTGCGCACGGGCATCGCGCTTCCCCTGATCGAAGGGGAGGGCGCGAGCGTCTATGTGAGGGTCGGGCTGCCGTTCTAGCTCGGGCTCACGATGGTCGGTGAATCAGCAGCGGCCCATGCCAGTCGTGTAGAACTTTGCTGGCGACGCTCCCAAGCAGGGTCGGCCGAACGCCGGTCATGCCGTGCGTGGTCATCGCGATGATATCGGCACCGACCTTCTCGGCAACGCCGAGGATTCCCGCGCTCGGATCCGCGGACATCACGACCTGCACGTCCACGCTCACGTCGGGTTCCTGAAGGCGGGCACGGATGGGATCCAGGTTCTCGAGGGCACGAGCCTGCACGGCAGCCAGAGGAGTCCAGCCCGCCCGCCCAGCGCCCTTGTTCTCGGCGACGTGGACCAGAGTGTACGCCGAGACCCCGGCCGCCTTACCCAAGCTCGCGAGCGGCTCCAGGATGGACTGAGCGAAGGACGACTGGTCCAGCGCTACGACCACATGGTTGAACTTGCCCGGGGCAGGCGATTCGCCGTCGGCGCTGGCGTGCAGCAGCAGCATGGGCGCGAGACCGCGCGAGACCAGGACCTCCGCCACGCTACCGAGACGCAGACGCTCGACGCCCGAACGTCCGTGGGTCGCCATGAGGATCAGGTCGGGCTTGACCCTCGTCGCCCAGTCCTCAATGGCCTTGGTCACCTTGCCTGTCATCAGCGTTTGGTCCGCATCGACGCCCGCTTCCTTCAGGCTCTCCACGAGCTTCTCGAGGTAGCTCTCCTTCTGATCTCGTCCATCCCCGTCGTGAACATGGCCGAGGTGGAGCTTCGTGCCGGAGACCCGGCCGACCATCTGAGCCAGCGGCAGAGCCTGCTCGCTGAACGGAGATCCATCCAAGGGAACCAAGACCGATCGAAACATCGGGCCTCCACAGTGCGGGGATCGCACGCCACTAACGACGTGTCCTTAGGATTCCGAAAAGGCGGGTTCCCGGACAATGGGGAGAATGCTGAGGCTGGTGTCGGGAATCACCTCCCCAGCCAGTCGACTGTCATACCCAATGTGTACGCGCCTGCCTGGCAGTCTCCGCTCCCTAGTCCGACGGTGAGCGAAAGCCGAGCCACATCCTACAGGTGATCCCCGAGGGCCGCCAGACCCGTGAGACGGACCTTGCGGGCGGAGCCCCGAACACCGAAAATAGACCGAAAGTCGGGGTGGTTCGTCCGGAATCCGGAGCCCAAGAACGGGCTGTTTCGTGACGAGCTTGACCCCCGGATATGGGGTCCCTAATATGCCCATGCCCAACATCTGGTAGTCGGCCTGAGGGTTTTTCCACGGCTTGTCGGCGGCGGGGGCTGGCTCCCGCCGCTTTTCCACCTCTATACCACACTGTTCTCCACCCACACTCCACAAAGGAGCCGGCCGGATAATGACGCGCGTTCATGAGCCCCGCCCCCGCAGTGAGTCCCAGATCTTCGATGACGTCCTTCCCGAGGATCTGCCCAAAGCGGAGCTCACAGAGAATGCGCGCTTGGTCTTGGCCCGCCGGTACCTGAAGAAGGACGCCGAGGGCGATCCCACGGAGGAGCCCGAGGTCATGTTCTGGCGCGTGGCACGCACCATCGCGGAGGTCGATGCAGGCTATGGCGCCTCTGCGGCCGCGGTGGACGAGGTGGCTCGTCAGTTCTACGACTTGATGATCAACGGCAAATTCGAACCGAACTCGCCGACGCTCATGAACGCCGGCCGGCCGCTCGGCCAGCTGTCCGCGTGTTTCGTGCTCCCCGTGGACGACGCACTCTCGAACGGTCAGAGCGGCATCTACGACACGCTCAAGTCGATGGCCCTCGTACACCAGTCAGGGGGCGGGACCGGATTCAGTTTTTCCCGTCTTCGTTCGGAGGGGGAGACGGTGCGCTCGACGATGGGCGTCGCTTCGGGGCCCGTCTCTTTCATGAAGCTGTACGACGCGAGCACCGACGTTGTGAAGCAGGGCGGGACGCGGCGCGGCGCGAACATGGGAATCCTGCGGGTCGACCATCCCGACATCCGCCGGTTCATCATGTGTAAGAACGACACAACGCAGATCACCAACTTCAACATCTCCGTGGCGATCACCGACGCCTTCATGGAAGCCGTGTCCGCCGGGGCGAAGTACGACCTAGTGAATCCGAAGACCGGAGACGTCGCTGGACAGGACGACGCGCGCGAAATCTTCCAGATGATCGTCCACGGCGCCTGGCTCACGGGCGAGCCCGGGACGTTCTTCGTCGACCGAGCGAACGAGTTCAACCCCGTTCCGGCGCTCGGCTCGTACGAGGCGACGAATCCGTGCGGTGAGCAGCCGCTGCTCCCCTACGACGTGTGCAATCTCGGGAGCGTGAATCTCGGGCAGTTCGTGAAGCCCGATGCGCGTCCGGGGGATGCCGACGAGGGAGTCGACTGGGACGCGCTGGCGACGGTCGTCCACCTTTCGACTCATTTCCTCGACAACGTGATCGACGCGAACGTCTACCCGCTGCCCGAGATCCATGACCTGGCGCAGAACATTCGCCGCATCGGTTTGGGCGTGATGGGGTGGGCCGACATGCTCGTGCGACTCGGCATCGCCTACGATTCCCAGGAGGGTGTGGATCTTGGCCGTCGCGTGATGGAGTTCGTGAACGAACAGTCGCGCGTAGAGTCGGTGCGCCTCGCTGAGACGCGTGGCGTCTTCCCGGCGTGGGAGCAGTCGATCTGGGGTCCCAAGGGCAAGGCAGCCAAGCGGGCCAACGGAGAGCGGATTCGTCCGATGCGGAAGCTTCGCAACTGTAACCTTACCACCGTAGCACCGACCGGCACGATCTCCATCTTCGCAGGCTGCTCGGGTGGAATCGAACCGCTCTTCGCCGTGGCGTTCATGCGGAACCAGGCGGGCGCGCTGATGCCTGATGTGAACCCGGACTTCGTGCGCCTCGCGAAGGCCGGCGGCTGGTACTCCGACGAGCTCATGGAGAACATCGCCAACGAAGGCCACATCCATTTCGAGGAAGTGCCCGAAGAGGTGCAGCGCACGTTCCGGACGGCGCACGACATCACGCCGGAGTGGCACGTCCGCATGCAAGCAGCCTTTCAGGAGCATACGGACAGCGCCATCAGCAAGACCACGAACTTCCCGCGCGAGGCGACTGAAGAGGATGTCCGTGAGATCTACGACCTAGCCTTCAGCCTCGGTTGCAAGGGCGTCACGGTGTACCGAGACGGATCGCGTGAAGGCCAGGTGCTCTCAACGGGCAAGACCGCACAAGGCGGAGACACCGTGGCGCACGTCGCTGCCGAGGTGTCCGAGCTGGAGCACCATCTTGCCGATGCACGAGAGGAAGCGCATAACCTCCGGCTGGAAGTCGATCACTTGAAAGGGGAGCTCGCCGAGCGGGATGTGGTGGCGGGGGCGGCTCGACACAAGCGACAGCGCCCTGCTGCGTTACGCGGCTACACCATGAAGATGAACTCGCCGCTCGGTGATCTCTACGTCACGATCAACGAGGACGAGCGCGGGCGGCCGTTCGAGGTCTTCTGCACGCTCGGGAAGGCCGGCGGTGCCGCAATGGCGGACGCCGAGGCCATGGGGCGCCTGATGTCACTCGCGCTCCGTTCCGGCATCCCGATCACCCAGGTCAAGGAACAAGTGCGGGGCATCTCCTGCGACCGCGCCGTAGGGCTCGGGCCCAATAAGGTCCTCTCCGTGCCGGACGCGGTGGGTCAGGCGATCGAGCACTACCTGGAGGAGAAGGAGGGCATTCAAGAGGCGCTACCGCTCACGGTGGGCACTCCGACCGGGAGTGTTCAGGCGCAGGCCGCTCCCACCTTCACGGGCGGCGAATCCTTCGATATGGGCACATGCCCGGAGTGCGGTACCGGCCACCTGGCGTTCGAAGAGGGATGCAAGAAGTGCCACGTATGCGGGTACTCCGAATGCGGATAGGTCATCGAACAGGCCGCTGTATTCCTTCCACGGGCTCCTAGGCCGCGGGAACCCACGGGTGCGCGGATCGTAGAGGTTGAGAAGGTCGGGGTGGCGCGCGCGCCACCCCTTTCCTTTCTTTCCTGTCCACCTCCGACTCCGGATCGACGAACGTCCCCGATGCGCCCCCGAGTCCTCCTCTCCGTCGCGAGCCTCCTCTTCGTCGCGATCCCTTGCGACGCTCAGGCACCTGGGTGGGTGCCATGGGATATGGGGCCGATCGAGCGTGCCGACGCGCTGTACTTCGGGGGGCAACCCGAGGAGGCATTCGAACTGCTCCGGACGCATCTCGGCGACGATCCCGACGACTACGAGGCGCTGTGGAGGGTGGTACGCTCGACCGTGATCCTCGGCGTCGCGGCTGAAGGCTGGCGCGACCAGAACTCCTGGCTGGATACCGGCATCGGCTTCGGCGACCGTGCGGTCGAGGTACGACCTGACGGCATCGAAGGACGCTATTGGCGGGGAGCGGTCACCGGGCGACGCGCGCTCAACGCCGCGGCCGAGTACGGGGCCGAGCTGGCGCAGCGAGCCTACGAGGACGCCCTGACGATTCTCGCGGTCGAGCCCGACCACGGCGGCGCGCACAACCTTCTGGGAAAGGTCTTCTTCGAAATCATGAGCCTGTCGCGGTTCCAGCGGTTCGTAGGGCGGACCTTCGTCAGGACCGACGCGCTGCGCCAAAGCAGTTGGGAGGGTGCCGAGCTGCACCTGCAGGCGGCTGCAGCTGACTGGCCGGACTCTGTTCTGTTCCAGTACGACCTAGCGGAACTCTACCGTAAGCGCGGTCGCGACGATGAGGCACTCGAGGCGTACGCGCGGGTGACCCAAATGAAGGCGGTGCATCCCTCGGACCCGATGCTGCAGAAGGATGCCCAGCGCATGCTTGAGGAGCTCGGTAGTTAGATTCGCCTGATGCGTTTCGGATTCGTCACCATCGTGCTTCTCATCGGAGCCTGCCAGGAAACGCAGGTGCCGGTGGGTCCCACACCGGGCCGTCCTCGGTTCGATGGAGCGGCAGCCCTCGAACTGGTGCGGACCCAGGTCGCGTTCGGCCCTCGCGTCCCGGGCACGGAAGGTCACCAGCTGCAGCTGGACTGGATGGTGGCGCGGCTGCGGGAGCTCAGTCCTGAAGTGGCCGTCGATACCTTTTCCCATGTAACGGCCTCCGGGGACTCGCTGAGGCTTTTCAACGTCACTGCTCGGTTCCGTCCGGAAGCGACGAGAAGAATCCTTCTGCTCGCGCATTGGGATACGCGCCCGCGGTCCGATCAGGCAGCGGAGATCGAGCGGCAGTCGATTCCGGTCCCTGGTGCCAATGACGGCGCGTCCGGTACGGCGGTCCTACTCGAGCTCGCCGGACTCTTTGCCGGGGCAGCGCCTCCGATGGGAGTGGACCTCCTCTTCGTCGATGGTGAGGACTATGGGCCGGGTGTCGAGGACATGTTCCTCGGGGCCCAGAGGTACGCCTCCAGACTCGACGATCTTCCGACGCGCCCTGTCTACGGCCTGCTGCTCGACATGGTCGGTGATGCGGAGCCCAACTTCCTCGTGGAGGAGTACTCTGCTCAGGCCGCGTCGGTGGTGGTGCAGAAGGTGTGGCGGGCCGCCGAGCGCCTCGGGTACCAGGACTACTTCCCGAACAGAGTCGGAGACCGCATTGTGGACGACCACATGCCGCTCATTGACGCCGGGCTCCCCACGGCCAACCTCATCGACTTCGTGTACGGTCCTGGCAATCGGTATTGGCATACGCCCGAGGACACACCCGACCGTTTGAGCGCGGCGACGCTGGAGATGGTTGGAGAGGTCGTAACCGAGCTCATCTACTCTGGGGGCTGACTTTTGGAAATGACCCACGCGGACGCGGTTTCTGCGACGTTCATAGGCCACGTGTTGCCCGGAAGCATGTTCATCGTATGGGCGCTCTACTGGGCGCTGCAGACGATTCGGGGAGCAGGCGAGCTCGCGACCTCACGGTCGTTGGAATCGAACGTGTACTTCCCGGCCGTGAAGGTCGTGTTCGCCTTCGTCGGTGTGATCACCGAGATCCCCGGCGAAGGTTGGTATCCCCAGGACGTGATGACGAGCTGGGAGCACGTCACGATGTACGCTGCGGTCGGGCTCACCGGGGTCGTCGACTTGCTCGCGCTTCGGGGGCGACTCCCTCCGGGATGGACCTTCGCCGCCTACGCCGCGGCGATAGCGAACGGTGGCTTCCTGTTTTGGGGCCATTCGAGCCATGGAGGAGTTGAAGGGCTCGTTCACGCGATTCTGGCTCTGGTCTTCTTCGCAACGGCAGCTGTTGGCCTGATGGAGGCGTTTCGCCCCTCCGCCGATCTCAGATGGGGCCGCATCGGCGCGCAGCTGGCTCTGGGGGCTTGGTTCATCGTCGGCGCCTGGATCATCTACCTCTCAGGCTGGAACCTCGCCGATCCGGTGCGGGAAGGCTGGACGTACATGGTGTTCTCTTGGACCGCGATCGGTGTCGCGGTCGTCACGGTCGGTCTCCGCTTGGCTGCGGGAAGGCAAACGGCGTCGTAGGGAAAGGTTGGCCCCCACGCGCGGCGGCATTATAATTAGCGCTAACTGCATAAACATTCATCCGAGAGTCCGATGACACCTGCTACCGCCTCGAAGACCGACGCGCTGCTCGCGGAGGTCGATCAGTACAGTGCGCACAATTATCATCCGCTGCCGGTCGTGCTGGAGCGAGGCGAAGGCGTCTGGGTGTGGGACGTCGACGGTAAGCGCTACATGGACATGCTCAGCGGCTATTCCGCGCTGAATCAAGGACATCGCCATCCGGCCATCGTCGCGGCCGCCAAGGCACAGCTCGACGCGCTGACACTGACCTCCCGTGCCTTCCACAACGACCAGATGGGGCCGTTCCTCAAGGAGCTTTGCGAGGCCACGGGCTTCGAGCGTGCGCTCCCCATGAACACTGGGGCAGAGGCTGTCGAGACTGCGATCAAGATGATCCGTAAGTGGGGCTACGAGGTGAAGGGTGTGGCGCCGGGACAGGCAGAGATCATCGTCTGCGAGAACAACTTCCACGGCCGCACGACGACCATCGTCGGTTTCTCCACCGAGGAGCAGTACAAAGACGGCTTCGGCCCGTTTACTCCGGGCTTCAAGGTGATCCCGTACGGCGACGCGAAAGCTCTCGAGGCGGCGATCACCAAGAACACGGTGGGCTTCCTCTTCGAGCCGTTGCAGGGCGAGGGCGGCGTGGTCGTTCCGCCGGAAGGCTTCATCAAGCGCGCGCGCGAGCTCTGCACGCAGCACAAGGTGGCGCTCATGGCCGACGAGATTCAGACAGGACTCGGCCGTACCGGCCGCCTCTTCTGCTGCGACTGGGAATCGGTCCGGCCGGACGTCCTCATTGTCGGAAAGGCCTTAGGTGGCGGCCTCTATCCGGTGTCGGCAGCGATCGCCGATGAGGAGTTCATGGGCGTCTTTCGGCCCGGTGACCACGGATCGACGTTCGGCGGCAATCCGCTGGGTGCGGCGATCGGACGCGCATCACTACGGGTGGTTCTCGACGAGAAGTTGTCGGAGCGTTCCGCGGAGCTCGGTGCCTGGTTCATGCAGAAGCTGCGGGAAATAGACTCGCCGCACGTACAGGAGGTTCGCGGCAAGGGCCTCATGATCGGCGTCGTGATCAAGGACAGCAGCGGGCCCGCGCGGCCCTTCTGCGAGGCGTTGGATGAGAAGGGCGTCCTCGCGAAGGAAACACACCATCAGGTGATCCGCTTCGCGCCGCCGCTCACGATCACGCAGGAAGAGCTGGAGTTCGCCCTGGAGCAGGCGACCGAGGTGCTGAGCGCTTAGGAGCCGAGTCCGCTAGTCGCTGTCGCCGGCGGGGGCCTTGTCCCCGCCGGCCCCCCATTCGATCGACCCCTGCTGCGAGGTGTCGATCTCCTTGCCGCCGTCGCCTTCGAAGAGCATTTGCTCGATCTGCTCGTAGAGGAAGTTCTTGGCCGCAGCGTCTCGGGGATCGAGACCGTAATGGTTGATCAGCAGTGTCTGGTGTTGGAGCCACTCCTTCCAGCACTGAGCGCAGATCTCTCCGAGGATGCGTCCCCCCAGCTCGTTGCGGAACGGGGCTTTCCCAAGGGGTTCAGCGTCCTTCTCGCAGCGACGGCAACGGATGGTTTCGTTGTTCATGTGACTTGCTGGGCGCGTTTCGGGAGGGGGACGTTGGGCTGCGAAGTACCCACGCTCCACGGGTCGGATCCCACGCGCCGCCCCTTCGGGGATCCATCCCGTCCTCGCCGTTTACGCTCTGGGGGGGCGTGATTAGCTTTTGGCCCGCTCAGGACCGGCCTAGCCACGAGGGGCACGCATGGCGTTGACCAAGAAGCAGCTCAATCATCTCGAGAAGCGACTTCTCGACGAGCGCGAGCGGGCCCTCAAGGCGCTAGGGCTTTTCGACGAAATGACGAAGGCCAATCGAGAGTCGGGCGACTCCGACCTCGCCGCCTACACTGACCACATGGCGGACCAGGGCACCGAGGCGATGGAACGCGAGAAGGCCGCGATCTTCGCCACGAAAGAAGGCCGCTACCTGTACCGGCTGGAAGAGGCGCTTCGTCGCATGTACAACGCACCGAAGAAGTTCGGGCAGTGCCATACGTGCGGCTCGGATGTGGGCTTCGAACGGCTGGACGCCTTGCCCCACGCCCGGTACTGCATCGACTGCAAGAAGAAGGAAGAGTCGGCGGCCTGAGCCGCTGAGGTCGGCGGAGCAGTCAGGCCCCGCCGCGGATGACTGCGAGGAACTCCTCCCCGACCGTATCCGCCTTCCAGCGCCGCATTCCATCGATCGCAGACAGGTCGGTCAGATTCCCCGGAGCTATGCGAGCGATCTCGAGCACGACGGCGTTGGACAAGAGCGTTCCGCGGGGGAGGCCCAACTCGTCCGACTTGCGGTTGCGCACCGACTTGAGCCGATCGGCGAGTGCCTCGACTTCCGGCGGCGGGCGTCCAGCACCCCTGCCTGACCCTTTCGGATAAGGGAGCAGCTCCTCCTCGGGCGACGCCGCAATCCGGTCGAACCGCTCCAGTAACCCCGCGCCTTCCTCGTTGGCCAACCGTGCCGGGAATCCCTTGATTTCGGTCAGCTCGCGAACTGTTAGCGGTCGTGTCGCCACCGCCTCGATCAGAGGTCCATTTCCAATGACGCGAAACGCGGCGCGGTCCAGCTTCCTGGCGATCTCGTCTCTCCATTCCAGGGCCACGCGCAGCGCGGCGACCTGATGGGTCGACAGCTTGCGGGCGCCCTTCACGCGAACCACGGGGTCTTCGGGCTCGGCGGGTTCGGTCGGGATGCTGCCGGCCGCGAGCTGGAGGGCCTGGCACTCCTCCTGGGCCCAGTGCTGCCGGCCCGCGGCCTCGAGGTCCTGCGCGAGGAGGTCGGCCAACTGAATCAGGTACCTCGTGTCGTCGGCAGCGTACTCGAGCATGGCATCGTTGAGCGGCCGTTCGGCCCAATCGGCCCTCTGATACTTCTTCGAAAGGGACACGTCCAGACGGGACCCGAGCAGGGCCGCGAGCCCGATCGATTCCACTCCCAAAAGTTGCGCAGCGATCTGCGTGTCGAAGAGTCCCTGGAGCTCGATGCCTAAGTCTCGACGCAGGAGCCTCAGGTCGAAGTCCGCCCCGTGCATGACCACTTCCACGCCCGGGTCCTCCAGCGGGCCGCGCAGGAGGTCAGATGGATCGAAGCCCAGAGGATCGATGACGTACGTGGCGCCCTCGGTGGTGAGCTGAAGGAGGCACAGTCGATCGGAATACCGATGGAACCCGGCGGCCTCGCAGTCCAGGGCCAGCCGGCGTGTGGAGGCTAGATCGTCCTGGAGGGTTCGGGCGTCCTGAGGCGATCCGATGTGGATGTGCGACATGGGTTGAATTCAGAGAGTCACGACCTCCCGATTGGAAGGCGCCGAATAGAAGTCGAACGGGGCTCGAGGCGCCACCCCCGCGGTGTTGCCCAGGGCATCGGTCGCAGCCACAATTCGGACCCGACGGTCGCCGGGAATCTCCTTCCTTATCCGGGTGTTACATGCTTCGAACCAAGGTGGTCTGCACCCTGGGTCCAGCGACCTCATCCCCCGAAGCGATCGGTGCGCTCGTGCGCGGGGGCATGAACATGGCACGCGTCAACATGTCTCATGGCGCTCGGTCCGATCACCTCAGCGCGATCGCGATGGTGCGAGCGGCCGCAGAGGAAGCGGGCCGCCCTGTCGCAGTCCTCGTGGACCTGGCGGGCCCCAAGATCCGGGTGGGTGAGCTTCTGCAGCCGCTCGACCTGGTCGTAGGTAGCACGGTGGTGATGGCCCCGGAGGACTCCGCGCGCCCGGACGAGATCCCGACCACGTACGCCGAACTTGCCAAGGATCTGAGACCGGGTGACACGGTCCTGATGGACGACGGACTGCTCGAGTTCACGTGCGTGGGTGTCGAGGGGGATCGCGCATTGCTCCAGGTGGTCCGCGCGGGCCTGCTCAAGAGCAGGAAGGGGATCAATCTGCCGGCTGTGGCCCTCAGGACGCCGTCCCTGACGGAGAAAGACCTCGCCGACCTCGACTTCGCTCTGGAACAAGAGGTCGAGTACATCGGGCTGTCGTTCGTGCGCCGACCTGAGGATGTCACGGAACTCAAGAGCAGGGTCGGTAAGCGCGCACTGGTGGTCGCCAAGATCGAGAAGGTGCAGGCGCTCCAAATGATCGAGGAGATCATGGCCGAGACGGATGCGGTCATGGTCGCTCGTGGTGACTTGGGCGTCGAGCTGCCGTTCGAGCGGGTCCCGCTCGCCCAGAAGAGGATCATCCAACTCGCCAACTACTACGGGCGCCCGGTAATCACGGCGACGCAGATGCTCGAGTCCATGATCGAGCACGCTCGGCCCACGCGGGCCGAAGCGTCGGACGTTGCCAACGCGGTCCTCGACGGAACCGACGCCGTCATGCTGTCGGGCGAGACTGCCGTCGGTGATTTCCCGCTCGAGGCGTTGAACGCGATCATCCGCATCGGTACCGAGATCGAGCGAAGTGGCTTTCTGGAGCGCGGACCCAGGTACCTCACGCGACCGGGCCCCAAGTCACGGCGAGGGGCCTCGCCTCGCGAGCACGCGGTCGCCTCCGCGACCGTCGAAGCTGCCAAGCAGGTCGGCGCGCCGGCGATCATCGTCATCACCCGATCAGGTTTCTCGGCGCGCCTCGTGTCCTCATATCGCCCTTCTGTGCCTGTATTCGCGGTAACTACGGAGCGAAAGACGTACCTTCAGCTCGCGGCCGTCTGGGGTGTCGCGCCGGCCCATGCGGCCGGCGTTGAGGTGACCTACGAGGCGCTGACACAGTTTGGACGGGAGCGCGTTCTGGCGAGCGGGAAAGGACGGCCCGGGGCATCGATCGTGGTCACCGCTGGTGTCCCCTTCCACGAGTCGGGGACCACCAATACCATGCGCCTCGAGCGGCTCTGAGCATGAAGCTGACGTTCCTTGGGACAGGCACGTCATTCGGGGTGCCCGTGGTGGGGTGCGACTGCGACACGTGCACCTCAAACGACCCCAGGGACCGCAGGACCCGTCACGGTGCGGTATTGGAGACCGGGGCTGGCCGCTTGCTTGTCGACACACCGCCCGAGCTTCGCCTGCAGCTCCTCGCCGCCGGAATCGACGCGATCGACGCCGTCTGGTTCACGCATGCCCATGCCGATCACATCCACGGGATCGACGACATACGGATTTTCACCGTACGAAGGGGCGACATGGAAGCCTACGTCCCGACGGAGTACCGTGCCGTCCTCGAGCAGCACTTCAACTACATCTTCGACGATGCGGTTCGGCCGCCTCAGGGCAGCTCCAAACCTCGTATCCATCTGAACGACTTCGCCCCCGGCCAGCCCGTCAACATCCTGGGCGAGTCCTTCATGCCCGTGGAGGTGCCTCACGGAGACTGCACCGTGTACGGCTTCCGGGTCGGCGGCCTCGGCTACGTGACGGACGCGAAGCTGTTGCCCCCCGAGGCCCTGGCGATCCTGCGCGGCGTGGACGTACTCGTGCTGAACGCGCTCTGGTTCGAAAAGCCGCACGCCTCTCACTTCAACATCGAGGAGGCGATCGAGGCCTCGCGCGAAGTGGGTGCGGCACGCACGTATTTGACGCACCTGACGCATCGGGTCCGGCAAGCCGAGCTCGACGAGCGTCTTCCCGACGGCGTTTACGCCGCGTTCGATGGTCTCGAAGTGGAGGTCCCCTGATGGCGAGCATCAGTTTCAACTTTGGTAACATCATGGCGCCGGCCCTGGATGGTGGGGTCGAAGCCAGCCTCTTTGACGGCGAGATGGCCGAGGCGTTCGGCGCTGCCCATGCCGCGGTCGAAGCCCAACGAGCCACTGGCGTGCTCGGCTTCCTGGACCTTCCGCACGCGAGCGAGACCGTCGATCAGGTGCGGACGTTGGCCGAAGGCTACGGCCAGTGGTTCGAGGACGTGGTCATCCTCGGCATCGGAGGCTCGGGGCTGGGTGCCAAGGCCCTGCGTGATGCCCTACTCGGTCCTTACTGGAACGACCGCTCGGACGAGGAACGGGATCACTTCCCGCGCCTGCACGTCGTGGACAATCCCGACCCGTTCACCATGCGGGGGCTCTTCGAACGCGTCGATCCGGCCCGGACCCTGTTCAACGTGATCAGCAAGTCCGGGGCGACGGCCGAGACCATGGCGCAGTACCTGTTGGTCCGTGACACCGTCGAGGCGGCCATCGGTGCGGAGGCCGCCCGCGGCCACTTCCTCTTCACCACGGATCCGACTGTCGGAGCCCTCCGCCGGATCGGCGAGGCCGAAGACATCCCCATGCTGCCGGTACCCGAAAACGTCGGGGGCCGCTTTTCCGTTCTGTCTCCTGTGGGGCTCCTGCCTGCTGCCGTCTGTGGCGTCGACTTGGATGCTTTGCTCGCGGGCGCGGCGGCAATGGAAGAGCGCTGCAGGAGTGGCCGACTGTCGGACAACCCCGCTGGGGTGCTCGCCACGCTGCTCCATCATTGCGACAGCGTCCGGGGCCAGCCGATTCACGTGCTGATGCCGTACTCCGACCGCCTGCGGTCGGTCGCGCTCTGGTTCCAACAGCTGTGGGCCGAGAGTCTGGGTAAGGCGCGTACGACCGATGGGAAACCCACCGCGACCGGCCCAACCCCGGTGGCCGCGCTCGGTGCGACCGATCAACACTCGTTTCTGCAGCTGCTCATGGAGGGACCGAAGGACAAGGTCGTTCTCTTCATCGAGGTCACAGATCACGGGCCCGACTCCGTGATCCCGCAGCGTCACCCCGAAATCAAGGAGCTCGCCTACCTCGGAGGGCATTCGCTGGGTGAGCTGATCAACACGGAGCGACGCGCCACAGCGGAGGCGCTGCGGCGAGAGGGTCGACCCAACGCGACGTTCTTCCTTCCCGAGATCGGGCCAGGGACGCTGGGTCAGCTCCTCATGCTCCTTCAGGTAGCTACGGTCTACGCCGGGGCCCTCTATGGGGTCGACCCGTTGGACCAACCCGGGGTCGAACTGAGCAAGCGTCTCACGTACGGACTCATGGGACGAGAAGGCGTCGAGCCGCCCGATCTGCCCGAGTCCGACCCGCGCTGGGTTCTCTGACGGGGACCGGTGGTTCGACGACGACCAGCCGGTTAGCTTGAGGCGAGAAGGTCGTTTTTCGACTCACAGAGTCGATGGAGGAATGATGCGAGACAGCGACGAAGCTCCCTACATCGTCATTGAGCGGGACGGCGGAGGCGGCCTGGGCTCTTTCGTGCTCGGGGCGCTCATCGGAGCCGGAGTGGCACTCCTCCTGGCCCCCAAGACGGGTGCCGAAACGCAAGAGGACCTGAAGGAGCACGCTCGCAAGCTGCGCTCGGCCGCCGAGGAGCGGGTCAAGGAAGCGCAGCGTCAGCTCGAGGAACGCCTCGACGATGTCCGGGGCGGGGTCGAGACGCGCTTCGGGGACGTCAAAGAAGCGGTCAGCGCCGGACGCGACGCGGCGAGCGAAGCGCGCAGCGACCTCGAGCACCGGCTTCAGCGTTCGAAGGCGGCCTACCGCGCTGGCGTCCAAGCCGCTCGGGAGACCATCGCGGCCGAGGGGGGCGAGGACGGACTGTCCGACGACTGACTCGACGGGAGTCGAGCGTCGGATCCAAGGTCCGAATGACTGCGCCGCGAGGGACCCCGTGTCCTTGGCGGCGCTTCTTCATGGTCGATAGACGCCGATGAGCACGCATCTCTTCATCGTTCGACTCTGGAAGAAGTTCGCAGTCGACGATGCCTTTCTTCTCTCGGCCGCGATCGCTTGGGGCGTTCTCTTCGCGATCGTCCCGTTCCTGGCGCTCGGCATTGGCCTCACGGGCTTCGTTCTCAGCGCCCGCTTCGATGACCCGACCGAGGCCGTCTTGGAGCTTTTCGCCCGAAATCTCCCTCAGGGGGCGGCTGGCGAGGAGTTCGCGCGCATGCTGGACGCGTTGGTCGGCGAGGTCATGACGAGCCGGACGGGCCTCACCGTCGTGGGCTCGCTCGTCTTCGTGTGGCTCGCGACCCGGCTCTCGGGCACGCTCCGCAGTGTGCTCGCGACGGTCTTCGAGACCGACAACACCAGGGGCATCGTCCACGGGAAGGCGTTCGATATCGCAGTCGTGCTGCTGGGGGTGTTCCTCGTCACGCTCAACATTGGCGTCACGGTTCTGGGTGCCGCGGCCGTGCGATTCGGCGTGGAGATCGTCGGCTTGGGCGGAGGAACGGTGTCCATCGCGGAGCGGGCGCTCGGTGCGGGGATCGCCTTTCTGTCCATTTGGACCCTGTTTCTCCTCATATACCGCTACCTACCCCGAGTCCGGACACCTTGGCGGACGACGCTCGTGGCGTCGACCTTCGCAGGCGTCGTGCACGAGTTCGTGAAATTCGGATTTTCCTGGTACGTCACAGAGGTCGCCAACTACGCATCGACCCTCGGGAATCTGGCCACCGCGGCCCTGCTTTTGCTCTGGATCTATTACGGTGCCCTAGTGTTTATCCTTGGCGGTGAGGTGGCCCATGTCTACTCGGTTCGCGAGGTCTCTTGAACAAGGACGAGGGCCGCAAGGTCGTGGCGAGAAACCGCAAGGCTCGACATGAGTTCGACATCCTCGAGACCGTCGAAGCGGGGATGGAGTTGAGGGGCCCCGAGGTCAAGTCGATGCGGGCCGGCCAGATCTCCTTTCAGGACGCATTCGCCCGCGTCGAGCGAGGGGAGGTATGGCTGCACAGCTTGCATATCAGCCCGTACGAACAGGCCAACCGCGCCAATGTCGATCCTGTCCGGCCTCGACGCTTGCTCCTCAACCGCAAGGAGATTCGTCATCTGGCCGCCAAGGTCGACGAGAAAGGGCTCACGCTCGTCCCGTTGGACATCTACTTTTCGCGTGGCTACGCGAAGGTCACGCTCGGCGTCGCTCGCGGCCGCAAGTTGCACGACAAACGAGAGGCGCTGAAGAGGCGCGAACAGGACCGAGAGGCCCGACGGGCCATGGAGGCACGTTGAAGTTCACCTGGCTGGCCGTCGCGGTGCTGTGTTGGGGGGCGTCCGCGGTTCACGGGCAGCAGTCGCCTGAGCTCCAGATCGAGGACGCAGAGGGAGAGGTGTCCCGGACCCGAGTTTCGCTTGCGCGCGGGTACGCGGTGGTCGGCGTTGAGTTGTTCGAGGAGCTGGGGTGGACGGTGGTCGAGCAGGGCGACCAGGTCGTCGTGTCCATCCCTAACGAGATTACGGTCCGATTGCGACTCGGCACGCCCTTCTTCACGTGGGACGGGATCGCGCTCCAGTTGGCTGACGCGCCGTATCGAGACGGATCTAACGCGTTCGTTCCGCTCCAGTTGCTATCGGACTTCTTACCGCGTCGCCTCCCGGATCTTTACGAATTCGACGGAACCCGGTTGTTGCTCCGGGCCGGCGATCTTACTCCGGCCGACGAGGTACAGGTCGATGCGGAAACCGAAGAACAGCCGGTCTTCGGGCCGTCCGAGTACGATGGCGTACGTGTGGTCGTGATCGATGCGGGGCACGGAGGAGCGGATCCCGGAGCCCTCGGAGTCGGGGGGGTCCGCGAGAAAGACGTCTCTCTCGGGATTGCGCTGGAGTTGGCCCGCATTCTTCGCGCGGAGCCCCAAATGGAGGTTCACCTGATCCGGGAGGACGACAGGTTCGTCGACCTGTGGGACAGAGGCGAGATCGCGACGAACCTCAAGGGTGAGCGCTACGGCCTCTTCCTATCGATCCATGGAAACTCGTTTCCAGAGCAGCGCTCTACCCGTGGGTTCGAGACCTATTTCCTCTCGGAGGCCCGCACAGAGCACGAGCGTCGCGTCTCCGCGATTGAGAACGCCCCTCTTCGGCTTCAGGGGCAAGCCGTAAATTCGGACGAGGAACCTGATCTCCGGTTCATTCTCGGGGAGCTACGCAACCTCGACCATCAGCATTGGTCGGCGCTTCTCGCCGAGATGGCTCAAGAGGAGCTCG
>JAOTVA010000173.1 GCA_029863645.1 Gemmatimonadota bacterium
TCCTCCCAGTGCCCCAGTATCACCCACTTCGGCCGCAGGTTCTCCACGAGCGCTTCGGGGTGCCAGTCGACCTGATCGAACGTCGCCGGCACGAGGATTGCCACATCGACTGGTCTCTCATGGATGAGGGCCTCGGGTGCGAAGCCCGCTGGGGGAGCCGCGACGGCATCCTGGTAGTAGATGCGAAAGGCGACCGAGTCCGGATCTTCGTCCGACATGAAGTCGATGAGGAAGGCGACGGTCTCTCCCGACACCCAATCGGTCGCCCAGGTAGGCTCTTCCCTCATCGGTTTGTCCCGGGTCCCGCGGTAGAGGGTGTAGCCGTCGAAGTGCGGTGCGTGTTGGGAGCGAAGGGCCATGACACGTGTGCGCGTCCCGTACTCGAACCACGTGCCGATGGACCGTTGGTCACCGGCCAAGCCATTGACGACACGTACGCGGTCTCCGACGCCGGACCACGTACCGAGGATGTTCGCGCCCGTGCGATTGACGACGATCTCCGCATCGGGGGCGAATCGCCTGGCAACTTGCGGCACGTCCATGAGATGGTCGTAGTGGGCATGGCCGACGACGATGGCTTTGGCCCTCGAGACATCGTACACGGAGTCGTACCGAGCCATGTGACGATTCACCTCCGCCGTGTCCGACCGGATCCCGAACAGCCCTGTCTGAAACAGACCGGGATTGGTGAAGAGCGGGCCCGCGATGACCACTTCGTCTCCGTGCTCCATGATCCAGCCGCCGCTGCCCAAATAAACGAGGCGCACGGCGTCTGGTTCCCCCGGAGCGCGATCGACCGGTTCCGATACGGAGGGCCCGAGCGCTCTGAGGCACGACGACAACAGGAGAGCCCCCACGAGCGCTAGAGGCGCCCGCCAGGTCATGGCGTGGCCGCGGCCGCGGCCTCCCTGGTCTGGGCAACCCTGGCCAGAAAGCCGTCGGAGAGCCGACGTGTCACGGGGCCTGCGCCTCCCTTCCCCACCTGCCTGCCGTCGACCTCCACGCAGGGCCGCACTTCGGCCGTGGTGCCGGTGAAGAAGAGCTCTTCCGCGTCCCGGAGCTCCTCCACCTGTATGGCTCGTTCTTGGACCGGGATGCCCAGGTCACAGGCGACCTCGAGCACGACGCCCCGCGTGATTCCAGAGAGCACGAGATTCGATTCCGGGTGCGTAACCACCGTTCCGCCGATGACGCCCCAGAAGTTCTGATGCGTGCCTTCGATGGCCACGCCGTCGCGCACGAGGATCGCGTCGTCGACCCCGGCCTCCCGCGCATCTTGATACGCGAGACCGTTCGGCAGCAGGCAGATCGACTTGATATCGACCCGCATCCAACGTCGGTCGGGGACGGTTATGGCCGTGAAGCCGCGGCTCCAGGCGTCTTCGGGAGGCCTGCTCCACGCCTTGGCGAACGCGTAGACCGTGGGCTCTACCGGGCCTTCCGGGAAGTAATGCGTACGCGGTGCCACACCGCGTGTAATCTGCAGGTAGACCAGGGCGCGATCCGCACTCTCGAGCTCGTTGACCTCTATGAGCTTCTGCAGGACAACCTCGAGGCCCGCGATGTCGTAGTCGATACGCAGTCCGGCGAGACTGCGCTCGAGGCGGGCGAGGTGCCGATCCATGCACAACGGCACCCCCTGGTAGAACGGCGCGACTTCGTAGACACCATCGCCCAGAAGGAAGCCCCGGTCATCGACCGAGACCTTCGCGTCGGCCTTTGGGACGAACGCTCCGTTGAGGTAGACGGTGCTCATGCCGGGACGGATCGGGTCAGGCGTCGGCCCGCTTTCCCAGTTTATCGAACTCTGACAAAAGCTGGGCTTCAGGAATGTTGGCCGCTTCCTCGTCGCTCACCTCCTCGACGTCGGCCTCCTGGACGCCACCGGCATCCTCATCGTCATCCGATCCATCCCCGAGCTGCTTGGCCGGACCCTTGTCGGAGGGGGGCGCGATCAGGCCCATCTCGGCCTTGAGGGCCAGCAGCTGGTCCTCGACCCCGACGCCTCCGTCGCCCGCCTCGAGTCGGAGGAACTCCGACTCCAGCGTGCCGCCCGAAAGCGCCTCGTTTATTTCCGCGGAAGCGACGCTCTTCCGCTCCTCTTCCTCGATCTTGTCGGCCATGCGGTTGAAGGCCTCGAACGCCGAGGTATCGGACAAGCCGGACATGGTCTCGTGGATGCGGCGCTGAGCCTGCGCGCGCTTCTGCTTGGCGATGAGCAGATTTCGCTTCCGCTTGGCCTCTTCGATCTTGTCGTTGAGCTGACGCAGAGAGCTTTTCAGCTTCTCGGTCTCCGACGCCTGAGCCTCCCAGGTCGACTGCAGCACCTGGGCGCGCTCGGTGTGCTCCTTCTGGCGCATCAGGGCCTGCTTCGCCAGGTCGTCTCGGCCTTCCTTGACCGCGAGCATCGCTCGGTGTTGCCAGTCCCGCGCCTGCTTCACCTCACCGTCGGTTTGGGACTTCAGCTTGCGCTCGTCGGCGATGGCTGACGCCACCTCGCGCTTCGCCTTGCCGAGCTGGTCCCGCATGTCGAGGATGATCTGATTGAGCATCTTCTCGGGATTTTCCGCCCGAGAGATGAGGTCATTGATGTTCGACTTGATGACCGTCGACAGCTTCGTGAAGATGCCCATGGCTTAGTCCTCACCGCCTGCGGTAGAGCCGACGGCGTCCAGGCCGGCCAGGGTGCGTATCCTCTCCATATGGCTCGTCGCAGCAAGCTGGATCGATTCCATTGAGGCCTGGAGCTCCGGGAAGTCGAGGGTCTCCAGTCCGAGATAGTCACTCAACACCAATTCGCCGTTCTCGATGCCGTAGGCACCGTGCACGACATCGGTGGCGTTGAGCTCGAGAAGCGTGCGATAGAGGTCGAGATTGCCCTCGCCCCCTTGAGGCAGGTCCATGACCTTCATGCGAATGAGCAGGAGATCGTCGGCGTAGTGGACGACGACCGGCAGGCCATGATCTTGGCCGCGGATGAGGAACATTCCCTCGTCCACCTCTTCGTAATCGAGCTCCATGCGAATCATGAAGCTCTCAAGATCCTCTCGGGTTACCATGACCGTCTCCGTCTCTCTGTGGCCGCTTCGGCCTGACTCCGATGTGTCACTGAGGTCCCTACGGCCATACGCGGAACCCGGTTTCTCGCCAGCTGAAAAGGTAATCCCTCTGGTCGGCGCCTGCACCCGGGGTGATCACACGGAGAGCAGCGACGCCAAATGAAGGCCGGTAAAGGACTCCTTGGACCTGGACACCTCCTCCGGCGTGCCCTCGACGAGGATGCGTCCCCCCTCCTCGCCCCCCTCGGGCCCGAGGTCGATGATCCAGTCAGCCGTTTTGATGACATGGAGGTTGTGCTCGATCACCACAACCGTGTTACCGCGATCGACCAGCCGATGAAGCACCTCGAGCAGGAGGCGCACGTCCTCGAAGTGCAGACCGGTCGTCGGCTCGTCAAGGATGTACATCGTGTTCCCGGTCGCGCGTTTCGATAGCTCGGTTGCGAGCTTGACCCGCTGCGCCTCTCCACCGGAGAGCGTCGTCGCCGCCTGACCCAGATGGATGTAGCCCAATCCGACGTCCTGCAGCGTTTGCAACTTTCGCTTGAGGGTCGGGACCGCTTCGAAGAACTCGAGCGCCTCGGCCACCGTCATGTCGAGCACGTCGGCGATGTTTCGGCCCTTGTAGTAGACGTCCAACGTCTCCCGGTTGTAGCGCCGTCCCCGGCACACATCGCACGGGACGTACACGTCGGGGAGGAAGTGCATCTCGATCTTTACCAGGCCGTCGCCTTGGCACGCCTCACAGCGCCCGCCCTTCACATTGAAGGAGAAGCGGCCGGGCCCGTACCCCCGCATCGCGGACTCCGGGAGCGTCGCGAACAGGTCGCGGATGGGGGTGAACATCCCGGTGTAGGTCGCCGGGTTCGACCGCGGAGTCCGACCGATGGGCGACTGGTCCACGTCGATGACCTTGTCGACCAGGTCGATCCCGTCGATGCGGTCGTGTGGGGCGGCCACGAGCTTGCTGCGAAAGAAGTGACGCGCGAGCGCGTGGTACAGCGTCTCGTTGACGAGCGTGGACTTGCCCGAACCGCTGACCCCGGTCACGCACAGAAACGCCCCCAGCGGAAAGCTGACGTCGAGCTCCTTGAGGTTGTGCCCTCGCGCCCCCCTCACGACCAC
Source organism: Gemmatimonadota bacterium (assembly GCA_029863645.1). GTDB lineage: Bacteria > Gemmatimonadota > Gemmatimonadetes > Longimicrobiales > Gaopeijiaceae > UBA2982. The sequence goes on from JAOTVA010000173.1 coordinate 4,185, forward strand.
GGCGCGGTCCGCGTCGACCGGCCTCCGTACCTCGGGAATGGCGATCTCGCGGTCCCCCCGCAGGTACGCGCCGGTCAGGGAGCGCTCGCAGTCGAGCAAGGCTTGCAGCGGCCCACTGGCCACGACTTCACCCCCGTGTCGCCCAGCCCCCGGACCCAGGTCGATGACGTAATCGGCGGCCCGGATCGCATCCTCGTCGTGCTCGACGACGACGACGGTGTTGCCGAGATCCCTCAGGCGCTTGAGCGTGTCGAGCAGCCGATTGTTGTCCCGCTGATGGAGCCCGATCGAGGGTTCGTCGAGGATATACAGCACCCCGACGAGCCGGCTTCCGATCTGGGTCGCGAGGCGGATCCTCTGGGCCTCGCCCCCCGAAAGCGTCCCGGCGGCTCGGCCGAGCGTCAGGTATCCAAGACCCACGTCCTCCAAGAAGCGCAATCGTTCGGCGACCTCTTTGAGGATCGGTCCGGCGATCTCAACAGCCAGCGGCGGGGCCATCGAGGCATTGGAGCGCTGCGGCCGGCCGTTCGCTGACGTCAAGCGGAGCCCATTGAGGAAGGCCGCCGCATCGGTGATCGACTTGTCCACGACGTCGCCGAGTGAGGCGTCTTCAATGGTTACTGCACGGGATGCCGGCCTGAGGCGGCTCCCCTCGCAGGCAGTACACGGCACCGTCGACATGTAGTCGTCCAGCTGGTTCCGGACTGATTCAGACTCCGTTTCCCGGTACCGGCGCTCGATGTTTGCCGCGATGCCCTCCCACAGGTCTTCGTAGTGGCCGTCGAACTTGCCCGAACCCGACTTGTAGGGGAACCGGATCTTCATGGTCCCGGATCCCAGCAAGACGCCTTCACGCACCTCCCGAGGGAGCTTCCCCCACGGCGTCTTTGGGTTGAACTCGTAGGCCTCGGCCAGGCCGGGAATGACGGATCGCCTCAAGTGCCCCGAGGGCGAACCCCATGGCAAGATGACGCCTTCCAGGATCGACAAGCTCGGGTCTGCCGTGAGCAGCTCCGGATTGACGTCTTTGCGGGTCCCGAGGCCCCCGCAGTCCTCGCAGGCACCATAAGGGGAGTTGAAGGAGAACTGCCTCGGCTCCAACTCCGCGAGGCTCGTCCCGCAGCCGCTGCACGCGTACCGCTCACTGAACACGTGATGCGTCGGCTGCTTGCGCCGGGGGTTCTCCAGGACTTCGAGGACGCCATCGCCCGTGCGCAGCGCCGTCTCCACCGAGTCGGCCAGGCGCTCGCGGTCGGCCGGCCGGATGATGAGCCGATCCACAATGACCGTAATGTCGTGGTTCTCGTACCGGCTCAACTTGGGAACCTCGGTCAGGTCGTACGTTTCGCCGTCGACTCTGACCCGTACGAATCCATCTTTCCGTGCCTTCTCGAACAGGTCGCGGAACTCACCCTTCCTCCCGCGAACCAACGGCGCGTGGAGCTCCACAGGTGTGCCTTCGTCGAAGGCGAGCAGCCGGTCGACGATCTGCGTGGCCGACTGACGTATGACCGGCTCACCGCAGGTCGGACAGTGCGGCGTGCCGACCCGTGCCCACAGCAGGCGGAGGTAGTCGTAGACCTCGGTCACGGTCCCGACGGTCGACCGCGGGTTGCGGCTGACCGTCTTCTGCTCGATCGAGATCGCCGGGGACAACCCCTCGATGGAGTCGACGTCGGGCTTCTCCATGAGACCCAAAAACTGTCGGGCATACGCCGACAGCGACTCCACGTAACGCCGCTGGCCCTCCGCGTAGATCGTGTCGAACGCGAGCGACGACTTCCCAGAGCCGGACAGCCCCGTGATCACCACGAGCTTCTCGCGCGGAAGCTCGACGTGGACGTTCTTGAGGTTGTGCTCTCGGGCACCCCGGACGATCAACTTCTCCCCGGGCTCCTGTGCCTTCGCGACGGCTTTCTTGCGGGCTTTGGGCATAGCCTGGAAGTCTAACCGACCGGGCAAGCCGGACTCAATCCGCGGGTCG
>JAOTVA010000041.1 GCA_029863645.1 Gemmatimonadota bacterium
CCCGGTCGCACACGCATGTGGGTCATTTCGACATGGCCGTTCAGCTCTGGTCGTCTGCCCTCGACCAAGTGGAGCCCACCGATCCGGAGTACGCCGCGATCCAGCGTGCCATTGGGATCACCAACGTGTGGCGCGGTGAGCACGAGGCCGCGGCGGAGGCCTTCGAAGCCGGGCTGCGGTCGGCCCGCGCCCGGACCGACGTACGGGCGACGATCCGCCTTCTGGTCGCGCAGGCCCATGGTCTGCACGAGCTGGGGGAGGCGGAGGGCGCGCTCCGGGCGCTCGGTGAGGCGCTGCCTCTGGCCGAGAGCCTCGGTGATGCTCGTCTTCTGGCCCGCGTCCACCGCGCGCTCGCGCTGCTGCACGTCTGGGTCGGGCCACCGGCGAAGGCGATCGAGCACGGCGAGACCGCCATCGAGCTCGCGCGCCGGGTCGGGAGCTCCTCGATCGAGTTTTGGGCCCGTTGGGGCCTGGCCGTCCTCACCGGCATGCGTGGCGATACCGAGCGCATGGCGACGGCCATCGATGAAGTCAGCAACATTGCCGACGAGGCCCGCTCGCCGGTTCTTCGCCTGTGGACCGCGGACATGGCGGTCGAGCTCGCCTACGGACGCGGCGATTGGGACGACGGCGTCGCCAAGGGGGAGCAGGCGATCTCCATGGCGCGGGCGCTGAACCAGCGCACCCTCCTACCGCGACTCCTCGTCTGGACCTCGCAGTTCCACGTGGCGCGCGGGGACCTCGAGCGGGCCGAAGAGCTGATCCAGGAGGCCGTCGACATGTCCGGCCTCAACGACGAGGGCGCGGGGTCCGACGTGCATCAGGTGGTTCCGACGTACACCGGGCTGGCCTTCTACAAGGTCGCGCTGGGTGATTACGAGGAGGCCATCGAGGCCGCGGAGCGGGGGCTGCAGATCGCCGAGGGGACCGGCTACACGCTCTGGTCCCTCCACCAACTGCTCCCCGTCCTGGCGGAAGCATGCCTGTGGGCCGGCCACATCGACCGCGCGTCCGAGGTGGGGGCGCGCCTTCGGGAGCACGCCGAGAAGATCGACCACCGACTGGGGCGGGCCTGGGCCGACGCGTGCGATTCGTTGGTGATTTGGAAGCGCGGCGACCCGGCGGGGGCGGTCGACCTCATGCGCCACGCCGCGGACGAGCTCGAAGCCGTTCCCATGATCTGGCCCGCCACCCGCCTCCGACGCCAACTCGCGGGTCGCTTGCACGACATCGGTCGACGCGACGAGGCCCTCCGTGAGTTGGGCAGGGTGCACGACATCTGTGCGCGCGTCGGGGCTGGACTCGAGCTCGAGAAGACACGCGGCATGTATCGGCAGATGGGCGTCCGCCCACCAGCGATCCGCAGCGACAACGGACCGCTCGGCCTCACGCCAAGCGAACTCAAGGTCGCCCAGCGCGTGGCCCGGGGCCTCAGCAACAAAGCGATCGCCGTCGACCTACGCTGTGCGACCCGGACCGTGAGCACCCATCTCTCCAACATCTACACCAAGCTGGAGATCGGTGGGCCAGGCGCCCGTGTCCGGCTGGGTAATCTGCTTCGGGACGAGGGTCTGTTCGACTCCTAACCTCGAATGACTCCGAATGACTCCGCACTTCGTGCGCGTGCGACGCCGCCCCAGGCAATTATCGCGGCGCGTGCGACCCGCCCAGTTGCAGGAGTTCGAGCGTGCGCCGCTAGCTAACTCCGCGCCGATAGCGGAAGTTGCAACAGAATTAGAGTTATGCGGTGGCGACCTGGTCTGTCTGAGGTGGCACTCCTGGGGCGGGTCGGTCGGGCCGGCCTGGCGGTGGGTTCCGGTACCCGGTTGCTGGACTCCAATAGCCCATGATCTCTTGTTGGGACTCTCCCCGGAGGTATAGACGTGTCCAACGAGCCCAAGGCGAGCGGCAAGGGATCCGCAGCACTCGGTCGTACGATCGTGGTCTACGTCGGCGCAGCGTACGCGGTGCTGGAGGGGGTCGACCTCTTCGTCGGGCGGCTTGGGCTGCCAGACTGGACTTTCGCAGCGACGGCAGTCGCCTTGGCGGCGGGCTTCCCCGTCGTACTGCTCACCGCCTGGTTGAGCGCGACCGGCGCGGGAGAGGCATACCGCGACACGACAGGGACGCGAGCTCCGCTCCACATACGCCTCTTCACCTGGCGCAACGCGATGCTCGGCGGCCTCTGCGCCTTCGCTCTGATCGGCGTGGCGCAGTCGGGCGCTTGGCTCCTAGGGCTCTCGCCGTGGCAGTCCGAGGCGAGATGGGCTCGAGAGGAGGGACTCCCGCTACTTTCCGAATACCTCGAGACACGAGACTACGCTGCAGCATTTCCAATAGCAGAGCGCGTGCGTCGGGTTCTACCTGAGGATTCCCTGTCGAATCGCCTAATCGACGGCGTGACTCGCGTCGACACGCTCCGCTCGGATCCCCCCGGAGCCGTCGTCTACCGCCGCTCCTGGTCGGCGCCCGACGAAGTTCCCGCGATCCCCGACTGGGAGACGTTGGGCACGACGCCGTTGCCTGTCCGTTCGCCTCGCGGCAGCTACGGACTCATCCAGTATCGCCTCGAACTCGAGGGTCACGGTCCGGGTCACATCGGGGGTATCCCGCTTGCCCCTGTCAGGCTCTTTCCACTCGGGTCTCCGGACGAGCGGATGGCGACGATTCCTCGGACAAACAACCCTAGCCTCCTTCTTCCAGGCTTCGAGCATATCGAACTAGGGTCTGACGAAGGACTACCGAGCTTCTTGCTCGGACGATACGAGGTCACGAACCGAGAATATCGAGCCTTCGTCGAGGCCGGCGGCTATCAATCCGAGGGCTATTGGACGGAACCGTTCGTGGAGAACGGAAGAGTCCTCGGTCACGAGGAGGCGATGTCACGCTTCGTCGACCGTACCGGCCGCCCGGGCCCGTCCACTTGGGTTGCTGGGGACCACCTGGACGGTCAGGGTGACCTCCCGGTGTCGGGCATCAGCTGGTTCGAGGCGTCTGCCTACGCCCGATTTGCGGGCAAGCGACTGCCAACGATCTGGCACTGGAGTCGCGCGTCGTCTCCGCAGCTGACCCACCTAATGGTACCGCTGGCCAACATGGTGGACGGCAGTGGCCCTAGGGCGGTGAACTCCTCCGAGAGCATGTCTCGATACGGAGTGTTCGACATGGCCGGCAACGTGAGGGAGTGGACCGCAACCGAGGACCCGACCCGGGACGCTCGATACATCCTCGGCGGCGGGTGGAACGATCCGGAGTACCTCTTCAATGACGCGGGCGCTCGATCCGCGTGGGATAGGACTGAAACCAACGGTCTACGCCTCGCCGACTTCGGCCGGGAGAACGATCCCGCATCCCGTGCGACGCTCGAGCCCGTGGCGTCGCAGACCAGGGACTTCTACGCCGAGTCCCCGGTAGCCGATGAAGTGTTCGCCGCGTTCGAGAGGATGTACGCCTATGACCCGATACCTCTCAACGCAGTCATCGAGCAGACCGATACGACGGATGAGTACATCGGGCAGCTCGTCACAGTCGATGCGGCGTACGACTCAGAACGGCTCATCCTTTACGTGTACAGACCTCTCACCCACGAGGGCAGCCTGCAACCCGTGGTCGTCTTTCCGGGCTCCGGTGCCATCTACCAGCGCGAGAGCAGGATCGGGACGTACTACCGGGAATTCGACTTCCTGCTCAAGAGCGGTCGGGCCGCGGTGTTGCCCGTCTACAAGGGCACGTACGAACGGGGCGGTGAACTTGAGAGTGACTACGAGAACGAGTCAGTGGCGTTTCGCGACCATGTAGTCAAATGGGCGCAGGACATGAACCGGACCATCGACTACATCGAAACGGTGGACGACCTGGACCAGAACCGCGTCGGGTACTATGGGGTTAGCTGGGGCGGTGTGGTCGGCGGTCTCATCCCGGCCGTAGCCCCGCGCATCAAGGCGGTCACGCTCGTCACCGCAGGCCTTGCCCCTCAGCGAGCGCTGCCCGAAGCCATGCCGTTCAACTTCCTGCCGCGCGTCACCCAGCCTGTGATCATGATCAACGGCGAGCACGACTTCTTCTTTCCGCTCGAGACGGCTCAGAAGCCCATGTTCGACTTCCTCGGAACCCCGGAGGGGCTTAAGCGGCATGTGGTCTACCCAGGGTCACACAGCGTGCCGCGAGACCTGTTGATCTCAGAGGCTCTCGACTGGTTCGATGAACACCTCGGTCCAGTGGGGCCGCAATAGGTAAGCGTTTCGGAGGCACCGCATAACAAGGAATTGCTGCAGTCCGCGGAGGCTGGTCGGTAGCGTCGGGTAACGTTTTCAGATTTGCCGACCTGACCGGTGCGGCAGCAGAATTCCGGGACGTTAGACCGCAGCCCAAGCATGACTAGCCACGGAGTCAGCTCATTACCCAGCGTCCAACTCTCTCCTGGCGACTCCTGGCAGAGTTCGTCGTCATCGTAGTAGGTGTTCTAGCGGCTCTGGCGGTCGATCGCTGGGCTGGGACTCAAGACGCTCGCGCGCTTGAAGAGTCGTATCTGGAGTCGCTCCGAGAAGACTTCGTCACGAACCAGCAGGTGGCCGAACTCATGCGGTCGACCTACGGGGAGACGGTGGGGGCCGGTGCCTTGGTACTCAGGGCGATGGCCGACACGACCCTGCCTGGCGTGTCATACGACTCGCTCGCTCGTGCAGTTGAGGTGACCGGCTGGAACAGAGAACGACCGTTTATCGACAACACCTGGCAGGATCTAATCTCCACCGGGAACCTGGGGCTCCTCAGCAGCCAACTACGGCAAGAGCTACGATCCTTCTACTCCGATCTCGCTCGACAAGACCGGTGGGCGTTCGAGCATGACGAGTACCTGCTGGCCTATCGCGAGGCGACCGGTCACCTCATTGATGCCAACCACCGCCTCACCCTGGGCGAGTCCTTCCTCGGCCAAGAGGGCGCAGTCCTCGAGGGTGACGTGGATGCTCTACGCTCTAGGCTCCGCTCGACGCCGAGTCTTGGAGGTCGGTTGGCGGACATCATCCTGGTTAATCGCGGCGGTGAACTGACTCACGAAGACCTCGTATTGAAGACCGAAGAGATTCTCCGACTCCTCGACGCGGAACTAGCTGCGTTCTAACAAGCGATTGCTACTGACGCGGAACGGTTTGGAGCGAAGCGCTTCGCGCTTGATATCGTGCGGGCCGCGCAGCAGAATCGCGAGACGTTAGAGAGCTTCGGGAAGGTCAGAGGTCGAGCACGAGCCGTAACCCTGCATCGACCTTCGCCATCGTCTTGGGTGGAATTCGACCGACCCTCTCGGAGAGGAAGTCCCGATCGAGCGTGACTACCTGCGTCACGTTGGCGACCGAGTCGCGGGGCAGGCCGGAATCACCTCGGCGCACGAGCACGTTGCCAGGCGCGTCGAGGAGCCGGGTGTTAGACGTGAGGACGACGCAGAGAACGGTTTGGAGCCTACTTCGGTTGAAGGCCTCCGCTTGAACGATGAGGACCGGGCGCCGAAGGCCGGGCTCTGATCCCCGAGGCTCGTCGAGGTCCGCCCACCAGACCTCGCGGCGTTGGATTACCACTCAGAGGGGCCGAGGCTGCGGGCTTGTGCGGAGCGGAGCGCTGGGTCGACGCCGCTGGCCTCGTCGGCGTACACTTCGTTCAAGCGCGCCGTGACGTCTTCGTTGCGGTGCTTGGCGAGATACTCGGCCACGGCTTCAGCATAGAGCTCGCTTCGAGAAACCCCGAGGCGCTCGGCGAGCTCGTCGGCGGACTCAAACAGGTCGTCTGGCAGTGAGATTGCGGTCTTCATACCAATATAATACCGCAGTCATACTCCGTCGCCAAGCTCTCTAACAAGGAATTGCTGCTGTCCGCGAAGGGCGTCGAGGGCACCTTTGGTAACGCTTGTGGTTTGCGAAGCGTGCGAGTGCGGCAGCAGAATCGCGAGACGTTAGAGAGCCACGGCTGACTTCAGCGCTTGGCCGAGGAGCAGGCGGCGCCCATGTCGAAGACACTCGTGATCATCATCGGTCCGCCTGCGGTGGGGAAGATGACTGTAGGGGCTGCTCTGAGCGCCCTCACGGGACTACCCCTGTTCCACAACCACCTTTCGATCGAGGCCGTCCTACCGGTCTTCGACTTCGGATCCCCGCCGTTCAATCGGCTGGTCGGAGAGTTCCGGGAACGGATGTTCGCTGAGGTGGCTCAGAGCGATCTACCGGGCCTGATCTTCACCTTTGTGTGGGCGTTCGACGAACCAGAGGACCAGGTGTTCGTTGAGGGGCTGAAGTCCATTTTCGAGGCAGAGGAAGGTCGCACGGTGTTTGTGGAGCTGTGGTCTGACCTGGAGACTCGACTCGAGAGAAACCGACATCCGGCACGCCTCGCGGCGAAAGCGTCAAAGCGCGACGTGGAGTCCTCCGGTCAACGGTTGGTGAAGCTCGGCCAGCAATATCGGCTCTCCTCAGACGGGGACTTTCCGTTCCCGGAGTATTTGTACGTCGACACCTCCGAGACGTCTGCGGCCCAGGTCGCTGAAGCCATCGCAAAGCACTTCAACCTTCCGCGGGTGGCTACCTAACAAGGAATTGCTGCTGTCCGCGTAGACCGTTGGGCGTCATCAGGTGACGCTTCTGATTTGCCGACCTAGCCGGTGCGGCAGCAGAATTCCGAGCCGTTAGGTAGCGCCCACTCTGTTGACGATGGCTGACAGAGGAATGCTTGTTACGGCCTGTCACTGGGCTTCTGAGTTCATCGTGTCCAAGAGGTGCAACAGTCCCGTGCTCCGCTGGACTAGGTCTTCGTAGATCAATACTTGATGGACGGAGTTCATCAGAACCTCCGAAAGGGCCGGAAGCGCCATCGGATCACTTCGGAGCCGCGTCAACACTGAGTCAAGCGTGGCGACGTCCCTCTCGGGGTTGACGTCCAGCCCCGGCACACCGTCGATGTTGCTTTCTTCGATGAACGGAAGGTGAAACTGGACCTCTGAATGCACGAGAAGCTCAGGAGGCAGCGCAGCCCGTGTAACCTGACTCCACTGATCGCGCGCGTTCAACCACCAGTCTTCGATATCGCCGTAGAACTCGATCCAGCCGTGGTACTCCCCGAGCATCCGCCGGAACTCCGACGCTCGAAGCAGGTCCAGGCGGCCGGTCGACCCCAGTTCATCCCAGGTCTCGGTCGCGTAGTCGATTCGATATTGGTACAGGAAGATCCACGGTATTTCCGTGAGCAGTCTGGCTGGATCTTCGACCACTTCTGACCCCTCCCGAATCGCCGCCAGCAGCCGGTCCGCTCGGTCATAGGTGGCCCTGGCGTGCTCTGCTCGGAGGCTCTGGGTTGCCGAGTCGCGTCGGAGGTCGGACGCCAAGCGAGATAGATACTCCTGCTCGAGCCCGGCCTCATCCTGGGCTAGCAACCACCGATCTGCGGCTAGCGCGATGAGAACACCGACGGCGATGACGAGAAGCTCCGCGGCTGCCCGCGCCACCGGTTTGGTTGTCTGCCCTTGGCTCATCTGCTACTCGCCGCTGACGAACGGTTCATATCAAAGACGCAGGATCGGAGTGGGGCTGGCGCGGGTCAAGCAGCCACGGCGCTACCTAACAAGGAATTGCTGCTGTCGCGGTAGACTGAGAGGTTCCGAGACCTCAGTCGCGCTGTGATGCCATCTGCTCCAGAACAGCGACCAAGCTCTCTCGAAGCGGACGGAAGTAGCCCTGTAGGACGCCCTGTTCTGGATAGGCTACAATCCCGAGAGCGGCGAGGTATCGTGGGCTCCGCAGCAGCGTCTCGTAAGGTAATGGACCCTCTGCGGGTGGCAGTCCCATCACCGACCGAACTGCGGCGCCCCACATCGTAGTCGGCGGTCCCACTTCGGCCATCGCCAAGTTAAGCTCAACGCGACCCATGTCGGCCATACCCTCGTCCTCGTAACCATCTGCTAGCGTACCGAACAAACGAGCGAGCGCGTCTCGCATTTGGTGGTCCCGTAGCAGACGGATCTCACCTGACCCGATGAGAGCGTCATATGTGCCGCGCACAGGCTCCAAGCGCGCGAAGTAGAAGGCCCTTCCCACCAGGACACCCAGCGAGTCCTGGTCCGGCAGTGACTCGGCCTCGCTCAGCTGAAACAGTTCACGGTGCGCCGCTACGGTTCTCTCCTGCACTTGGATCGCAGAATCCAACCTCCTGAGCGTTTCCTCGAGCTCAGCAGCCAGAGCCGTGAGGGCCTGCTGCTCGTGTCCCCGGTCCTCCCACGCTTGGTAGGCGGCATCGATCCAGAGCGCGACCAACACGCCGACTACGATGACCACGAACTCGCTAAAGGCGCGGCGCGCCGTGCCGATAGATCGATCCGTCATGATCCCTCACCTGCTGGTGTGGCAAGCGAACTGCCGTCGCTCCGGCGACGATTTGCTCAGGCATCGGCCGCGGGGTAGCGCTCCTCCTGACAATACGGGGAGGGCTTCCTAACAAGCGATTGCTACTGGCGCCGGAGAGTGGTAGGTACGCGCTTCGCGCTTGTGTGCGTGCGGGCGGCGCAGCAGAATCGCGAGACGTTAGGAGGCCTGCGCTCGGTTGACGAATGCCTCGAGAGCCGCCTCCCGACCTCAACGCACCGGTTCCCCGAACAACTCGTCGAGCCAGGCAATTGATTCGGTGACCAGCTCAGTTGTCCAGCCATAACTGGAGTGCCCGGACGGGAAGGTCAGATGCTTCTTCTGTGATTCTGGCGTGCCCAGAGCTTCGAAGAAGGGGACCTGCGAGGATTCGTAGGGGAAGACGGCGTCGTAGCGCCCATTCATCATGAGGACCGGTACGGTCACCCGCGGCGCGAAGGTTGCCGGGTCGATGTCGGCCGGGAGCTCCCCTATCGCTGCCGAGATCACGAAGAATCCTCCCTGCGTCAGAATGCCCGTCTTGAGCCGTGGTTCCATCGCGAGGAGGACCGGACTCATTCCGGCTCCGAAGCTTACCCCTCCGTAGCCGATCTTGTCGGCGTCGATGTCGTCCCGTGTCTCCAGGTAGTCGATCGACTGTTGCAGCTCCTTTACCCACTGGACTGTCTTTTCCCGCCACGCCGGCGCCAGCGAACCGAGGACCGAGTATCCGTCGGCGCGCTCGTATGCACCCTTCCACAACGGGAAGAGCACCGCCCGACCACCTCGCAGCATCAACTCCACGGAGCCCCAGTTCTGGAGCTGCTCCTCAGTGGCACTCGGGCGCTGACTGAACGAGCCGGCCCCTCCCATGAAGATCATCGTCTGGTAGGGAGGCCGTGCGCTCTTGGGAAGGTAGAGAAGCGCCGTCAGGCGTTCGTCCCCATAGCCCGCAGCATAAGTAATCCGTTGCTTGGTCCACTGCGGCGCCGAGTCGTCCTCCTCTTCGATGGTCGGCTCGAGCGCGATGGGCTCCCGTTCGAAGAAACCTGAAAACACGGCGTACATATCATCGGACACGGGAGCTGTATTCTCAGGGTCGGGCCGCCACGCGACCGGGAGTGCCTCCCATGCTTCGCGCGGCTCATCGACCTCTTCCAACAGCTTCATGGTCCGAAACCCGTTCCCGGGGTCGCGGTCCAGGGGGGACAGTGCCAGGGGGAACAGGTAGATGTAGGAGGGGTCCGTCCACGCTCCTCCCAACGAGAGGTAGCCCTCGTCTGTGGCGGACGCGGTCCACTCCCGCATGTTTCCCGCCATCTCATAGGCACCAAACACCCCGATCGCCTTCGCGTCGCCCGTCGCTCTCGGGGCTGGCCCCCCGTAATTCGCGAGCTGCAGGATCAATCCGGGCATCGTCTCCAGCTCACCGCCGTTGTCCGCCAGGTACCAGTGATGCAGGGTCGGGAGCTCCTTCCCGACAAAGGCGGCGTAGGCCTCCGCCTCGAACCAGCTCACTCCACCGACTGGATGGTCCTCCTGGCCGTCGGGGTAGGTGCCGAACTGCCAGGTGGCGGGCCCCGATCTGCCGGTGCCGTCTACGAACCGCGACATCGCCTGGTCGAACGTCAGACGGGTCTCGCCGTCCCGCATCTCGTGCATCCAGAACTCCTCTCGCTCGTAGCCTCCGGCTTCGATGAACTGAGCGAACTCGGCGTTGGTGACCTCGAAGCGGTCCAGCAGGAAGTCGTCCACGGACACGGGTGGGGCCCGGACGCCGGCCAGTGCGTAGAGCCTGACGTCTCTTCCCCGCACGTAGACCATCGTCGACTCCGGGCTGCCCTCGGCCGAGAGCGAAAACGATAGCTCGGGCTGCCTGGAGGACCCCACGAACTCGCCGTCCACGAATCCATCGAGCTCCACGCGCCAACGCAAGATGCCGGCCGGCACGCGAGCTTCTGACAGGGGTGTCTGACCAAGCTCCGTCCATGGCGCATCGGGATCGAACGGTTGAACGTGGACGACCGAGCCGCTGGGCGTGGATTCGACGGAGACCCTTCGCGACATCCTCTCCCACAGTTCTTCCGAAATGTGCTCCGGACCGGACGTGACCGTGACCTGCGTCGCCAGGTCGAAGGCATCCAGGTACTCACCGTTGACCAACAGTTGTTCGATCAACGGCAGGGTCTGGGCGGCGAACAGCTCGTCCTGATTGCGGAGGGAGAGGAGCCAGGCTCCTCCCGAGCCCGTGGCGATGCCTGCGAAGAGCAGGAGGACTCCTCCGAGCGCGAGCAGCCCGCTACTCCATCGGCGTGCCGGGGCCTCCTGGAGCAACTCCACGATCTCCGCGGGGGTCGCTGCCTGCGTCCTCGCGAGGCGCCCCTCCGGCCGAATGTCGAAGAACCAACTGAGGACCACGGCGAGTGGGAGTCCGCCCAAAGCTGCGACGGTCGACGCAGTGAGCACGGCGGGCGGAAGCTGGAGGCCTTCGGCCAGCAGGTCGATCACCTGCAAGACAACGAACGCCGCCGCGCCATATCCAGCGGCCGTGCGAAACACACGTCGGCGCTTCAGCTCGGCTAAGAGCCTCTGCAGAGGGGTGACATCCATGGGGCGAAGATCGTTCGGCCGCTACCCGCGTGGCAACCTCGTGAGACCTCCGAGGCTGATCCGGCTCGACCGGGCGGGCCCCTACCAAGCGATTGCTACTGAGGCCGAAGAAGGGGTAGGCACGCGCTTCGCGCTTGTGTGCGGGCGGGCGGCGCAGCAGAATCGCGAATCGTTCGACCCACCCTGAGGGTCTGGGAGCCAGAAAGGTTGACTCAGGCTCGGTGGACTCGGTACTCGACGTTGTCGAGACCCTCGAAGTCCGCGTCCTGGGTCCACACCGTCGCGGCATAGGCCTGGGCGGTCGCCAGGATGACGCTGTCCGCGAGCGCCATCTTGAGATCGGCGCTCAGATCGGCTGCGGCAACGGCCAGGTCCGCGTCCAAGTCGACGACCGTTCCTCGCCGCATCTGAGAGACCGCTCGCAGTGCGATCTCGGAGTCACGCTGCACGCGGATCCGTTTGAAGACTTCGAACAGCGTGATGCTCGGTACGATTAGGTTGGCCGCGTCCTGAATCGTGCTGGCGAAATCCTCTGCATTTGGGCCGTCCGCGAAGTATTCGAGCCATGCGGAGGAGTCGACGACGTTCATACCCGGTCGTCTTCTCGAGGCACGGTGGTGTCGATTCCGCGCAAGGTCCCCCTCATGGACTCGACAGGTTCAACCGGAATCAACTCGACACGTCCGCGAAACGGGACCGCGTCGACCTGCTGTCCAGGCTTGAGGTCGAGCCTCTCTCGAACATCCTTGGGGATCACGATCTGGTATCGGGAAGAGATAGTCACAACGGTCATTATAGTCCTCCGGAAGGCTGCTAACTTATAGTTTACCGAACGAGCAGAGTTCCGCAAGACGACTGTGTCTTTGAGCGACGGGCCATCTAACAAGCGATTGCTACTTGAGTACTCGAGGCGACGGGCGGCGATTATCGACGGCGAGCGCGCGCTGACCAGGACCGCCGGCTCAGTCCGACTTGTTGAACATGTAGCAGGAGATGCGCCACGGACCTTTGTCCGGAGGGTACGAGTCACTCGCCCAAAGCTCGCGGCTCTTTGCGGACGGGCGGGCCGCGCAGCATGATTCCGAGACGTTAAACGGCCCTTCCGACTTCTTGAGAGACCATGGAACGGGATCCTTCTCCAGTCCGTGACTTGTGGCCCCTTCTCTTTGTCCGCGACATCGGCCGGTCCATCCAGTTTTACACCGATGCGCTGGGGTTTGAGGTGGTTGGCAAGGCGGAGGGCGAGGACGGGATCTTTTGGTGCCGACTGCGGCGGGGTGGTGCCTGCTTCATGATGCAACAACTCGACTCCGGCGCAGATCTTGCGACTCCTCCCGCCCCAAGCGTGGGTTTCTACTTCGTTTGCGATGATGTTGACGAGGTCTTCGCTGAGTTTGCACGGAGGGGCCTGGCGTTGGATGCCCCGGCCGAGGCGTACTACGGCATGAGGCAGCTCAGTGTCCCGGACCCGGACGGATACGGGGTCATCTTCGAGAGTCCGACGGAAGCATGGTCGGGCTGACCGGGGGCCATCTAACAGCCGATTGCTACTGACGCCGAAGATGGGGTAGGAGAGCGCTTCGCGCCTGTGCGCGTGAGGGCGGCTCGCAGAAACGCGAGATGTTAGAGTTCTCCCCTCCCCGTTGGCCAGGATCGAGTCAACCACACTCGTTACTCGAGTACACGCACCAGGTGCTGGGCCCCCTCCAGTACCTCGTCGAACAGCCGTTCGGCGAAGACAAGATCTCCGTGAAGTTGACGCAGCTCTCGCCGGAGGCCGGTGTCGTTTTCGAGGGCCTCGGACAAGCGCGCTCGGTCGGCCTCGGTGAGCGACCGACCGTAGGCAACGAACTCGATCGGGTTGTATCCAGTGAGCTGAGTCACCCGGACGTTGATCTTCGCAAGGTCGCGAAGCGCCACCCAGAGTCTTTCCATTTGATTGTAGTGGGCAACCAGGGCTGAGCGCGCTGGTCCCGATAGAAGGGCCAACTGACCCGACGCAACCAGCTCCTGGTACGTCACCTCAGACCCCAACTGCTCGCGGTCGAGCCCCATCGCCCCGGCTACGATCAGGTCGTCCACGTGGGCGCCAGAACTTGACCCGAAGGCAGTGACTGAATCGTTGGTAAGCGCCATCGCAGCGGCACGTGCGGCGCTGAACCGCTCCCTCTCCAAGCGGATGGCGATCATGCTTTGTGAGACGTCTTCACGAAGGCGCATCTGATACTCACTAGCGACCCGGGAATCCAACAACCCTTCTCGCCAGCTGTCGGCTGCAAGGGCGATCATGACGCCGAGAATCACGACGCCTAGCTCCGTCATGATCCTACTTCCCCGGGGCGATGCCGCTGGACTCGTCACGGAAGCGCTCACCTCTGTGTTGTGGGGGGCATCACCCTTGCTTAGCCCGAATGGGCGAATGTGGCAAGCCAATAGGGGATTGCTGCTGTCCGCGAATATTATGCGGTAAGTCGGTAGCGGATCGGGCTTGTCACGGTGAGGGTGCGGCAGCAGAATTTCGAGCCGTTAGATGGCCTGGGCAGCCGTGCGGGGTCCGCCATCTCACGGATTCCGATTGTGTACGCCGCGCTGAGGATGGAGTGTGACTGACAGGTTCAGGCTGCGTCGGGCCCACGAATCGGACGCTGAGTTCGCGCGACTCACTCACCACGCAGCGTACCGTGACGTCGTGGAGAGGCAATTTGGGGCTTGGGATGAGGTGCAGCAGGACGGTTTCTTTTTCGCACAATGGGATCCCGCTGCGACGGAAGTCATCCTCGACGATGGCCATCCCAGCGGATACTGCTGCGTGGAACGACGGGGAGATGACATCCACCTTCGGGAACTCGTGGTCCACCCGGATCGTCAGGGTCGGGGGATCGGGACATGGCTCGTCGAGGAGCTACAACGTGAAGCCGCAGAGGTTTCGATCCCGGTGAGGCTCGGCACGTTCCACAAGAACCGAGCGCTACAGCTCTACCGTCGCCTCGGATTCACGGAGATCAACGCGACCGATACGCACGTCCTGATGGAGTGGGTGCCACGGTAGGGGAGGGCGAGAGGCGATCGGCTCGTCGCCGACCCTGCATTAGACCCGATGATGTCCGCGCGGTGAGGTCACCTAACGAGGCGATGGCCACTGACGCGGAAGACCCAGTCGTACGCGCTTCGCGCTTGTCACCGGAGTCCCCGCGCAGCAGAATTCCGAGACGTTAGAGTGCTTCACTCGGATACGTGCTGATGCGCCTCGACCCAAGCCTCATGTTGATGGTCTTCTTGGTCGGCTGCACCGCCATCTCGAGTGGACCGTCCACGGGCTCATCGATCCAAGGGTGTTGGGTCGGGCCTGCTTCATGGACTGACTCACTCCATCTCCGGTTCGTTCTCGACTCGACCGGTGGGGGAGGGGAGGTCGAGGCGTCTCCGCGGCCTTCGTCCTTACGACCGGATTCTTGGATCTGGCTTGACGGCACCGACTCGATCCAAGTGCAACTTGGGCAGGGAGGCTTCGTCGGAGAGACCATCCGAGCGCAGGTACGGAGTGATCGACTTGAAGGGACGACTCAGCCGCACACTGACGAAGGCGGGGCAAATCCCCCACCTCGCCACTTCGTCGCAGAGCGCATCCAGTGCGGTCCGGATGGCTCGGGGTCGTGAAGCGGTCTAACGACGAATTGCTGCTGCACGGAAGGGCTGGCCGATACGCTTCGCTTGTTCGCGGACAGGACGCGCAGCAGAATCCCAATCCGTTAGAATGCATCACAATTGCCACGCGGGAGACTACTGCTTGACCAAAAAGGTGAGGGCATCCGCTTCGCTCGGTCTGGCCTTGGGCGGCATCCTCGGACTCGCCGGGACGTTTGCCTCGTCCGACTCCCTACGCGGCCTGGCCTGGGGTGTCGACGGGCTCGCTTTGGTAGCGGCTAGCGCCTTGCTTACCGTCGCGTTCTTTCGAGCGGGCCACGACCTCGTGGCTTCCGGATTCCTCGTCTTCGCGGTGGGCCAGGGCCTCGTCGTCTCGGGTGCCGCAATGGACCTGGCCCGGAGTACTCCTTCCTTTGGCGCCGGCGCAGGTCTATGGGCCGTCGCCCTCATCCTGATCAGCATTCCTCCGGTCCTCCCTCGGGTCGCGCGCCTCCTCGGAGCACTCGCCGCTCTTCTTTTTGCGATTACTGCCTTGAGGATATTCAGCGGAGTCGCTCTGGTCCCGACATCGTCTCCCCTGCCCTACTTCGCGTACCCGGTTTTCGTAGCGACGCTGGGCGCATGGATCTGGGCCCTTCTTACGGACCGCGTCGCCGCCGCCCCGTCAGCGGATGCCGTCTGACAGGAAGTTCCCGCTGCAGCGTAGGCGAGGCGGGTAGGCTTCCGACCTTCCTTGGCTCACAATCAACGCTCGAGGCGGCTCGCTCTCGTACCGTTTAGGCGTTGTGTCTGGTAGCCGAGCAGCACTCAGACTTGTTACCGTGCAGGTGCTGCCAGCAGAATTCCGAGTCGTTAGACGGGAACCAGCGCGCTGGAGGTCGGCCCTTCCGCAGGCGGCGATGCACCGGGCCCCTCGAGCCATAACGATATCGGCTGACCGGCTAGGTACGATGAAGCAGCTCTTGAGAGAGGTTCACCGCCGATCGCTTTGGCAGGTCGCGTTGATCTACCTGGTCGGGGCCGCGGCTGTGTTTTGGGCTGTACGCGTGCTCACCGGGTCCGTCGGGCTGCCACCGTGGACGCCCAGTATGGCGCTCCTCCTCCTCGTGATCGCATTCCCGTTCACGGTAGCCGCGGCCTTCGTGCGTGACCCGGGCGACGACGCGAACGCGCTTACCGGCCTCGTCGCCGAGCTGCATCGGCGTTCGCTCTGGCAGGTCATGGGCATCTTCCTTGCCGGTTCATGGGGCGCGCTGCAGGTCGTCGAAGTGATGACCGAGACGGCCGGTCTGCCCGGTTGGACGCCGACGATGGCGCTCGTCCTATTATTGGTCGGACTCCCCGTGTGCCTCGCGACCGCCTTCGTACAGGAAGGCTTGCCGGGTCGCGCCGAGGCCGAGGCCACCCCCGAGCCGACGCGCCACGGCGCAGAGGGTCTCCTCACGTGGCGAAACGCGCTCATCGGTGCGGTCGGTGCTTTCGCCCTGTTGGGACTCTCCACGGGAGGCTACCTCGTCATGTGGACGCTCGGCATTGGCCCCCTCGGAAACCTCGTTGCCCAGGGCGTGATCACAGATGGAGAACGAGTGATCCTCGCCGACTTCACGGATGGTACAGGCGAGGGATACGCAGACCCGATAACCGAAGCGCTTCGCATCGACCTGCTGGAAGCCGCCGTCTTCGACGTCGTGGACGACTCGGAGATCAGGCCCGCTCTCGAATTCATGCGGGTCGAGTCCGGAGCCGCGCTGACTCCCGAGCGGGCTCGTGACGTGGCTGCGCGCCTCGGTGTCGCAGCCGTCCTGGATGGCGAGCTCACGTCGCTTGGAACGGGCTACATCCTCACCGCGACGCTGAGAGCAACGGACAGCGGTCGCTCGCTCGCCGGCTTCAGGGTCACAGCGGAGGGCCCGGATGATCTCATTCGCGCCACCGACCGGCTGTCCCAGGACATCCGAGAGAAATCAGGGGAATCGTTACGCACGATCCGGGCCGGGAAGCCGCTCGAGCAGGTCACCACGACCTCCATGGAAGCCCTGAAGCTCTACACGGAAGCGCTCGTCGCGTGGAACGACCTGGCGGACCTGCCGCGGGCCCGGATGCTTCTCGAGCAGGCGCTTCTTCAGGACTCGACGTTCGCCATGGCGTGGCGGCAGCTTCGGCTCTCGCAGGCGACTCCGGAGCGCGCTCTGGAGGCGATCGCGAACGCGTACCGTTACAGGGACAAGGTTCCAGATCTCGAGCGATACGTCATCGAGGGGCAATATTTCGGCGACTTCGGCGACAGAGGCAAAGCGATCGAGGCGTACGAGAACGCCCTCCTGATCGATCCAGACGAGCTTCGAGCGCTCAACAATGGAGCGGGCATCTACCGTGGCCGGGCGGATTGGGACCGAGCTCGCGAGCTGCTTGTTCGCGCGGTGGAGGGACCGGGCGTCAGCGCTGCTGCCTTCTTGAACCTTCACACATTAGAGCTCTTCCTGGGACGGCTGGAGGATGCGCGAAGAACGCTCCAGAACTGGGAGGAGATGTTCCCCGGAAACCTGTGGGCCAGCCGGTATCCGGCTGCGCTCTCGTTCGCAGAAGGAAACGTGGCAGTGGCGGTGACTCGAGCCCGTGCCCGGATGGACGACACGGATCTCCCCGCCTTCGAGCGTGCCTGGTCCGGAAGGCTTCTCGGGCGCGCGCTGTCGTGGTCGGGGCAGCTGGACGAGGCGCGGAGCACCCGCCAGCAGGCAGATGAGTTGGCCAGACAGGCGGCGGAAGGGACCGGGTGGCAAAGCCGGGTCGAGACGGCATACGACGAAGCACTGCTGGGCGATGCGGGCTGGGCACAACAGTACGTTGGCGGCGTCATGGCCGAAGAGTTCTACACGCTGCCCGCTTCGGAGCGACATCATCTGCTCAACGCCATGACACTGGCCATGGTCGGAGATCCCGACGCCGCGGAGCGAACGGTCCGGGACTGGCAGGCGGCGACACCCGAGGAGCGGCGAGGCCCCACGTTTAGGGCCTGGACGCAGCGCGCTCGTTTGCAGGCTCGGGTCGCCCGCGGCGAATCGAGCGAGGTCTCAGAGCGCGTGGAACGACTTCTGGCGGATGAGGGCTGTTCCGACGCTTGCTGGCTCTTCGAGCGTGCGGTGCTAAACGACCGGATCGAAGACCCGGAGCGGGCAGCCGCTCTGTACGAGCGTGTGCGCGCCGAGGGCTTCGGCGTAGAGGATGGCAATATCGTCGAGATCCTCCACGCGAAGCTTCGGCTGGGGCCTTTGTACGAGGAGATGGGCGACACCGCCCGCGCGATTGAAGCGTACCAACGCATCGTGGACCAGTGGGCGGACGCGGACGCGCGCGGCATGGAGACGGTGAGGGCGTTCCGGGAGCGGATCGCCGCGTTGGGAGGTTGAACGCTGGTCCGGAGAACCGACCTGATGTCGCCCGGCCCATGCCGTGTCGTGGGGACAGGGAAGCCCCTACATCTCCCAGAGGCGCCGTCCTGACACCTGCTTTGCCTCGGCGTCGCGATACTACAGACGCAGGTATCCGCCGCCGCTGGTTCACCCCCGGCAGAGAGTACGGAGATGTCTGATTCACCGGCCAGGTGTTCGAGGAAGCAAGTTGGGATCAATGCGCTTGTGTTCGCAGTGCTGGCCTGTGCGCCGATTTCCGCGCAAGCACAGTGGTCAGTCGGTGGCAGCTTGGGTGTGCCCGATGCGGATATCGACGTTGCGGTCTACGATCCTCCCAACACGACCGCTGACGATAGCTCGCCGATCAGCTGGAAGCTGTTCGTCGGATATGGATTCAGCGCGAATCTGGGTCTGGAGGCTGGCTATGTGGCCCTTGGCAGTGAATACCAGCTCTTCAACGCACTGGGATACGGCGAATCGGTGACCTTCGAGCCTAGTGCCGGATTCATCACTGTCTTGGGGCGGGTGAACGTCCACGACCGCGTTCAGCTGCTCGCCAGATTGGGTGCGGCATATTGGACCACAGACGTCGACTACGCAGAAGGCGCGTTTCGTAGCTCTGGAAGTGACGGCGACGTCGATCCCCTGCTGGGCTTCGGGTTCGAGTTCACTCCGGACGGGCGTTTCACCATCCGGTTCGAATGGGAACAGTTCCAGAACGTGGGTGACGACGCATCCGTGGCACGCCCCGCTGCAGCAAGTTCCAGGATCGAGTTGGGTGGTCACGACATTAGCGTGATCGGCCTCGGCGTGAACGTGCGCTTCTAGAGGCGAGGTCCGGAACGGTCAACCTGGTACCGAGACGTCTTCGAGCTTTGGTGATCGTCCTCTCGAACGGCGGGTATTGGGAAGACCGGCCCCTTGCGAGTGTCCTGGGGGCCGAGCTGGAGGATAGGGTCCTTGATGCCACGCGATGACGACACCGCCACTCAACAGGCCATCGCATCCCTAGCCGCGCGCGCCACCGCCGCCACCTAACAAGGAATTGCTGCTGTCCGCGGAGGCTACTCGGCTGGTCTGGTAACGCCGTTGGTTTGCTTAGGCGCGTGTGCGGCAGCAGAATTCCGATTCGTCAGACGGCGCGTCAATCCGCGCTTTGTCCGTCATCCTTGAGCTTCGCGCGCTTCAGTTCCCGCTGCCGACTCTCCGGCAGCGCTACCTCAAGGGGCTCCGTCTGTGCTTCAGAGATGGCGAGGGCTAGCTCAGCGGAAAACTCCTCGGCAACGAGTCGATCAGAACGCCGGATCCGCACCACAAGCTCCGCTGGGTGCTCCAGCCTCAGTCCATCCCTGCCCACCAATCCTTCGAGGGCAGTCAAATCAGCTGCTCTGAGGACCAGCCGTAGGCCCGGCGGCCATGCCTGCCAGACGCGTTTCAAAGCCGCGCCAGCCATCCGTGTGACCGGCACTGCGATCTCCTGAACGGCCTCGACCTCATGGTCGGTCCGAACGTCCCAACCTACCCGCTCCGTCTTCGTGGCCAGCCGCCACTGAATTGTCAGCGTGCTCCGGTGCACCCGAAGCAGGCCATGGACCGTCTCCTTCGTCGTGGTGGCTGTCATCCCCCACAGCGCATCCTGGCCACGCGTGAGGAAGAATGGCAGCGCTGCTAGGCGTTCCACGATGTCTGTCCGATCCGTTCTTTCATCGCAATCTCCACGCCGCCTGTCACAAAGCATTTAGTATGGGTGTGCGCCTTCTAACAGGGAATTGCTGCTGCGGCAGCTCCCCATCGTGATGGCCGCTGGGCAACTTCAGCAGCATCTGCCAAACGGAGTGACGGACGGAGTGACGGGTGGACTGTGGCAATGGACCAGGCGTTCTCGTGAGGCGTACGCTCACGCTGATGCCTGACCCTTGAAACCAGCGTACCCTTCCTCCTCGTAGGAGAGCCGTTCCGACCTGCTACTCGATTCCAGCCCTCGGGGGAAAGAGATGGACGACGTCTCGGTCTTCAGGCTCTACGTTCTCCGGGCCACGTATCTCCTGTTGGTCGTCGGCGTTGGGACGATGATCTGGCCGCTCCTCCTAGACTCGCCGGAGACCGCCGAACACTTCCGCGGGGTCACGTGGTGCCTGCTGAGCACTGTCGCACTGCTGGCCGTACTTGGCCTTCGGTACCCCCTGAAGATGCTGCCACTCCTGTTCTTCGAGTTCATCTGGAAGGCCACGTGGGTTGTCTCGATCGGTCTTCCCTTGCGAAGCTCCGGCCAGCTTGACGGAGCTTTCGCGGAGACGTGGTTCGCCGCCCTGCTAGGACTCGTGGTATTCCCGCTTGCCATCCCCTGGGCCTACGTAGCGCGGAGATACGTGCGAGAGCCTGGCGATCGGTGGCTGGGGGCGACGCGGCCAGAATGAGCTCCTAATTCGAAGCTCGGTAAGCCCGAACCAGTGGTCCAGCTGTGCTCGATGGGATCAAGGCCCTACGGCCCAACGGGTTTTGCTCCTGTCCCGAATGGGCTTCCGGGTCCGGAGGCGTTCGCCTTGAGCTGTTGTCGCCCCGCTCCCCGGACTCGCTCTGGGACCGCCACGTCGGAAGAAGAGCGGGGAGCCCCGCCGAGGGTCGGGCTCCGTTGGCGTTCCAGGCCCAACCCTGCACGAACGTCACGACGCCCGTGACGTCGCCAATCAGGGTAATCTGGATCGACCGGCCGTCCCCGACGTTGACACCCCCGGGGTTCACCCTCGAGAGTCGTGGGCGGGTCCCTTGACGGACGTGCCGGCGGACGCGGTTCGGTAGTAGGATCGGAGCCGCTGCGCCAGGCTCGGGCGCTGAAAAGGTGCTCGATTCGGTTGAGATCGCGGGCATCATCATGGACGACGACTGATCGAACGGTCGAAAGACCAAGACACGGATCGCCCGGGGGGCCTCAAGCCCCGTCATGGGTCACGGGCGTCGTGGATCGCCGTACTCCGCTCTGATCCAGAATCTACGGATTCTTCGAATACGAGCTGTCGCGGGCTACGGTGCCCGCGAGGTCGGGTCCAGGATCGCGGAATCGCACGGTCCCAGGGCGGGCCCCCATCCGGCTGAACAGGCGACGTCTGTGGCAGTCCGGCTGACCCATTCCGCGACCGCGTCGTGAGGTAGCAGACCCTCGCCCGGGACGAACGGAAGTCCTGCGAGGACGTCGGCATAGGGGCCGAAGCCGGCGAGGCGCACGGGGACGACGATGACTCTGCGGTCGAGGGCCGCTTGGTCGGAGACGAATTGCCGGATTTCGGCCTCGGCAACGCTCCTTTGTTCGTGCCAATCCTCCCTGAGCGTGGCGACTTCCACTTCGGCGAAGCCCATGGGTCTGATCGCGTCCGCCGCCCAACGCATCGCCTCGATCACTCGATCGTTTTCGTCCTCGGCTCCCATGCCGTGGGCGATGAGCAATACGCTCTCCCGAGACGGCTCGGAGCTCAACGCCACGGCTCTCTCGGCAACGATGGTCCGAGCTTCGCGGGAGGTGAGGATGCCGAGGGGATGTGTGGCCACGCTCATGGTGTGCTCGAGCGGAAGCCGAGCTGCGGGATCGGCGGCGACGGGTCCCATGAGCAGAAAGCTCTCAGGCGGGGTCTCAGACAGACCCAAGTAGAACTTGGTCTGCTGCGCGAAAGACTCCCCTGAGAGGAACAACCGGACTACAGCCACCCTCTGGACGCCTCGGGCGCGAAGCGATTCGAGGGCAGCCGCGAGAGTCGAGGGGTCGGCCATCCCATACGCGACGGAGGTCGGCACACCCGCCGCCAGGGGGGCGACCGCGTCGGCGACGTGGTCATTCCATTCAGGGGTACCGCCGTGAGCCATGACGAGGACCCCCACGGTCGGATCCTCGGCTACGGGGGGCGACGGAGGCTCCGTGTCGTGCCGGTGGGGGGCACAAGCGGCGAGCGCCAGAGAAGAGCAGAGGAGAAGGGTGCGCATAAGAGCCAGACGAGAGTGAGAATCAGTCTCAAGCATTGATACGCAAGGTTGAGCGGCTCGTCAATGCACTGGGGGCGAAACCGGAGGCCGCGAGCCTGGTTGCAGATCCGAGCCGGCTTCATTGGGTCTCCGACGCCATGCGCTGGGGCACTTCGGTCCCTATTATCTCCTCGAGTCGTCCCTCCGCTCGGAGGGTAGGCCCCTACATCGGCGCCGCGGTCGCGGAACACCGCGCCATGACATGTCTCGACGATGACCCGATCGTGACGATCGATATGACCCGGGCACTCCCGTGATCTTCGGACGGACGTAATGGACCCAGTCACTGCCGTGCTGCTCGGGGTCCTCATGCTGCTCGGCGGAGGGGTGGTGTGGGTCACGATGCTCTTGCGCGCTTGGCTTGAACGGAGAGCGCCGCGAGTCGGTGGAATCGAGTCCGACAAGCTCCAAGAAGTATTGGACGACTACCGACAGCTCGAGGGCCGCCTCAGTCAGCTCGAGGACGAGGTTGGCTTCCTCCGCCTGTTGAAGGAGCCGGACTCAGCGCGTGAGTTGGGTCCGCCGGAATCTGAGGTCGGGGAATAAAGCTCGTCGCGGAACCGCCAGACAATGATTGCTGGCATCTGCGGCAGCGGAGCTGAACCAGTAACCTGAGTGAAGAGACGGAGCCCATGATGCGCTGGGCGCCCCTGCCGGTTAGCAATGAAACGTACCGTCATCAAGCTCGTTGCCGTGGGCCTGGCGGGCCTGATCCTGCTGGGCAATGTCCGCCTGCATCGTCCTGGGTCGGACCGCACGACTGGAGCGCAGCTCGAGTTTCTTGCGCGATCCTTGGATGAGGGGGGCGCCGAGCGGATGCAGCGGTGGTTCCCCGAAGGTTATGTGTTTACGTGGGCCCTCTACGGACTTGCCTCTGCCCAGCATGCGAGGGGGATGGCCCAGAACGACCCCGCTCGTGCATACCATCTTGGCGCCGCCGAGGAGGCCGTGTGGGCCGTTCGGACTGACTCGGCCCGGTCCACTTTCGACCCCGATCTGAGTCCACCGCGAGGCGCCTTCTACTCGGCGTGGTCCCTCTACGTTTTGGCCGAATACGTTCGTGCAACTGGCAAGGACGCGGTGTCTGCTGATGTACTCACAATGTTCCGTGACGAGTGCGACCGATTCGTTCTCGCTCTGGAGTCCAGCGAAAGCCCGTTTCTCGAGTCGTACAGATCCTTGATCTGGCCAGCAGACACGGCCGTGGGGATTGCGGCGCTGGGGATATACGACAGTGCTGTCGGACCTCGGTACGGACCGACGATCGAGCACTGGGTCACGGCTGCTCGCGCGCGATTGGATCCTCGTCTGGGAGCGCTGAGTCATTCCGCGGCTCCTGGGAGCGGCGCTCCGCTCGGCGGTGCGCGAGGCGGAAGTCTCGCGCTCATGAGCCGAGTCTTGATCGACGCAGACTCCGCGTTCGCCGCCGAGCAGTTCAGCATCCTCCGTGAGCGCTTCGTCGACTATCGACTCGGGTTGCCCGGCGTACGGGAATATGCTCACGGTATCGAGGGAGTCGGTGATGTCGACTCTGGCCCGGTGATCCTGGGGTTCGCCGGACCCGCCACAGTGGTGGGGGCGGGAGCGGCGCGAGTGCACGGTGACCTCCGCCTCGCGGAGATCCTCCTCGGCGTGGTGGAGATGGTCGGCGTCCCGATTCAGGGATGGAGGACGCGGCGGTATGGCGGTGGGATGGTCCCGGTGGGCGACGCATTCGTTGCGTGGTCTCGCTCGTCTCCCATTGGGTTGTCTGAATGGCCCTCGATACTCCCCCGGCTATGGCATCTCCCGGTGCACCTGGTGTCAGGTCTCCTTCTAACCCTGCTTGCGATTCGTGTGAAGTGGGCGTTGGGGCGTCTCCAGCCGCGGAACGCCTGACAAACGACAGCTACCGACGCCGAAAAAGAGGGAGGCACGCGTTTACGGCTGCGCGAGCGGCGGAGCTGGATCGCGATCCGTCTGGGAGGCTGGCTCGTGCCTCTCCAGTCTCAACCGTCGCCGTTTTCCTCGAGGGCCTCGAGTGCGGCGTCCACGCCTGCTCTGGAGGCGGCGACGAGCGTGATCGTGTACGCCACACCCTGCTCACGTAGCTGGAAGCCAAGAAGGGCTTCATCGGTTCTGAGGTGCTCCACCACGCGCGCGAGCATTCGGTCGTCAAAGTCCACGGACCTACACACCCACTCCGGTGCATAAATGCTGGGGCACGCCTCGCGAATCCGGTCAACCATCTCGACGGGGATCCAACCTCGAACACCCTTCAGGTACTCATCCCGTTGCGGCAATCCGCAGTTCATACCACTCGCCGACTCGAGCGTCGGTTCGCCGCTCGTAAGCCGAGTCGACGCCCAGCGCCGCCAAGACCCCCACCACAATGATGGCAAGCTCGGACAACCAGCCCTTGGTTTTCACCATTACCGTGACCACCCGATAGAAATCCTCGTGCCTGGAAAAAGCCGGCCATCATACGACGTGCTCGCCCGAGTCGGCACCCTAACAAGATCGCTGCTGTCCCGTACTCTGACGCCGAGGAGGGGGGTGGGTGCACGCATTGCGCTTGCGAGGGTCCGAGCGGCGCCGCAGACTCGCGTGACGTTGGGACGCCCCCTCGGGGAGGAAGGAAGCAGCATGAGGGTCTCGTGGTTCGGTTCGGCAGCAGCCGTTGTGTCGATCACCCTGTTGGTGTCGAAGGCCTCGGGGCAGGTAGACAGCTCGGACCTGCGGGCCTTTGCGCCCCTGACCCCAGAGGCCGTCGAGCCGGGTACCCAGCAAGCTCGAGAGTACAGAAGTCCGACGCTGGCGAGCGTCCTCAGCCTGAGCGGCGGCTTCATAGGAATTCACGGACTCGGTTCGTACTACGCGGGGAACGAGCCGCATGGAACTCGGCATCTGCTGCTGGGCTTTGGCACCGGTGCTGTTGTGCTCGCTGGTCTCTTGACGTGCGACGGCGGGTGGGGGAGCGGGGAGGGTGTCGGAGT
>JAOTVA010000006.1 GCA_029863645.1 Gemmatimonadota bacterium
GTGGCGGTCGCGACGAATGTGCACCCGCTCTTGTTGATGATCCCCGCGACCCTGTCCGCGTCGTGCGCGTTCATGATGCCCGTGGCCACGCCGCCCAACGCCATCGTCTTCGGAAGCGACCGCGTCCGGATTCCCGAGATGGCCAGGATCGGCCTCGTGCTGAACCTGATCGGGGCGTTGGTGGTCACGGTGGCGTTCATGGTGCTGGGCACCGCGATCTTCGGGATCGAGTCGGGGGTGATGCCGGATTGGGCGGTGTTGGGCGGGTAGGCCGCGAACCCAGGGGCGGCATGAAGACCGAGCACACGACGTATCGAGAGCGCACCCCCGGGCCTGCTTGGGTTCGGGCGATCCTGTGGGGCGCCATCGTGCTGGGTTGCTATCCGCTCCTGATCGGCTCTGACGTCGAAACTTCTTTGATGCCTCGCCTGGCGATCGTCGGCGCAGTGGTGTGCATGGGGGTGGCCGTGGAGGTCTTCTTGAACGGCCTTACGGTGCTCGTCCAAGAAACGAGAGTCTTCATGTACCTCGGTATGTTTCCTCTCGTCCGCAGAAGCGTACCGCTGTCCGACATCGTCACCATGGAGTCGGTGCGGTACCAGCCGATCCGAGAGTTCGGCGGGTGGGGCGTGCGGGGCTGGGGGAAAAGGAAGGCCTGGTCCGCCCGAGGCAGCCAGGCAGTCGCCTTGACCCTGGAGGGCGAGAGGCTGCTGCTCATCGGCAGCGACCATCCCAGGCGACTCGAGGAACGGATTCGAGCCGCATCAGGGGAGTCGACGGCGAACTCGTCGTAGGCCATGTGGACGGAGCCGGGTATATTCGCGCCTATGGTAGAGCGCGATACGTCCCCGAAGAGCCCTGCGGCGTCACAGTCGGTCGTGTCCGAGATGATGATGCCGCACCAGGTCAACAACCTGGGCCACGTATTCGGTGGTGAGATCCTCTCCATGGTAGACCGGGCGGCCGCCGTTGCGGCGATGCGGCACGCTGGTAGCCCGGTGGTCACGGTCTCTATCGACCGCGTGGACTTCAAGCAGCCTATCTATACTGGTGAGCTTGTCACCTGCACCGCCCGCGTGAACTTCGTGGGCCGTACCTCCATGGAAGTGGGTGTGAGAGTCGAGGCCGAAAACCTCCTTAGCGGGCTCAAGCGACACACCAATACGTGTTGGCTCACGTTCGTGGCCATCGATCGCGACCACAAACCGTGCCGGGTCCGGCCGCTGGACCTCGAGGATGCCGAGGATGAGCGCCGTTTTCACGAAGGCACTCGACGCCGTGAGGTGCGGGAGGCTCTGGATCGGGAGTTAGACGAGGGGTCCTAGAGCAGCCGGGGGAAGCCGGACAAGAGCATTGCGGCTGCGTCCGGGAGGGGCACAGTTTGGATATTATGCGATATATGCCCCCAAACACTGCTCTAGCGCTCGTCGGGACGCTCGTCACGACGCTGTACGGGTGTCAGCAGGTCGATCAACTGCTGCCGTTCGAGATCGATCCGGCGCAAGGGCAAACTGTTACGGTGACGGCGAACGGCGGCGTCGTCAGCCTACCGCCGAACTTCTCCATAGAATTCTTTCCCGGCTCGCTCCCGGGCTCCGAACTGGTGACCGCGCAGCAGCGCCTCGATGCCTTCCCGTTGGATGCCGGCTTGTCGGTTCCGGGTAGGGCATACGATGTCGGTCCAGCTGGGTTAGTGCTCTCCCCCAGTGCCCCGGCGCGCGTCCAGATCGCCGTACCCGACGAACTGCTCGAGGCGGGCGACGCTCTGACCCTGTCGGTCGCCGTGGTGAGGCCAGACAACTCGATCGTGACGGACGCGACGAGTTACGACCTGTCGAACGGGATCCTGACCGCAGACGTCTACGAGCTCGGCCCCATGGCCGCCGTGGTGGCCACCGACGCCATCCAGATCGGTGACATTGCGGACGTGCCTCCGCTTGACGGGGGTGCGATTACGCCGGTGTCACCGCCGCCGTCCGCTGGAGGTCCAGCGCGTTCACACCCCGGCGGAGTCGTCTTCTCGGCGAGCTGCTCACCGGGAGAGCGAAGCTGCTTCACGTCAGGCATTGCGAAGATCTGGGTCGACGACGTCGTGCGTCAGCGGCTTGGAAGCAACTTGGTGTTGCTCAACACGACGGTTGAAGCCAGCATCGACTTCTTCGCGTTCAACGTGAGTTCGCTGCCCGACAGTGCGGTCGGCTTTTTTCACATCGATGGAGACCTCCGCGCGCGCATCAATGAAGTCGTCGCGAGTCGCGAGGTCGGGGAGGAGATCGCCATTTTTACGGGCAACGGCTCCGATCCGAACAATCCGGAAGCAACTGCGATCTCCATCAGCGGTGGCGACATGACCTTTGAGTTCACGTCTCAGGAAGATCCGGAAGTCATCGAGTTCGACGTCACCGGCGTGGGCACGAGCGACCTGCTCACCATTCAACTCGAAGGTGAGATCGAGTTCGACAACGGCCCGGGGGTGCCCAAGACGATGGGGGCGATCGTCGCCCACGTGAGGCTTCGCCGATGAGGCATTGGGCGGCGACTTGCACTGCGTGCCTCTTCGTTCTCTCGCCGAGCGTCGTAGCTGCTCAATTCTCTCCGGGTGCTCGGTCGGTTGCCATGGGCGGCGCGGGTATGGTGTACTCGTCGGGCGTCGACGCGATCGAGTGGAATCCGGCGAATCTGGCTCTCGAGAGCGGATGGAACGTCTCGGGTGAGTTCGGGATGTCGGGGCTGATGAGTGGCGTCTCGTGCGACGACATCGGGGCGATCCTCGGCTTCGGTCAGTGCGACTCCCAGCCCTGGGGATGGAACTTCGACGATGTCGGATGCGATGCGACGGTCACCGCGGGAATTCCCGACAATGGTGTGACCGTGAGCACCAACTCCGAGGGTTTCCTTACCGCGTTCGGTGCGGACAAGGCGGGTCTTCCGAAACCCGGCTTGCCGCTGCCCACCATCGGCATCACTGTAGGTTCGGTCGGGGTGCGGGCGCGGAGCCGTGTCATGACCGAGACGACCGTGAGCAAAGAGCTCATGGGTCTCATGTGTGAAGGCTTCGATCCCGCCATGATCCAGCAGTACCAGGTCGGCAACACCGGCTTCCGGACGACGTCGTTCTCCGAGGTCACGGCAGGGTACGGTACCACGCTCGGCGGCCGACTCGGCGTCGGTGTTGGCGTGCGGTACGTCATGGGGCACTCGCTCACCCAGGGGCGCTTCTTCGAGCCGGTGTTGGACCTTACCAACGAGACCATCGAGGTGACCGGCATCGCGGTCGAGTCGACCGGGGGCAGCGGCTACGGACTCGATGTCGGCCTCGCGCTCGACCTGATCGCCGGATTGAGGGTGTCAGTGTCAGGCACGAACATCATCCAGAAGATGAACTGGGATGAGTCGCTCGTGGCTCACGAGGCGACCTACACGGGTTGCTCCACCGGCTCCCCTTCGTGTCCCAATGGCGATGATTTCGACCAACTCGACTTCGAGGACTTCATCAACAGGTTCGAGGGGGAGCCCATTGCCGGTGGGTCCGTGAGTCTTCCGGTCTACCAGACCGCTCAGGAGCTCTTCAGGGCGGCCTACTTTCCCACCGTGTTTCGCGCCGGTGCGGGATGGAGGGCAGGTGGGACGACGGTGGAGCTCGTTGGGGCCTCCGTTTCTCCCCGCGGCCGCCAGAAGAACGAGTGGGATGAACGCATCTCGCTCGGCGTGGAGCAGTGGCTTTGGATTCTCGCGCTGCGCGCCGGCGGCGCCTTGGGGTCGGACGGCCTCCAGGCGATCAACGGTGGCATCGCCTTGGCGCTCGGTCCGGTCCATCTCGACGTAAGTGGTGGATTCATGTCGGGTGGCTTCGACTTCGCGAGCGGGGTGGTGACACCGCAGAATGTCGAGTACGCCGGTGCCCAGCTCACCGTGGCCCTGCAGCTTAAGGGAGGTGGCCGTTGAGGTTCCCGACTCGCCGCTTCGCCCTGCTGCTCGCTGTTGGTGTTGCCGCATGCTCCGATGGCGTGGGGCCTGTTGGGGAGCCGGGGATCGGACTGCAGTTCTCGGTCGAGGTGCCCGCCGCCGTGTCGGCCGCCGAGACTACGGCGCTCGGGACGGCCTTCGATCAGGTCGACTCGTATCGAATCACCGTGAGGGACAGCGTCACGGGGTCGATCCTCAAGGCGGACACCATTCCCGTCGGCTCTGGACTCACCCAGCACAGATTCGACTTTGACCTGCCACCTTCGGCGGTGGGCCTGCGGGCGCGGATCAACGTCGTCGGCTTCGCCGGCGCCACTGAGATGTATCGCGCGACTGCCGTCACCACGATCCGGGCGGTAACCGGTAGTGCGGCGTCGGTCGTGCTCGCGGTTCGGTACACGGGCCCGGGTTTGCGGGGCACGGTCACCGATGACGCCGGAACCGGTCTCGATGGAGTGAGCGTAGGCCTCTATCAGGCGGCGAACCTCATCACGAGCGTCAATACCGAGCCTGATGGCACGTATCTGTTCTTGAACGTGACTGCCGGGGCTTACTCGGTAGAACCGACTCCACCCCCGAGCCTGTTCGTGTGCCCGGTCGGTCGTAACGTGGACTTCCAGGCCAGCGAGGCACTCGTCGCGGACTTCGTGGCCAGTGTCGCACCGTGCGAAATCAATCTGCTCGTCCTCGCCGGGGGTGACTTCGACAACACGCGGACGGTCGCCGACATGTTCGCCAACACACCGGGCGTCATCACGGACAGGTTCTTCTTCGTCAGCCGGACCCCTGGCCTGAGCACGCTCAGGCAGTACGACGTGGTTCTGCTGTTCACCAACGGCATCTTCGACGAGACATCGGTGCTCGGATCGGAGCTCGAGCAGTACGTACAGGTCGGCGGAAACCTCGTGATCGGCTCCTTCTACTATCAGGGTCGGAGCGATAGCGGGTTCGGCGTGCCGGGCTGGGGAGGACTCGAGAACGTCGATCCGTTCACAGGCGATGTGGACCCGTTCACAGGCCGTGCCGGCGCGACCTATGCCGCGAATTCGTTGGACGGCGGCAGTATCGTCGCGCACCCGCTGACCCTGGGCGTCGGATCGCTCACTTCAGTCAGTGGCTATAGCGCCGGTGTCCTAGCCAAGCCGACCGCGACGGTGGTCGCCTCGTGGACCGACGGCGCGCCGCTAATCGGATATCGGATTCTCGGTGGCGGGCAGCGCGTGGTCGGCGTGAGTCTCTTCCCGGCCGCGGCGGACCCCACTGAGGTAACGGGGGACGTGCAGGTACTCTGGGAGAACGCGATTACCTGGGCGGGCATCGCCGGGGGCCCCACGCCGTAGACCGGTCGGGCGCCGCTGGCCTAGGTCAGCGGCGCCGCTCGACCACCATCGCGAAGCCCATCCCGCCAGCGGCGCACACGGTGATGAGCCCGAACTCGACGTCGCGTCTCGCCATCTCGTTCAGGATCGTGAGGGTGAGACGACCGCCCGTAGCTCCGAACGGGTGACCGATCGAGAGTGAGCCGCCCATGACGTTGATCACGTCGATGTCGGGATGCCCGACGGCCTCGCTGCGGCCCAACTCCTCCTCCGCGAACTTCTTGGACGAGAGCGCCTGAAGGTTGGACAGCACCTGGGCGGCGAACGCTTCGTGCATCTCCATGAGTCCGATGTCGCGCATGGTGAGGCCCGCCCGGTCAAGCGCAAGCGGGGCCGCGTAAGCCGGTCCCTGGAGGAGCTGACCCGCAGGATCGAGCGCGGTCCACGCCCAGCTGCGCACGTAGCCCATGGGCTCGATGCCCTCCGCCGCGGCCAGATCGTCTCGCATGAGCACGAGCGCGGACGCCCCGTCGGTCAGCGGGGAGGCATTCCCCGCTGTGACGGAGCCGTGTTTTCTGTCGAAGACCGGCCGGAGCATCTCGAGCTTCTCCGGCGTCGTGTCCATGCGGATGCCGTTGTCCTTGACGATGACCTTCTCGAAGTCTGGCGGCACGTAGACCGGAACGATCTCGGCGGTAAGGCGCCCGTCCTGGGTGCCGGCCGCTGCCAGCCGATGGGACCGCAGCGCCCAGTCGTCCTGTGCCTCCCGTGAGATTCCGTTTTCCTTGGCCATTCGCTCGGCGGACTCACCCATCGATTCACCGGTCGTAGGCTCGGCGATCGCCGGCTGCACAGGGATCAGGTCCCTGGGCCGCACAGCGCGAAATGGGGAGAGCTTCTGGCCGAGCGTCTTGCCCTTCGAAGCCGCGACCAGGCTCTTCGAGAGTACGTCACTCACCGTAATCGGGACGTGCGAGAGTGACTCGGCTCCCCCCGCCATGACCACGTCCGCCTGTCCGACCTCGATCATCTGGACCGCGTCAGTGATCGCCTGGTTCGCCGATGAGCAGGCTCGCGACACAGTGACCGCCGGAACGGTCTTCGGAAGCACAGCGAGCCCAACCTCGCGCGCAATGTTCGGAGCCTTGGGGTCGTGTACCACCGTGCCGAATACGAGCTGGTCGATGCGGTCTCCCTTCAGGCCGCTCCGGGCCAATGCGTCGCGGACGGCGACCTTGCCGAGCTCGATGGCCGATAGGTCGGCGAACACGGTTCCCGACCGAGAGAATGGAGTTCGGCATCCTGCGACGATGGCGGTCTTCATGTCCTGAAACTCGCGACGGCTCAGCGGTGAATCAAACGGTCCCCTCGGTTGTGGCCCGCCCTCCGGCCGTCTACAGTGGCGCTTGGGACATCGGCGGATTCAGGCGACGGAGGGGACGACGTGGACTCGGGCCCGATCGAACCAGTCGATTCCTCAACTTCGGCGCCCGCCCATCGGTCGAGGTCCATCGCGCTGGCTGCAAGACTGGGAGCATGGGGCTTCGTCGCCGCACTCATCCCCCCATTCGCGCAAGCTCTGAACGGACCTCGGTGGCTCGCGGACTTGGCGGTCCTGAGTGCCGTGGGCTTGCTCACGAGCGGGATAGGGATCGCCGCCGCCTCCGTCCTGGTCATCCGGGCGCTTCCGTCCGGCCTCAGCCCGTTAAAGGTGGCCGCCGTCGTCGGGATTCCCTTCGGTGCCACGTTGTGCCTTGGTGGCATTGCCATCGTGGCACCCCTCAGTCGCTTTGCGGGCGTCGTCGATGCGGGCGGACCTCTCGTGCTCCTCTTGGGTGTACTCGTCGTCGTGATGTTATTGATCGAATTCCTGCGCGGGAGGAAGGCTTGAGTAGCCCGAGGCACGCGATCGCTTCGATCGAGGGTGAGTACCGGCGCTACAGATCTTTGGGAGAAGGAGTGATCGATCAGCTCAGCCAAGAGGAGTTGGTCGTCCATGGATCGAGCGAGAGCCTCTCGATCGCCACCCTTGTCTGGCACATCTCCGGCAACCTCGAGTCGCGCTTCACCGACTTCCTCACGGCGGATGGTGAAAAGCCGTGGAGGCACCGCGAGACGGAGTTCGAGGACCGCCAGGTGAGCCGTGACGCGCTAATCGACAAGTGGGACCGGGGTTGGGCCGTGCTTTTCGAGGCTCTCGATCCTCTCGTAGACGAAGACTTGGCCCGATCCATCACCATCCGTGACGTGCCTCTCACCATTGCCGAGGCGCTGCATCGGTCACTCGCGCATGCCAGCTACCACGTTGGGCAGATGGCGTACATAGGAAAGATGCTGCGCGGTGAAGAGTGGCATTACCTGAGTATTCCGCCCGGCGGCTCGGCGGCGTACAACGCGAACCCCACGCTGGAGAAGGGGCTAGGCGGGGCGCGGTGAGGTGCGAGCCCTGGCCGGGCTCGCCTGTCGGATACTTGGAGGGCATCTTCGTCCGACCCGGGCACCGGGGGAGAGGGCGTGGGGAAGGAGAACGAGCGGAGGGGCTGCTTGAGCGAACAGATCGATCGCAAGGTCCAGCACGTCCAGATCGCGGAGTATCGCTATCGGCACGAGGCCGAGCTCGCCGCGGGCTTTCTGGCCGACGCGGGGATCCCGTTCTACCTCCAGACCGACGACGCTGGGGGGGCCGACTTGGGATTGTCCATGCTCCGCCCTTCGCTCCTGTGGGTGCGCGCGGTCGACGCGGAGTTGGCGCGAGACCTGGTCGCAGGGGATGAAGTGTCGCCGCAGGCCCGACCTCCCGCTCCCGCCAAGGTTCGGCGCGTAGCGCCGGCGTCCGAACCGCGCCTGACGATTTTGGAACGGGTGGTTGCGGGGGGACTCGCGGTAGCCCTGCTGGCCGTGGCTCCCAATCTGCCTCCCTCTCAGCTACAGCCATGGTTGGTGGCCCTCTGCTACATCTCGGGCTTTCTCCTCCTGGGTGCCGCGGCGCTCGGCCGCGCTTGGGGCGTGCTTGGCAACCTCATCAGGATGTTGTCCGGGAGTCCGCCACGATGAAGGGAATCGCCTAGTGCGCGCCGTCTCGTTCGACGTCTCCGTGCCTGGCTTCATCTTGGGCAAGACCCTCGGGCGGGTGACCGAAGCCGCCCTCTTCGGCGGCCTGAGCGGGCTGCGCTATGGCCAGGTCGACGAGCCAGGCCTGCCCGGGGACTCGTGGGTGCGACTCGACGTGATCAAAGCGGGCATCTGCGGCTCCGACATCGGAAACCTCACCTTCAAATCGAGTCCTGCGATGGAGCCGTTCGGGACGTTCCCGGCGGTGTTTGGTCACGAGGTCTTGGCCCGCGTCGCCGAGGTCGGCCCGGCGGTCCGGGGCGTTGAGGTGGGCCAGCGTGTTGCGGTCGACCCCGTCATCTCGTGCACCATGCGGGGCTTCGGGGGCGACGCTCGCTGTATCTCGTGTTCGAATGGACTGCCGGGCACCTGCGAGCGATCCGGCGAGGAAGGGACCGTCATGATCGACGGCCGGGAGCTCAGGCCCGGGCTGACCATCGGGTACCAGGCCGATCTGCCAGGCGGCTGGTCGGAGCGGATGATTGTGCACGAGAGCCAGCTCTTTCCCGTCGACGATCGCCTGTCGGACCGCGCCGGCGTGCTCATGGAGCCCCTTGCCGTCGGCATGCACGCGGCCCTCCGCTCGCGGCCGTTCGGGGCGGGACCGGTTCTCGTGATCGGGAGTGGCCCCATCGCGCTCGGCACCATTTGGGCGCTTCGGGCCACCGGCTACCAGGGCGAACTCGTGGCCCAGATCAAAAGGGGCCACGAGGCGGACATCGCTTATGCGTTCGGGGCTACCCACGTGGTTTCGCCGGGTGACGAGGCGCGACAGGCGTTGATCGACACCGGCGCGAGCGCCTATATGCCCATCATCGGGGACGAGGTGTACTCCGGGGGCGGCTTCCCGCTCATCTTCGACTGCGTGGGGAGCGGGCAGACCATCAAGCAGGCACTCCGCTATACCGCGCCGCGCGGTGAGATCGTGATGTTGGGTTGCGCTGCGGAAATCCCGAAGCTCGACCTCACATTCGTGTGGGCCCGGGAAATTAGGATCCAGGGCTACGTCTGCTACGGACTCGAGGAGTGGCGTGGTGAGACCGTCCACACCTTCCAGGTTACCGAAGCCCTTCTTCTGGAGACGGGCGCGCCGGTGGAGCGCATGGTGACCCACGACTTCCCGCTGGCACAATATCGGGACGCACTATCCACCGCAGCCAACCGCCGTCGCACCGGATCGATCAAGGTCCTGCTGGATCCGTCTTCGGCTTGAGCGCCCCCAAGATCGTCGTCGTCGGCGGCGGAGTGATCGGAATTTCCTGCGCGTATTACTTGGCGAAGGACGGCGCAGAGGTCGTCGTGCTGGAGCGCGAGCGGGTGGGCGCCGGGGCCTCGGAGGGAAACGCGGGCACTGTGTCGCCCGGGCATCCGCCCCTGAACAAACCCGGCCGCGTGGCGGCGGCGCTTCGGCGGATGCTCGACCCTACCAGTCCGCTCTACATCCACCCGAGCTGGAATCCGGGGCTCTGGCGGTGGCTGATGGGCTTCGCGCGCCACTGCACCCTCGAGCACGTCGAGTCGTGCATGCGGATCATGGCGCCCCTGGGTAAAGATACGTTCGCGCTCTTCGACGAGCTCGTTCGCGAAGAACGCATCGAGTGCGAATATCGTGCGGACGGATACTACGACGTGTGCGCGACCACAACAGGTCTCGAAGAGTCGCGGCAGGAAGCCGACATCCTCACGCGCCACGGCTACTCACCCGAACTCGTTGACGGAGACGAGCTGCGCAGGAGAGAGCCGGCGATGGGTCCCGGCCCGATTGGGGGGGTCTACTATCCCGAGGCGGCCACGCTCGACCCTGGGCTCTTCCTGACGCGCCTTGCTCGGGCGGCGCGTAGGCGGGGCGTCGACATCCGGGAGAGAGCCGGTGCGCGGTCGGTCGTGGTGCAGGGGGGGCGGGTGACAGGGGTGCGCCTCGAAGCGGGAGGGGTCGAAGGGTGCGACGCCGTGGTGCTAGCGACGGGACCCTACAGCCTTTCGATGGCCCGCCGGGTCGGGGTGCGTCTTCCTGTGCAGGCAGGGAAGGGATACCACCGCGATATCGCGATCGGGCCGAACGGTGCGCCGCCGCTGCGCATTGCTTGCGTGCTCAGTGAGTCGGCCGTGTTCTGCACGCCGCTCTATACGTTCGTGCGCTTCGCGGGCACGATGGAGTTCTCGGGTGTGAACCGGGTGATGCGGCCTCCGCGGCTCCGACAGCTCACGCAGGCGGCTCGGCAGACGTTCCCGGGGCTTGGTAGTGCGCGTGCGAGCTCGGAGTGGTGCGGGCTGCGACCGATGTCCGTCGATGGTCTGCCGATCGTGGGCCCCCTCGGCGACGTAGGCGGCCTCACGGTGGCTACGGGCCACGGCATGCTCGGCCTCACGCTGGCGCCCGTGACTGGGGAGATGATCGCCAGGCATGTGCTGGGCTCTGGCGATCCGCGCATCGGGGCTCTGTCGCCGGCGCGTTTCACGTAGTGGCGTGAGCTAGAGATCCAGCGGGATGACTTCCGGATGCACCTTGCTTGTCGGCTTGGTTCCGTCGACGTCGATGCCCTCGAGCTTCAGGAGCGCCACCTTCGTTCGCAGCCCTCCCGCGAAGCCGGTGAGGCTGCGGTCCGACGCCACGACGCGATGACAGGGTACGACGATCGGTAGCGGGTTCGCGCCAACCGCCTGTCCTACGGCGCGGGCCATATCGGGCTTCCCGACTTCACGGGCGATCTGCCCGTATGAAGCCACATGGCCGTACTCGATCGCCAGGAGGCGGTCGTACACATCCCGCTGGAAGTCCGTGAGGGTGTCCGAAAAGTCGAGCGGCAGATCGAACGTCCGCCGAGACCGATCGAAGTACTCCTCGAGTTGGCCCACTGCCGTGCGGAGGATGTGCGGCCAGGCGTCGGGAGGATCCGTATGGTCCTCTCGGGGCAGGGCACCAAACTCGATCCTACGCACGCCGGCGGGTGAGACCCACACGGTCACAGGTCCCGCGCGCGTCTCGGCGAGATGCGCCGAATGGACGTCTCCCACGGTCAGCGAGGGTCTCCTGCGTGACCTTGCTTGAGCGCCTTCTGAAGCGCCTCGAAACCGAGTAGCGCGCATTTGATGCGAACAGGAAACTTGCTCACGCCCGCGAGTGCCCTCAGGTCTCCCAAGGATTTGTCCTTCGCCGCTGCCTCATCGCCATGCATCATCTCTGTGAAGCGCTGGGCGACCCCTTGGGCTTCGTCCAACTGTTTGCCCTTGAGCAAACTGGTCATCATGCTGACCGCAGCTTGGGAAATGGAGCAGCCCTGGCCGGTGAACTTCACGTCGGCGATATGGTCGTCCTCGATGCGGAGCTGCAACCGAATCTCGTCGCCGCAGACCGGGTTGTTGAGGTGTACCTCGACAGTCTTGTCCTCGAGCTCGGCCTTGTTTCGCGGCTTGCGATAATGCTCGAGAATGAGCTGCTGGTAGAGCGAGTTGAGCTGCGGCGTTTCCATGGTCTGACCGTGTTCTGATGCGGGTCTCAATGTAGGCTCGGCACGACCGCCGACCAACCGTCCGCCGGCCATTCTCGGAAGCCATCTGCCGAGCGAACTTTAGGTTGTCGTCGCTCTCGTACCCCGCACGGTCATGCACGCGTCCCTCCTCGCCGATGTCGTGATCCTGCTGGTGGTATCGATAGGGGTGCTCTATGGGTCCCGGGGCATCAAGCTCCCACCCGTCGTCGGGTTCCTGATCACTGGAATGCTCCTGGGGCCTCACGGCCTCGGGCTGGTACAAGGCGTCGAGGAGGTAGAGCAGCTCGCTGAAATCGGCGTCGTGCTCCTGCTGTTCACGATCGGCCTCGAGTTCTCGCTTGCCGAGCTCCTACGAATGCGGCGCGCCGTTCTTGTCGGTGGTTCGGTGCAGATCGTCGTGGTCACGACGGTCGCATGGGCAGGGCTCCTCGCGGCGGGGCTGCCGTCCAGGCAGGCCCTCTTCCTGGGAATGACGGCGTCGCTGAGCTCGACGGCGGTGGTTCTGCGCCTCCTTCAGCAGAGTGCCGAGGTCGAGGCTCCTCACGGGCGCATGAGCCTGGCGATCCTCGTCTATCAGGATCTGATGATCGTGCCCATGATGCTCCTCGTGCCGCTGCTCGCCGGAACAAGCGGCGGCGTGGTTCCGGCGCTCGGCGGTTTCGTGGCCCAGGCCACGGCGATACTGGTGCTGGTCGTCGTCCTCGCGCGCTTCATCGTGCCTCAACTGCTCGGACGGGTCGTCCACACCCGCAGCCGTGACCTGTTTCTACTCACGGTGGTCACCGTGTGTTTGGGCGTCGCGTGGATGTCCTCGCTTGCGGGGCTCTCGCTTCCTCTGGGAGCGTTCTTGGCGGGTCTGCTGATCTCCGAGTCGGAGTACAGCCACCAGGCCTTGGCGGATATTCTCCCGTTCCGCGACCTCTTTGCGATTTTCTTCTTCATCAGTGTCGGCATGCTGCTCGACCTGGAGTTGGCAGCGAGCCAACCCCTGTTTCTCTTCGGGCTCGTGGTGGCCGTGCTGCTCCTGAAGAGCGTGGCTGCGGGTGTGGCTACACTGGTCGTGGGGTCGTCGCTCACGACCGGGGTGCAGACAGGCCTCGCCATGAGCCAGGTCGGGGAGTTTTCGTTCGTGCTGGCCGGGGTCGGTTTGGCTGCCGGCCTCATGACCGATCTCAGCTACCAGTGGTTCGTCGCAGTCGCCGTCGCGACGATCGGCGTCACACCTTTTCTCATGCGCGCGGCGCCTGCCTTCAGCGCCGCGGTGACTCGATTGCCACTGGTCGGTCGGCTGGAGTTTCGCGAGGGCTCACAGAACACCGATGTACCGGAGGCTTCGGAGAACCACTTGGTGATCATCGGCTATGGCATCAATGGACAGAACGTTGCCCGGGCTGCCGCCGTCGCCAGCATTCCGCATCTGGTCGTCGACATGAACCCGACCCTCGTGGCCAGCGAGCGAGCCAGGGGTGTGCCCATCCACTATGGGGACGCGACGCGCCAAGCGCTGCTCGAGCACATGGGCGTGGCGCGGGCCCATGCGGTAGTCATCGTCCTATCCGACGCCGCGGCCACCCGGCAGGTCACGGCGCTGGCGCGAAGCCTCAACCCGGGTTGCTCCATCGTCGCGCGCACCAGATACGTGCGAGAAGTGGAGGCCCTCAAGGAGCTGGGCGCGGATACCGTCATCCCTGAAGAGCTCGAGACCTCGGTGGAGATCGTGTCGCGCGTGCTCGCGAGCTACATGGTGCCGCGCCGGGAGATCGAAGCGTTCGTCTCCGAGATGAGGGCAGGCGACTACGAGATGTGGCGAAGACCGAGGGGTGACGCTCCCAGCCTGTTCGACCTCCGGCAGAGCCTCTCCGACGTGGAGATCACGACACTGCGGGTCGACCCGCGCAGCGCCATCGTCGGCCAGCGGCTCGCCGACTCGGAGTTGAGACGCATCTACGGTGTCACGGTCGTGGCGATTCGGCGCGGCGATGAGGTGCTGGCCAATCCCGGCGGAGATGAGCGGGTCAGCCCCGACGACCTTCTAGTCGTCCTCGGCCTCGGCGAGGAGATCGCCGCGGCGTCCGTTCTAGTCAGTTGCGACTCCGAGGCGGAGGCCGACGCGTAGGTCGGTCGCGTCGGTTCAG
Source organism: Gemmatimonadota bacterium (assembly GCA_029863645.1). Classification (GTDB taxonomy): domain Bacteria; phylum Gemmatimonadota; class Gemmatimonadetes; order Longimicrobiales; family Gaopeijiaceae; genus UBA2982. The sequence continues at coordinate 14,023 of JAOTVA010000006.1, forward strand.
CCGAAGATGCCGCCCACCGTCGAGAGCCCGGCGATCAGACGATCTACGTCGTCCTTCGTGTTGTACAGATAGAAGGACGCCCGGGCCGTCGCGGCGATGCCGAAGTGCTTCATGACGAGTTGGGCGCAGTGATGGCCCGCGCGGATCGCGACGCCCTCGGCGTCCAGGATCGTGGAGATATCGTGCGGGTGCGCGTCGCCTAGCGTGAACGAGACCACCGCGGAGTGCTCGTCGAGCGAGTCTGGTCCATAGACTCGGACGGCATCCACGGCGCGTATCTGCTCGAGCGCATACTCCATCAGCTGGCGCTCGTGAGCCTGGATGGCGTCCATCCCGATGTCCGACAGATAGTCGACCGCAGCACCAAACCCGATCGCGCCCGCGATGTTGGGCGTGCCCGCCTCGAACTTGTGAGGCAGCTCGGCCCACGTGCTCTCGTCACGCCCGACCACGTGGATCATCTCCCCGCCGCCCTGATAAGGCGACATGGCCTCGAGTAGGTCCCGGCGGCCCCAGAGGGCGCCGCAACCGGTCGGTCCACACATCTTGTGGCCGCTCAGCGCGTAGAAGTCGACTCCGAGCTCACGCACGTCGACGTCGGCGTGCACCGCGCCCTGTGCGCCATCCACAACGACCAGCGCGTCGACCTCGTGCGCTGCGGTGGCGATGTCCTTGACCGGGTTTACCGTGCCCAATGCGTTCGAAACGTGCGAGATCGCAACGATCTTCGTCCGCTCGGTGAGCAGCTTCGGAAGATCGTCGAGGATCAGCCGACCCTGGTCGTCCAGCTCGATGTAGCGGAGGCGGGCTCCGGTACGCTGCGCGAGGAGCTGCCACGGAACGATGTTCGAATGATGCTCGAGTACGGAGAGGACGATCTCATCGCCCTCGTGAACGTTGTCGAGGCCCCATGCGGAGGCGACGAGATTGAGCGCCTCGGTGGTACCACGGGTCCAGATGACCTCGGCGGGATCGTCGGCACCGATCCATCCGGCGACCTTACCGCGGGCTCCCTCGAACGCTTCTGTCGAGCGGCGCGAGAGCTCGTGAATGCCGCGGTGCACGTTGGCGTTGTCGTGTTCGTAGTAGTGGTCCAGCGCGTCGAGGACCGCTTGTGGCTTCTGGGATGTGGCGGCGCTGTCCAGATAGATGAGCGGCTTCCCGTTCACCTCCTGATGGAGCGCCGGAAACTGCGCGCGAATTCGAGCCGGATCGAACGCCTTGGCCATTGATGCGCCCTGCGCGTCCCTACCCAACGTCGATGTAGATATCGCCATCCCTGACCTCCACCGGATACGACTTCACGGGCATCACGGCAGGTAGCGCCTTACGCGCCCCCGAACATGCGTCGAAACGAGCGCCGTGGTATACGCACACGACGTCCTGTCCGTCGAGCTCACCATCGGAGAGCGGATACTCTTCGTGCGAGCACTGATCCCTGAGCGCGTAGACTGTGCCGTCGACATTGGCCAGGACCACTGCGGTGTCTTCGGCCGTGACGCCCTTGATCTCGCCAACCGGGCAGTCCGCGAGCGCCGCCACCCGTGTCCATCTACTCATGTCGTCGGGCGCGCAGCGCGCGAAGGCCATCACCCATACTGGGCCAACTTCTCCTCTATGACGCGCGTCACTTTCTCCACGACGCCGCCGAGCGGCAGTCTCGCGAGCACCTCGCCCAAGAAGCCCATGACAACCAGACGCTCGGCCTGGATGCGGTCGAGTCCCCGCGACATCAAGTAGAACTTGGCCTCAGCGTCGAGCTCGCCGACTGTGGCTCCATGGGAGCACTTCACGTCGTCGGCTTCGATCTCGAGGTTCGGGAGTGAATCCGCCCGGGCATTCGGTGACAGGAGCAGGTTGCGGTTCGTCTGGTACGCATCGGTGCGCTGAGCGCCCGGATGTACCCGGATAATGCCCCTGAAGACCCCGCGGCTCGATCCGTCCAGCGCGCCCTTGTAGAGCAGGTCGCTCGATGTGTTCGGGCTTACGTGGTCCTGGCTCGTATTGAAGTCGAAGTGCTGGTCGCCGTCGCCGAAGTAGAGCCCCAACATGTCGGAATTCGCGCCGGGACCCAGGAGACGAGCGTTGAGGTCGATGCGGCTGACCGAGGCTCCGAGGGCGACGTTCAGGGTGTCGAGGGTGGCGTCCCTTCCAGCGAGCGTGCGCTGGACGGCCTGATAGAAGGCTCCCTTCCCGAGGCGCTGGACGGCCACGTACTGCACTTGGGCGCCGTCACGTGCGATGACCTCCACGGCCGTCGAAGTGAACATCTGCTGCGCGAAGTCGTCCGAGAGAACCTCGTCGACATACGAGACTTGGCTCTCGCGTTCCGCGACGATCAGCACGCGACTCAGGTACGCGGCACCAGGTTCGGTGAACCAACGCGTGACCCGGACAGGTACCTCGAGTCGAACGCCCTTCGGTACGTAGAGGAAGACCCCATCGGCCCAAAGCGCCGCGTTGAGGGCGGCGAACTTCCCTTCCTCAGCTGGCACCGCATCGGTCGCGAGGTGCTTCTGCACGAGCGCCGGGTGCTCTTCTACCGCATCGTGCAGCGACATCACGATGACGCCCTGCTTCGCCAGGGACGCATCGACATCGGCATGCACCACGTGACCGTCAATGACCACGATGTGGCCGGAGGCTTCGCGGTCGGCGTCTAGTGCGGCCCGCAGCGGCTTGGGCCACGAGGCCCGATCGTCCGGCGCGGGTGCCCCCTGCGGGAGCCGTAGCGAATCGAGGTCGAGCTTCTTCTTCAGGTCGGTGTAGCGCCACTGTTCGAGCCGGGTGCTCGGCATGGGCGTGGCCTCGTAGACCGACCAGGCGTGAGCCCGCCGCTCCCGCAACCACTCCGGCTCGTCCCCGGCGATCCTCGAGACGGCCTCCTCGTTGAGCGCTGCGGTAACGCCCTCAGTAAGCGCGACGGCGTTAGCCAACTGATCCCTCCATCTCCAGCTCGATGAGTCTGTTGAGTTCAACTGCGTACTCGAGAGGCAACTGCTTCGCGATCGGCTCGATGAAGCCGCGCACGATCATCGCCATCGCCTCGTCCTGGGCGATGCCGCGGCTCGTCAGGTAGAAGAGCTGCTCCTCGCCGATCTTCGACACGGAAGCCTCGTGACCGACGCTGGCATCGTTCTCTTCGATCTCGATGTACGGATACGTATCCGTGCGCGACGTGTCGTTGATGAGCAAGGCGTCGCACTCGACGTTCGAGCGGGAGTGATGCGCGCCCTCGTGGACCTTGCACAGCCCCCGGTAGGTCGAGCGCCCGGTGCCCTTGGAGATCGACTTCGACACGATGGAAGACGTCGTATGTGGCGCGACGTGCACGACCTTCCCGCCCGTGTCCTGGTGCTGTCCGTCGCCGGAGTAGGCGATCGACAGGATCTCCCCGTGTGCGCCCTCGCCCATGAGATAGCAAGACGGATACTTCATGGTCAGCTTCGACCCCAGGTTGCCGTCGAGCCACTCCATGTGCCCGCCCGCGCCGACCATCGCCCGCTGCGTGACGAGGTTGTACATGTTGTTCGACCAGTTCTGAATGGTCGTGTAGCGGAAGCGGGCGTTGTCTTTGACGATGATCTCGATGACGCCGGAGTGGAACGACTCCGTCGAATAGACCGGGGCGGTGCACCCTTCGATGTAGTGCGCGTTCGCACCTTCATCTACGATGATGAGCGTGCGCTCGAACTGCCCCATCCGCTCCTGGTTCACTCGGAAGTACGCCTGCAAGGGTGTAGTGAGCGTGACGCCTTTCGGGATGTACACGAAAGACCCGCCGGACCAGACCGCGGAGTTCATAGCGGAGAACTTGTTGTCGCCTGTCGGGATGACGGTGCCGAAGTGCTCCCGGAAGAGCTCTGGGTGGTTCTTCAGGCCGTCCTCGATGGAGTCGAAGATGACGCCCTGCTTCGACCACTCCTCCTTGAGGGAGTGGTAAACCATCTCGGACTCGTACTGGGCGCCTACGCCCGCCAAGATCTTACGCTCTGCCTCGGGGATCCCGAGCTTCTCGAACGTGTCCTTGATCTCGTCGGGCACGTCGTCCCACGAGTGCTCCATCCGGTCCTGCGGACGCACGTAGAAGTAGATCTCGTCGAGGACACGCTCGAGGTCTGACAGGTCACCGCCCCACGTCGGCATCGGCTTGGAGTTGTAGACCTCCAGCGCCTTGAGCCGGAAGTCGAGCATCCACTTCGGCTCGTCCTTGTGGGCGGAGATCTGGCGCACGACTTCCTCGGAGAGGCCTTTCTCGGCCCGGAATACCGGCTCTCCCTCGGTGACGAAGTCGTATTTGTATTCGTCGAGGTCCAGGTCTTGGATGGTTTCGTTTGCAGGCATGACTGGTCTCCGTGGGGTCAGACGCCGGGGGCGCTGCCGTTCGTCGAGGCCTCTTCGAGGCCCTCGTACATCTTGTAACCCTCGGCCTCGAGCTCCAGCGCGACCTCGGGGCCTCCCGACCTGGCGATCCGGCCCGCGACCATCACGTGCACGAAATCGGGCTTGATGAAATTCAACAGACGCTGATAGTGCGTGATGAGGAGGATCGACATCTTGGGATCTTCCTCGATGAGCTTGTTCACGCCGCTCGCGACGATCTGAAGCGCGTCGATGTCCAGGCCCGAGTCAGTCTCGTCCATGACAGCGAGCTTCGGCTTGAGCATCGCCATCTGCAGAATCTCGTTGCGCTTCTTCTCGCCCCCGCTGAATCCGTCGTTCACGTGGCGCTCGGCGAATGTCACGTCCATGCCGAGCATCTCCATGCGCTCGGTGAGGTGATCGGAGAACTCGAAGATGTCGAGATCCTCGCCCTCAGGCTGACGAGCCTGGACCGCCGTACGCAGGAAGTTCGCGATGGAGACCCCTGGGATGTCGACCGGGTACTGGAACGCGAGGAAGAGTCCGGCGAGCGAGCGTTCGTCGGGCTCCATGTCCAGGAGGTCCTGGCCCGCGAAGGTGACGCTGCCACCGGTGGCTTCGTAGCCGGGGTGGCCGGCCAAGACCTTGGCCAGCGTGCTCTTGCCCGAGGCGTTCGGGCCCATGATCGCATGGATCTCGCCGGGGGCGATTTCCAAGTCGAGTCCCTTCAAAATGCCAAGTTCGTCTTCTGCGACCTTGGCCCGGAGGTCCTCGATCTTCAGAATGGGGGCGTCGCTCATCCGTCTCTCGGGCAGGGGGGTGGCGCGGGACTGCGCTTATTAAGAATGATTCTCGGTTTCAGTCCGTAAGGTAGGCCACGTCAAAAAGGGGGTCAAGTGGACCTGGGGGAACCGGAAAGCGACCGTCCTGTGCGGGATTTCGGAGGGTTCGGAGGCGGGTCGTCGCGCCCCTGGCTGGTGCTCGGCGGTGGGGGTCTGAAGGGCATGGCGCACGTCGGCGCATTCCAAGCGTTAGAGGAGGCAGGCGTCCGCCCCGCGGGAATCGTCGGGACCAGCATCGGCGCGCTCATCGGGGCGCTGGCCGCGAGCGGAATGTCGGCCGCCGAGATGCGTGAGCGCGCCCTCAGCCTGCGACGGCGAGACATCGTGCGACTGAACCGGGGAGCAGTTTGGATCAACGGCATCCGCGAAGTGAGCGTTTTCCGCGGGGATACCCTGCGCGAGTACTTCGAGGAACTGCTCCCTGCCGGCGGGTGGAACGCGCTCGCCATTCCCGTGCTCATCAACGCGGTCGATCTGGGGGACGGATCGCTGCAGTGGTTCGGCCCAGGGGACCGCGACGACGTCTCGCTGTTGGACGCGGTGTACGCCTCGGCGGCCCTGCCGGTCTTCTATCCGCCCTTCGAGTTCGATGGGCGGGCCTACGTCGATGGAGGTATCAGCCGGAGCCTGCCGCTCGAGAAGGCACAGGAGGAGGGGGCGGAGCGCATCGTCGCAATCGATGTCGGCTCCGGAGAGACCGCCGATGCTGGCGAGGTCGTTAAGCAGGGAATGATCGGGATTCACCAGCGCGTGGTCTCGATCATGGCGTGGCAGCGACGTCACCAGATGGTCAGTCGCTGGCAGGGCGTCCCGCTCAAGTACGTCAGGCCGCGCCTGGACGGATACGGCACGTTCGACTTCGATCACGTCGCGTACTTCCTGGAGGAAGGGTACCGCGCTACGCGGGAGGCCTTGGGCACGTGATAAGTGTTCGACGCGCGGTTCTGCTGACTATTACGGTCCTGGCGGGCTGCAGCGACGTGGGGCCGTCGAGCGGGCCAGGCACGCTCACGGCCACGCTCCGCTCGCCGAACGGGGACGAAGGAGCGGCGGTCATCTTCCTGCTGGGGGAGGGAGTCATCGAGGTGAACGCCGTCGGCGAAACCGAGGCGTACGCGGACACATCGGGCGAGACGACCCGGATCGTCCTGATCAACCGTGAGGGTGGCACGATGTCGGTCGCCGTGGACGTGGAAGACCTAGGCCGGCCACTGGTCGCACTGGTACGGGAGGTAGCGGGACCGGACGACTTGCTTCGGGCCGACCTGGCAGGGTATCGCGTCGAGGTTGTCCAATGACCCCGGCGGTGACGGCTCGCACGAGGTGGGTCACCCTCCTGGGGCTCGCGGCGGCGGCAGTCTCCTCGGCTGCGTCAGTTGGTGCCCAAGACGTCGAAGCGGTGTCCGCGATGCGCGGGATTCCCCTGCCCGCCGCCTACTACGAGACAGTCGCCGCAGACCCGACCGCTTACACGTTCTCGAGGGCCCTCTTGGCCCGCGCTGGACCCGCCAGCGCAGGGGGGGTCGTCGGCACCGTGAGTATGCCGGTGGTGCTTGCCCTGTTCAGCGACTCACCGGACCCCTCCATCTCCCGAGAGATGGTGCAGGCTGCGCTCTTCGACGGGCCCTCGCAGCACGGGACGATCACCGAGGCGTACCTCGAGATGTCGCGGGGGGCGCTCGACATCGGAGGATTGGTCTTCGACTGGGTGCGGACCAGCCACGCGCTAGGCGAGGTCGTCGGCACCAGTGCCGGGCTCGGCGGTGACGCCATGGTCGGTCCCTACTTCGCCGAGGCGCTGGACTCTCTCGACGCCGCGATCGACTTCTCGCTCTATGACAACGACGGCCCGGATGGCGTCCCGAACAGCGGGGACGACGACGGCTATGTGGACGTAATCACCTTCGAGTATCTCGAGGTGGCGGCCTCGTGCGGGGGTCCCGCGATCTGGCCGCACCGTTGGCGAATCGCCGCCTGGAACGGGTCGGCTTATGCCACGGACGACATCGGGGTGGCCGGAGATACGATTCGTATCAACGACTACATCACGCAGGGCGTCACGGACTGCGAAGGCATCGGTGTGCAGAACGCCAGCACCATCGCCCATGAGTTCGGGCACGCGCTGGGGCTGCCCGACTACTACCACTGGATCGACCGGGCCGCAGGGGCTCGGGGGCGGCGGTGGGTACTAGGGTGCTGGTCCCTGATGGCGGCGGGATCGTGGGGCTGTGGGCAGGTCGAGCAGCCACCTGACCTCTTCGGCCCGACGCACCTGACCGCGCATTCGAAGGTGCAGCTGGGCTGGGCCGAGTACCTCGATCCAGGGGAGGTGTGGAATCAGGAAGTCATACTCGGGCCGGTGCAGGCCACTGGGGTGGCCCTGCGGGTCCCCCTCGACGCCGCGGGTACGCAGTTCCTGATTGCCGAGTACCGAGCTCGAGAGGGCTTCGACGCGTCGCTTCCAGCCGACGGAGTCGTTTTCTACCGGCAGGATGGCAACGCCAGCCTGGCGCCGAATCCTTCCGGCTCCGATCCCTACTACCTGACCTTGCTCGAGCAGGACGGCAACGACGGGTTGCGCCGGACCTATTTCGAGGGCGGCAACAGGGGTGAAGCCGGGGACGCTTGGGGCGTGGGCGGGCTCCGGGGACGACTACACGCAGAGACCGCCACGCCGCTGCGCCTGAGCAACGGCGCCCCCAGCTCGGTGACGATCCACGAGGTCGCAGTGGAGGCGGGCAGCGCGCGGCTGGTGATCTCCACCTCCCCGGTGCCGAAGCTGATTGCGCCGTCTGGCTCGGTCGAGGTGGCTCAGGTCGTCCCGTTTCTCGAGTCCATCCGCATCGCCGGGGGAATGATGCCGTTCACGGCCCTGGGCACGGTGCCCTCGGGCCTGACGCTCGCCGCAGCGGGCGACGAGCTGGTCGTGACTGGATCCACATCTGATCCAGGTCCCGTCGAGTTGTTCCTGTGGGTACGGGACTCCTCCGGAGCCACGTCCGAGCCGGTCGTGATCTCCCTCTCTGCTCCGGTCGCGTGGTCCGTCCCGTTGGGCGAGCTCCTACGTCCCTTCCTGGACGATCCCGGCGACTCGCTGTCCGTCGAGGAGATGCAGTATCTCGACGATCGCGGGAATCAGAACGGCGAGTACGACGTGGGCGACCTGAGAAGGTGGCTGCGCGAGCAGGGCTCATAAGCGCATCGAGCCCCGCCCGACTCTTGCCGGACGGGGCTCTAGGCGAGCCCGCTTAGGTGCGTGAGATCAGCGGAACTCGCGAATCACCTATCGGAGTTGCCGCGGGATCTCTCCGCGTATGCGCGCGTCTCTCAGGGATGCCCTCGGTGGCCCGCGGAGAGGGCGTTGAGACCCACGTACCCCCGCGCGCCCGCTAGGAGCGAACCCGGGTCCATCCGTACCCGGGCGGCCACCAGGGCGTACGCCCATGCGACCAGAACGCCGTCGCATCTCCTGCACCCTTTCGAGCTGGCTCTCGTCGAGCACCGCCGCCAACTGCTCACGCCGCTGTTCTGCGATCGCCTGACGTGCCTCACGGCGGTCTTCCATGAACGCCATGACCTCGCTGCGCTGAATCTGGCCCGCATCGAGCTGCGACCTGAGCTCTTGCATCTGGGCCAGTTCGGTCGTCCGCTCCTGAACGGCCTCCCGACGAATAACCTCCAAGCCTTCGAGCTGGCTCTCTGTAAGTTCGAGGCGCTCGCGCGCCCTCATGATCGACTCGATGTCCTGAGCCGCGACCTGCGCCGCGCCCAAGACCGCTAGCGCGCCCACAGCGATGATTCCGCTCCGTATCACGTTCATCTTCCAACTCCCCACGCACCATCCGGTTTCCGGGGCCGACGGGTTGCCGTACCCCTAGACAGTTCAAGGCGAGAAAACGCTGACGCGTAAAGCAATGACTGGTCGCGGAGCGTTTCTCGGACTCCCCTTGCCTACGACTACTGGAGGGCTCACGGGCGTCCTGCGTTAAAAGACCAGCCCGCTAGCGTTGCCTTCAGCCCACGTTCACGTCGCGGATGCCGCCGGCTCATCGACCACAACACAGACGAGGCGTCCCGGACCGTGCACCCCCGTCACCAAGGTCTGCGCGATGTCAGCCGACTTGGAGGGGCCTGAATGGAGTCCGATTGCGGACGGCAGCTCGCTCCGTATCGCGAGAAGCGCGTCTCGGAACGTCACGTGTACGTCTTCCGCCCGCACGAAGACCACGTGCGTGGGGGCCAGTAGCTGGCTCTTGCGGCCGTCGCGCGCACTCATGACGAGGGATCCCGTCTCGGCGATCGCGGCGCGTGCCATGGAGATGCCCAGGGCGGCTTCGTGGGCCCCACGCGTACTGATTGCTGGACGCAGCACATGGGGCACCGTCACGCCGATCGTGACGCTCTCGAAGTCCATCGCGAACCTCCTCAGCCAGACCCCGGCGCTGTTCGTGCCGGAGAGGTGCACGACCTCGGCACCCGCCGCCTCCAGCATCGACGTCAGCTGGTCCAGCGGAGTCCGTTCAACGGCTTCCGGTCGCCAGCCCTCGAAGTGCCCAGGGTGCTCGGGCCGCTCCCGACCCTCAAGTGCTTCCCGGACGCGGCCCAGGATCCGGTCCCGCCCCCTCACTCGATGCCGTCCTTCCACATGGCCTGGAAGCTCTGCGGACTCGGCGTCGGAGCGTCACGCTCCTGCATCCACCCACTCAGGATCGGAAGCGCCCGCCCTCCGGACTTCCAGGGCGTCGAACGCATGAGTGCAGCCCCAGTCTTGAAAAGGACGGGGTGCGAGGCGGCGGCTGTGAAGGCCTTCAAACCGAGTCGCTCTGTCGTAGGCGTGAGTCCTTCCTCAACCGCCCGCTCCCGCCAGTGCACCAGCAGCTCCGGAATGGGAATGCGCACTGGGCAGACGTCGGCACAGGCACCGCACAGGCTCGACGCGTACGGCAGCGGCATCGCCTCTTCGAGCCCGAGAATGCCGGGCGCGATGATGGCGCCGATCGGACCGGAGTAGGTAAAGCCGTACGCGTGGCCTCCCGTTTGGCGGTAGACAGGGCAGATGTTCAGACATGCCCCGCAGCGTACACAGCGGAGGGCCTCCCAGGCCGCATCATCGGCGAGGAGATTCGTGCGGCCGTTGTCCACGAGCACGACGTGCACCTCTTCCGGCCCGTCCACCTCATCGCTCTTCCGCGGGCCCTGGATAAACGAGACGTAGTTGCCGATCGGCTGGCCCGTGGCGGCACGCGCCGTCAGCTGGATGAAGCCAGCGAGGTCTTCGAAGCGCGGAATCAGCTTCTCGATGCCCACGAAGGCGACATGCACACGTGGGAGAGAGGTACTGAGGCGGATGTTGCCCTCGTTCTCGATGAGGGCGACGGTGCCGGTCTCGGCCACCAGGAAGTTGCCGCCGGATATTCCGAGGTCTGCCGCCAGGAACTCCTCACGCAGTGCCACGCGAGCCGCAGCAACCAGCACCTCGGGCGCACCGTCCAGCGGCGTACCGAACCGCTTGTGGAACAGTCGCCGGCAGTCGTCCAGGCTCAGGTGCATCGCCGGGCCGACGATGTGGCTCGGAGGCTGACCCAAGACCTGCACGATGTACTCGCCGAGATCGGTTTCTCGCACGTGCACGGCCAGCTTCTCGAGGTGCTCGTTCACGCCCAGCTCTTCGCTGAGCATGCTCTTTGCCTTCACGACGGACTTCACGCCGTGCTCGCGGACGATCCCCCGAAGTATGGTCAGCGCGTCGTCCGCCTTCTCCGCCCAATGCACGCGGACGCCGTTCGCCAGCAGGTTCCGCTCAGCCTCCTCGAGGTAACGATCGAGATGCGCGAGCGTGTGCGTCTTTACGTCCCGGCCCCAGTCCCGCCAGCGATCGCTATCGATCTCGGCGTAGGCATGGTTCCGGTGACCGTTGGCCAGGTCTGTTCCAGCCAGCACCGAGTCGCGCACCTGAGGCTCGTCCCGGATCGTACGGGCCGATTGCTCGCGGTACCCACCTGGCGTGTCGGTGCTGCTCATCCGCGCACCCCTTCCCAGAGGACGCTCGCCAGGTGGCGAAACGGCGGGCCGAGCCGGCGCTTGGACGCCCGCCCGGACAGCTGGAGGAGACAACCGCCGTCCGTGGAGGTCACGAAGTCGACGTCCGGCAGGGTGTCCAGCTTGCGGTCGGCCATCGCAGCCGACACCTCCGGAAGCTTGGCGCTGAAGAGGCCGCCGAAGCCGCAACACTCCTCGGCGGCCTTCCACTCCAACACCTCGGCCCCGCATCCGGCGAGGAGAGATAGCGGCGCGTCCTTGATGTCCATCTCCCGGAGCGCGTGGCAGCTGTGGTGATAGGCTACGCGCTTCCCCGCGAGTCCATCGCCCAGATGATCGACGCCCAACACGTCCATTACGAACTGTGACAGCTCGTACGTGCGGGTCGCGAGCGCCTCGGCCTGGGCGCCGAGAAGCTCAGGGTAGAAGCAGCGGATCATCCCAGCACAACTTCCTGAGGGGAGCACTACGTAGTCGGTATCGCGCAGAACGTCGGCCGTCTGTCGGGCCATGCTCACGGCGTCCGCTCGCCTCCCCGCGTTGTACGCAGGCTGTCCGCAACACGTCTGGCCCTTGGGCACATCGACTTCTGCACCGAGGTGGCGCAAGAGACGGACGGTGTCTGCGCAGGCGTCAGCGTAGAACTGGTCGCCGAGGCAGGTGGCGAAGAGCGAGACGCGCACCGGCCTTCTAGGCCGCCCGACGCGCCTTCAGGTCACGGAAGCGGATCAGCCGGCGGTTCTCCTCATCCCACAGCGCCAGGTTGATCAGCTTCAGCGTATCTCGGAACCGAACTTTGGCGACCACGTGGAACTCAGGGTTCTCGTCGTGCACCTGCTGCAGCTTGTAGTTCGGTATGCGAGCGCTCATGTGGTGAACGTGATGCACGCCGATGTTGCCGGACAGCCACTGAAGCGCCTTCGGTAAGACGAGATAGGAGCTGCCGTAGAGCGAAGCGTCGTAGTAATCCCACTTCTCGTGCCAGTGCCAATACGTGTCTTCGTACTGGTGCTGCACGTAAAACATCCACACGCCGATCGTCGACGCGAGCATGGTCACCGGCACCTGGACGAGCAGGAAATTCTTGATGCCAATCGTCGCCCACATCAACGCCACCACGCCCACGATCGCGAGGTTGGTCCACCATACGCTGCGCCACGCGGTCTTCCATCGCCTGGGGATGTCGGCCGGGAAGCGGTGTTTGATGAAGAACTGATAGAAGGGCGCGACTCCGAAGAGCACCAGCGGATGTCGGTATAGCCGGTAGCGGATCCGTTTGCTCTTGGGCCACGACAGGTACTCGGCGACGGTGTAGGTGTCCACGTCGCCGAAGCCTCGGAAATCCAGATCGCCGGAGTGCGCGTGGTGATACGCGTGGGTGCGCTTCCAGTAGTCGTAGGGGGTCAGCAGCAATACGCCGATGCATCGGCCCACCCAGTCGCGAGCGGTTCGTGACTTGAAGAAGGAACCATGACCGCAGTCGTGCTGGATGATGAACATCCGGATCAAGAATCCGGAGGTCGGAATCACGAGCAACAGTGTCAGCCAGTAGCTGACCGACAAGCTCAGGTAGGCCAGGTACCAGAGCACGGCGAACGGGATCACCGACGTCAGGATCTGGGTCACGCTGCGACGCGTGTCGGCGCCAAGGTAGGGCTCCAGAATCCTGTTCCATCGCTCGATCGTTTCACGATCAGGCTTGGCGAGGCTCATCGCGACGCCGCGCTCGGGTCGGTGATGCGATCGATCTCGGCTCGAACATCGCGGAGATGAATCCGCGTCATCGCGTCCGCTGCCCGATCTTCGGCTCCTTCGGCGAGAGGGTATAGCTCCGAGAGCTCCGCCCTGAGCACAGCTCGGATGTCGGACGCCCATGGCCCCTCCTCCCCGTCCCCGTCGGAAGGATTGAGGCGCCGGTCGACGGCGTCGAGGAACGCTCGTTGCACGTTGCGGCGATAGGCATTCACCTGAACGCTCGGGTCGTTCAACTCACCCCACACCCCGACGCGAAGGTCGTCCATGAGGTCGGCGAGCGAGTACGCGACGGATGGGCCACTGGCCATCGCTTCGAACTCGATGAGTCTCTCGAGGCGCGACTGACTGAGCAGTCCATCCAGGACGCGCGCTTGTTGCGTTCTGAATCGGGCGACGACCCCGTCCGGCTCGATTCTCCGCAGGACTTGGGCGTCGAGAAACATTTGGGGCACATGGAAGGCAGCCTCGCCGAGGTACGTGACGGCCTCCCGTTGGCGCTCGCGTGGCACTGCCTCGAAGCGAGGTCCGGTGCCATAGCGTTCCTGACTGTACGCACCGCCGACGATGGCGGTCACGTGGCCCATGTACCGACCCCATTGTGCCACAGCTTCGCCGTAGAGCGCTTCCAACTGGTCATAGCTCTCGCCTGGCTTCTCGGCGACCCTGAGGAGCATTGCCATGACGCGCTCGAGATTGAGCATCCCATAGCTCGTCGACTTCACAGCATCTGCGTCGCCGACGGCTTCAGTGAGTGCTTCCAAATCCGAGCCGCGCGCATCAGCCGTCGTGAAACGTAGCCAGGGGTACTTGTCCTGCTCGCGTGCCCACGCGTCGAGCGTCGGCCGCTCCTCATCGGGTGTGCCGGCCCCTTGAATCGGAGCGTACCCCCAATGCACGGCGAAGAAGTCGTACGGTCCCACCTTCGGGATCAGGTATTCCGGGGGGATGCTGTCTTCGGGTTGGGCAACGTAGTTGAAGCGGGAGTAGTCCATCAGCGTGGCCACGTGGCTTCCACCCATCGCCTGTAGAAACGGGAGGCTACGCAGAGAATCCGCGGGATACATGGACGAGGCCTTGAAGTTGTGCGGAAACCCGATCGCATGTCCGACCTCGTGCGTAACCACGTACTCCACGAGTCTGCCCATGAGCGAGTCGGGTATCGGAAGCTGTTGCGCGCGTGTATCCAGCGGCCCGACCTGAATGAAGTACCAGTTTTTCTGCAGCTCCATGATGTTGTGATACATGTTGACTTCGCCCTTCAGGATCTCCCCCGACCGAGGATCCACTACCTGGCCGCCCGTCGCGTTGGCAACCGTGGAAGGCCGCCAGTAGATCGCGGAGTTGCGCACGTCGAACAGAGAAAAGTCGGGGTCCTCGACCGCTGTTGGAGCGATGCGTCCCTCGATGGCGTTGGAGAAGCCGGCTCCCTCGAAGACGGGCTGCCAGGCATTGACGCCCTTCACGATCCAGGGCTGAAGCCACTCTGGCGTGGCAGGGTCGATCCAATAGACGATCGGCTTGATCGGATCCGAGACTTCTGCGCCGGGATCGAGCTTCTCTAGCCTGTGCCGATGGATCATGCGTACCTGCTCGAGCCGGTTGTCCGGGCGCGTGAAGTCCCATGAACGGCTCGAGTTGAAGCCGACGCGCTCGTCATGCCACCGTGGCATCATCGGCTCTTCGGGCAGGCGAGCCATGCTGTACAGCACTGTTTCTGTCTGAGAGAGCGCCGCGCCGCGTCCACCACCACCGCGTCCACCAGGGGGCGCAGCCCGTCCACTCTGGACGACCCGCACGTTGACGGCCTCGTCGAAGGCCGCCGTATGCTCCACCCAGCTTCTGTTCGACTGCAGGCCGTCGATGGCGTCGAACTCGGGAATGCTCGACAAGAACAGATCGGAGGCGTCGATCACGGCAGAGCTGTCCGGTCCGAACACCTCGATGTCGAACGTCGCCAAGATGGGTCCACGCCTGAACCCTCCGACGGCACCCCACACGGCGGCGGTCGTGTCGGCAACGAGGTTGTAGCTCTTCTGCCGTAGCAGGATGCGATCGTCGTCGCGTTCCCACTGCACGATCACCCGTGGCCCGCCCGGGAAGAACGATGCCGGGTCCTGAAGCGTCGACTCGACGGTTCTCTTGATGAGCACCATCTCTCTTCCGAGCTCGCTCACTGGGATCTCGAAGAAGAGGTCGTCATCTACCTCGTGCACGTCGAACAGACCCCGCTTCGTCACTGCGTCGTCGGTGATGACGTCTGAGTACTCTGGGCCGCCACCTTCTGCCTGCGGCTGGCCGCCGGGCCCCCGGTCGGAGTCGGGTGCACCGCGCCCCCTGGCGCCGGGGCGCTGCTGGAAGGCCTCGATGGGCGTTGGGGCCGTGGCCGACAGCTCGGCCGGAAGGGTCAGCACGGCCAGAATCAGCGCAGAGAGGATCAAGATGCCGGGCGGTCTACGAATCATGGATCTCGAGCGGTGGGACGACTTCGGCGCGGAGGGCGGCTTCCGACGGTAGAGGGGGGTACCTCAACGGACAAGTATGAGGTCCTCCCTGTTGGCCGGCCTTGCACCTGACGTAACGTGAGGGCTTGGCGTCTCGCCATAGCTGGAACGAACCATCGAGGCCACCATGAACTACGAGAAGTACTACACACCCGAGCAGCTGAAGCAGCTGGAGCAACGACGCCAGGCCATCGGACCGGAACGAATCGCCGCAGTCCAGAACGAGTGGCAGGAACTCTTCGCTGCCTACACCGAGGCGATGAACGCAGGTCTGGATGAATCGCGGCCTCACTAGGGGCGATGTACCAGTCGGAGGGAGCCGAGAACGTGATGCAGGAGCACGGGATGTCCACGGCTCCAGGCCTGAGGGAGTACATGGGGCGGGCGACCGCCGCCCTGGGGGAGTCTAAGTAAGCGCCCAGTCCGCCAGCCACTTCGCGTTCTCCGACGCGGATGGCACATTGAGCGCGTGATGACGCTCGAGCCATACTCCGAGGTCCTGCTCTTCTCGAGCCTGGCCGCAGCAACCGCGGTGCTCGGAATCGCTCCTGAAGCGTTCGGCCGCGCCCCCTCGCGGGCCGCGATCGGATGGGCCAACGCGCTGGCGTGTGGGCTCATGATCGGCGTCGCATACGTGCTCCTGACAGAGGGACTCTCGGGGGCGTTGATCGCCGGTGGTCTGGGTACGCTCCTGGGTGTCGGCTTCGTGCGGGCCAGCCACGCCGCGGCGGGAACCGGAGAGCTGGACGTGGATCGCCTGGAGTCTTCGGGTCCTGGGGACGGCTACAAAGCGATCCTCGTGGACGCGCTTCACGCGGCGGACGAAGGGGTCGCGATCGGAGTCGCGATGGCAGTGTCGATGCCACTGGGCATCGCGATGGCCGCGACCTTGGCCGTCCATAACATCCCTGAGGCGATGGTCCTCAGCACCGTACTGACGCGCAGAGGACTCAGCGTCCCGCGCGCCGCGGTGGTGACGGTCGCCGTCAACGCGAGCCAGGTCGTGTTGGCGGTTGCTTCGTTCGGCGTCCTGGGGTTCGTCCCGGGTGCCCTGCCGGTGGTCGCGGGCTTCGCGGTCGGCGCCTTGATGTACCGATCGCTCGTCGAGTTGTTGCCGGAGTCCTACCATCAGGCCGGCGAAACGAGCATCGCCGTAGTGACGCTCCTTGCCATGGGTGTGGTCGTGTTTCTGGCGGGGGTGGCGCCATGAACGAGGTGCTCCTCGTCTTTCTCTATGCGCTCTTCACCGCGGTCGCGACGGGCTTCGGTGCGATCCCCTTCGCATTCGTGCGGGAGATATCCGAGCGCGTCACCGCGTACTCCTCAGCGATCGCAGGCGGGCTCATGCTGGGGGCCAGCTTCGGCCTCGTTGCTGAGGGCACCGTCTACGGCCGTGGCGAAACGCTTATCGGCGCCCTCCTAGGTGTCGCGTTCATCTTGGTCACTCAACTTCTTCTTCGTGAGTACGACAGTCAGGATCTGGTATTCGGTGCCGCCACCGGTGAAGGGGCGAAGAAGATGCTCCTCATGGTCATCGTCATGACCGTGCATTCGTTCGCAGAGGGCGTGGCTGTCGGTGTGTCGTTCGGCGGCGGAGTCACGCTCGGGGCAGTCATCACGATTGCCATCGCGCTGCACAACGTCCCCGAGGGTGTCGCGATCTCCGCCGTGTTGCGCCCGCAGGGGGTCTCCGTCGCGCGATGCGCGGGGTGGAGCGTCTTCTCTTCGCTCCCCCAGCCACTCATGGCAGTCCCGGCCTTCCTATTCGTCGAGACGTTTCGGACTGCCCTTCCCTATGGTCTCGGCTTCGCCGCGGGGGCGATGGTCTTCATGGTGCTCGTCGAGCTGCTCCCTGAGGCGTATGAGCACGGAGATCGGGCGCAGGTCGCGACCGTCGCAACCCTCTCGGCCGTAGGAATGGTGCTCTTTCAGCAGTGGCTCTGACCGCCTGACGGTCCGAGCCTCCTACATCATGGGCGAGAAATCCGTGGGGTCGAGCCACAAGCGGACGACGCCTGACACAATGCGACCGTCGCGCTGGGACTCCTCCGACACCTGCTGCCACTCCGGGTCCGCGCCGAAGTCACGCCATGCCTGCTCGCCCGCTTCGCGCGAAGGGTGCGCAAGTAGGTAGACCAGGGTGTTCTGACGAAGCTCGGGATCTTGAGGGAGCCAGTAGCCGACGTTCGTCATGCCGTGCTTCTCGAAGATCCGCATGGTGTGGTTGCGAAACCGTGCAAGAAGGTCGTCGAGCTTTCCCTCGGGCGCCGTGTAGGTCCGCAGCTCGAAGACCTGACGCTCCTGCGCCAGCGGCATTGGGCTGGCCTCTGCACTCGCGACGAGGTCCGGTGCGTCGGCGTTCCCAAGCGCGTACCCTGCGCCAAAGAGAATGGTCATGAGGCCCATCGTGATCAGCCGCTTCGCAGCCATGGGAGTCGCTCCTTGTAAAGAGGTCCTGCTTCGCATCGCACATTCGGGGGCGTTGCGCGGATCAGCAAGCAGGAGCAGGGCTCAGCGCAGAGAATCGGCTGGCGGCGGGAGGGAGTCGTTCGACGCCGCCGGCGGTTCGGAGGGTTCAGGCGCGGGCGCCGCGGGTGGCGAAGCAATCGCTCCTGGCATGAACGCATGCCTGGGATCGACATATGCAGCCACCGAGTAGCTGAACACAGCCCGGTCGCTCATGGCGCTGACATCGGGAGCCAGATCATCTGGACGCTCGAAAGGGGCTGGTCCGAGGAGTTCACGTGGTCTCAACAAGTGCTCGACGATGTAGAGTCCGATCGGGTCCGTCGCCGCCATGCGCAGCTGTAATACGATGCCTGCACTGTCGGGTTGGCCGATGTGTTCAGCCCACTCCAGGCGAGCCGGTTCTTCGATGTCCATCCCGTTGATGGAGAGCAGGCGCGTACGACCCGGCGGATCGAGGCGGAAGCGGATCGACTCGGCTCCCAGAATGGAGCGAACCGAGAGCGATACGTTCCGGACCGGCCCCTCGATGGAGTCGGACAAGATGGTCACCTGGGGAGGGGGAGCGCTCACCACACGTGCGTCGGTCACGGGCATGGGCCCGGCCGGGTAGCCGAAGTCGGACATGTCACGAGTCCGCGAAAACGACGACCCGGCGCCCGCCGCGGCCCATTCGATCGCCTCGGCATCCAGGACGGAGTCCGCCCCCGCGTTCGTGACCCAGAACGCGCTGCCGGTACCGTGCTGGTACGCGTAGATGAGTGTGCTCGGGGCGCGTCGATCGGCACTTGGTTGGGCAGACCGGACGGCCATTCCGAAAAAACCAGCAGCCGCGACCAAGCCCGCTGTGGGCGCCCACCAAGAGTTTGGGTGGCGGAGTGCGTCCAAGGCGGGAAGACAGAGGTGGAGCGTCAGGGCCATGACGACCGCGAGCGGACCGATCAGCTGGATGGTCATGGCCAACCAGATCAGCTCCGTGAGCGGGACCAGGAGCGCGAGGACGGGAGTGGCGAGCGCCACGGTCAGGAGCCAACCCACTGCGCCCGACGCTCTCGCGCCGAGCAGGGCGACGAGTGTGCCGGCGAGGAGCGCTGCCGCGACGGGCCATTGCAGGTTCATGGCGGCGAGTGGAGCAACAAGGCTGAGCCACACCCCGAGCCCCAGAGGTACCATCACCGCTCCGAGCGACAGTTCCGCTGAAGAGAGCCACCGGCGAGCGATTCCATGGAGTGCCGTCACGATGAACAGCGTGCCGGCCGCGGCGGTCAGTACCCACCAGCCCTCACTGTGCAGGATCGACCCGGACAGGCTGCCGGCTTCAGGGTAGAACCCGAGAATCCACGTACGAAGCCAAAGTGCGAAGCCGAACGAGCCCGTCGCGCCAAGAAGCGCGAGCCCGAGGCCGGTCACGACGCCCGACACGCGAGCGCCACGGACCCGTGCGGTGATCAGCGCGAGAAGGGCGAGTGCGAGAAGAGCGCCTGAAATGGGGACGACCCACGAACCCGGGTACACCACGAGGCCCGCCCCGGGCATCGTGAAGTAGACCACGTCCGGGCCGTCTACTGTCTGCAGGTCGGCGGCACCCAGATAGCGGAGTCCGGCGAGCGCGCGCAGGCCATGATGCTGAAGCGTGGCCTCGGAGAGGTTGTCGGGTCGGTCGGTCGATTGGTGGTAGACGTGGGCTCGGTCGATCGCCGCGAAGTTCAGCCCCTGCTTGCCTGCCTCCCGGAATTCGGTGAAGTCGGTGCCGTTCGGCATGCGCCGATAGACCTCGGACGACATCGAGTTTGCGAACGGGCGCGTGTCGAACTCCTTCAGTGCGCGCACGATCCAACCGTTCTGCTCGTTCGTCTCGAACATGATAGAGGGCCCGCCGGCGCCCCTCATCTCGAACGAGAGCACCACCGAGACGTCGTCGATCCACGGATGCTGATCGACGAAGGCCTGCGCACCACAGAGGCATGGCTCTTCGGCGTCACTAAAGAGGACGATCAGGTCATTGCTCAGCGGGGGCCCCGCCCGGAGCGCCCTGATCGCCTCGAGGATCGTGACCAGTCCGGAGCCGTCGTCCGCGGCTCCCGGCGAAAGCTCCCGGCTGTCGTAGTGCGCCGTGATGAGCACGGCGCCCGTCGAGGCGGTGCCCGGAATGCGGGCCAGAATGTTTCGCACGGTGACGGCGCGAGCGGAATCGGTCGTCTGCGCCATGGCCGAGGCGACCTGGACCTCGGGATCCATACCGAGGGCGCGGAGTCTATCCATGAGGAGCTCGCGGACCCGTGCGTGCTCTGGAGATCCTGTCGGATGCGGCTGCCGCGCGATCTCGATGAGCGTCGCCATAGCGCGGGCGGACGAGAACTGCGTGTCCGGAGCGTTGGCCGGTACCGGCCGGGGGATCCCGGTCCTGGTGCTTGCCACCACCGCCAGTCCGATCAGGATCGCCAGCGTGACCGGTCCCCTCCAGCGACTCCGCGGTCCTTCCGATACCCTCCGCGGAGGAGGCGTCCCCGCGGTTCCCGCGCCCTTTGGCTCTTCCTTGGCCGCAGCCGCGCCCCGGGCCGTACGCCGCGCCCGCCAACCCATGCCCGGCTTCTTCTGGGTTTTCGCGTCGGATGGCGCGTCCCCAAGGAGCGCCAATAGCTCCTGGGCGCTGAGCTCCGGACCGTCGGCGGGAGCGTCCTCCTCGAGCGCCTTGCGGTCTTCGTCGGTGATGCCGAGCTCCTCGTCGGAGGGCAGCTCGGGAAGCCGAAAATCGCTCATGGAGTGCCGCGCCTACCGCGCGAGCACGCGGACCACGCTGTCGATCGCGTCACGCATTTCCTCGGCCGGGAGTCCGGAGCCGTTGGAGAGGATCGAGAAGATCACGTCAGTGCCGTCCTCCCGTACGAGATAACCTGACAAAGAGTTCACGTTCGAGATGGATCCGGTCTTGGCGAACACTCGACCCTCGAGGCCCGCGAGGCGTTCCTCGAGGGTCGAATCGAACTCGCCCGGCTCGGCCATCGCCGAGCGATACGAAGCCGCGTCGTCCCGAGCGTCCATGTACCGCAGAACCCGCACGATCGCCCGTGGTGTTACCAAGTTGTACGCGGAGAGGCCGGAGCCGTCTCGCGCGGAGACGTCCAAGCTGTCGACGCCGACCTCTTCCATCAGGAAGCGCTGGATCACGGCGACGCCCTCCTCCCAGCTGCCCCGTTCACCGCGCTCTGCGCCCAGTGTCAGTGTGAGTTGTTCCGCCATCCAGTTCTGACTCGGTCCCAGGACACCAGCGACCAGTTCGGAGAGGGGAGGAGACTCGAGCACCGCCACGAGGCGAGCTCCTGGACATTCACGCATCTTACCCGCTTCGCACCCGGGTGCGATCGGCTCTCCTGCGCCCCACTTCACCTCCCAACCACCCTCGATGATGACGCCCGCGCGTTCGATCGCGTTCGAGAAGGCCGCTCCCGCCTGGCGGACAGGGTCGCGCTGGGCGAAGGCGAGTGTGTCGGTAGCTCCGAGCGCTACGTGGCCCTCCAGGACGAGTCGCTTCGTCTCTGGGAGGTACCTGGCCGTGACTCGGGTGCTGCTGTCTGACACGGTCGTCGTCACGGCCGACTGCACATACCCCGCCGTGCCTACGGGCGACCAACTGACCGCAGCCGGCGAACCGACCGAGGGTCCCGACACCGCGATGACTTCCAGCTCCCCTTCGGCGATGGCGAACGCACCCCCGGTCGACCCGTACGCGTAAGCCAGGTCCTCGACCTCGCGAGTCGGCGCGACAGTCGCAGAGTCCCACGCCGCAACGTCGACGATCAGCGATCCCGTCACATGTCCGGGCCCACGCGCGCGCAGGCTGTCGGCGAGCGCAGCCAGGGCCGCGGTGTCGTTGTCCCAGTACCGCGCCGACAGCGAGGGATCTCCTGAGCCGATCAGCACGAGGTCGCCATCGAGGTGACTCGAGTCGAACGGCCCGGTGGCCCATACCTCGGTGCGAAAGCGGTAGTCCGGGCCCAGAAGGGACCACGCCGCCGCAGTCACCAAGATCTTCTGATTCGACGCCGGCACGAACCATTGCTGACTGTTTCTGGCGTAGAGAGTCCGACCGGAGCGTGCGTCCGCCGCGAGCAGACCGAAGTGGGCCCTGTCCATGGGCGATGCCTCGAGCACCGCATCGATCGCGCCGCGGTCAACGCGGGGTCCACCGACACCGAACGTCGCACAGCCGGAGGCGATGACGGCCCCCAGCGCGATCGAGGCGAGCCTGCCGAGGTGCTTTCGCGGCCGTCCGCGCTCGTCGCGTTCCGTGAACAGGACGTCGCGGACGCGGTCCATTCCACCGTCGGCCGAGACTTCGCGCGGGGTGAGCCCCGTCTGCCGCTTCATTGCTCGCGCCAAGGACGTAGCAGTGGAGTACCCGAGCGAGAACGCGACCTCTTCCACCGTCCGACCGTCGCGACTGAGCCGCGCGCCCGCCAGCAGGAGCCGGCCCCAGAGGAGCACGCGCGTGGGTCCCGGGAAACCAGCTTCCTCGAGGGCCTGCCGCAGGGTCCGGGGCGTGTGTCCCAGCGCGGCCGCCAGCTTCTCTACGCTCGTGTCGTTGCCGGCGTTCTCGACGGCCCACTCGATGGCATCTGGCCCGGGCGCGGCGTAGCGGCCCCTCAGGACACGCGCGATCCGAGCGGCGCGTGCGGTAGCGAGCGCGTCGTCGATGATGGACCGAACTCTGGCGTGCTGGAGCGAACCCGAAGGCAATATTCCGTCGACACCGATCTCGCCGAGGTCGAAGTATCCCTGGCCGTGCTGGACTTCGATGCAGGCTATGATCGCCAGCCCGGGGAAGCGGTCACGCAGACCCGCGATCTCTCGAGTCGCCGCGTCGCGGCTCGGGTGCTCCGCATCGACCAGGCATCCGTCGCACGATTCGCGAGTCAGGAGTCGGCCCAGCTCGTTCCATGTCGGGCACACGACGACCGTGTGGTCGGCGCTCAAGGCTCCCGACAGCCGCGCCGCCACCCGTGTATCCGCCTGAAGAATCGCCAATACCGCCAATTTCTTTCCCGACGAGGACGCGTTCTCGCAGAGGGTCCGTCGGTTTCACTGGCCCGTGGCGAGCCGTGCCGAACCGAACTGCCAGCGAAGATGCCCGGCCGGACACCGCAACTGCAAGCAATTAGTCGAGCGCTTCCAACTTGACCGCGGTGCCGTAGCACAGCATTTCGGCCGCTCCTTGCATCACCTCGGAGGTCTGGAAGCGCACCACGACGACGGCGTCGGCACCGAGCGCCTGCGCTTCCTCGATCATGCGGTCGATCGCCTGTTCTCGAGCCTCAGCAAGCATTTTCGTGTATTCCTTCACCTCACCGCCGGCGATGTTGCGCAGGTGGGCGGCGATGTCGCTCCCTAGGTGCCTCGCGCGGACCGAACTCCCCCTGACCAACCCCAGCGTTTCCGTGATGCGACTGCCGAAGACGTCCGGCGAGGTGACCACGATCATCGGTGGACGTCCCGATACGGGTCGTTCTGCCACTCTCGGTAACGCTCCCAAATGACCGAGGCCAGCAAAGTCAGAATCCCGATGGCGATGGCGCCGGTCGCGAGCTTCTCCCAAGGATTAGTAGGCGCAGTTGCCAAGACGTAGGCGCCATAACTCGTCCAGGCGGTCGCGCCCATAGCCAAGAGGATCCACCCGATCGGGCGCGTGACTCGTTGGTTCACCCGGTCCCACACCGACTCTCGGTACTGGGCGGGGTGGAAGCTCAGCTGCTGGAAGTCGGACTTGAGTGCCCGGAAGATCGCGAGCTCGCGTCGCAGCTCGGTCGAGGCGGCCAACTCGGCGTCTACCTTCGCGCGCTCCTCGGGCGCCATCTCGCCGTCGAGGTACCGCATGAGGTCGTCGGACGAGACCGGGGGCATCACTGGGGAAACTCCGGGTTCATCTCGACGAGCGCGTCGCGCAGTGCATGCCGGGCGTGGTACAGCCGGCTGGCGACGGTTCCTTCCGGAATCTCGAGGATCTGAGCGATCTCGGTGTAACGAAACCCTTCCAGCTCCTTGAGAACGAGAATCTCTCGGTGCTCCGTGCCGATGCGCTCCAGGCCTTGCCACAGCATCTCGCGGGCTGCGCTGCGCTCGTGGGAGCGCTCCGGGCCGCGCTCTCGATCGGCAGGCCTGTGGTCGAGCTTTTCGTCTAGTGCTTCCACTTTGAACTTCGCCTTTCGGCTGCGCAGCAAGTCACGGCATTGGTTCCGCAGAATCTGGAAGAACCAGGGGCCGAACGGCTTTTGCAGGTCGAACCGATGCAGGGTGTCGAATGTCTTGATGAACGCTTCTTGCAGCGCGTCCTCGGCGTCTTCGTTGTTTCCCATCATTGCTACGGCCAGCCGGAGGCCCGCCGGCTCGTAGGCCCGCACCAAGGGCTCGTAGAAGCGGGCATCCCCTGCCTTGCACTTCCGAATCAGTTGTCGCTCCAAGTCCGGCTGCAATCGTTGTCCTTTCAGAGCCACCTGTCGCGGACGACAGAAGCGCCGACGGTGCTCTCGAGCTTATACGGGAGCGGCGGATGGTTTCTTCACGTTCGCAGGATGTCGCGCAGTGCGTCGATCACCTCGTCCACCTCGGCCTCCGAGTTGTAGTAGTGCGGGGAGATGCGCAGTGCGCCATCGACCCCCTTCTCTCCGTAGTCGATGACGGCGTCGATGGCGGTCTGAGACGACGTGTTGATCCCTCTCTCCCGGAGCGCTTGGCCCAGGGCGGCCGTCTGCCAACCAATGGCGGACACCGTAACCGTGGCGCCGAGCTCGCCGCCCCGGTCCAGCACCGTGACGCCCCCGATCTCGGCCAACCCGGTGCGAAGCATGGTTGCGAGGGTGCGCGCCCGATCACGAATCGACGCCAGGCCGATGTCGGTCGCGTATGAAGCTGCTGCGCCCATCCCTAGCACCAAGCCCCAGGCGAACTCCCAGGACTCGAAGCGACGTGCATCGGGCGCCGGCTGGTATAGATCCTCGGCGATCCAGTCGGCGCCACGCATGTCCAGGAAGAGCGGCTCGAGATCGGAGGCCAGAATACGGTCCGACACGTACAGAAAGCCCACGCCCCTGGGTCCCCGCATGTACTTCCGCGCCGTCCCTGACAGGAAGTCGCAGCCGATCTGTTCGGCGTCGATAGGCATCTGCCCGACGGACTGGCACCCGTCCACCAGGTACAGTATGTCTCGCGCTCGACACATCGCGCCGACGCTCGATACGTCCTGAATCAGTCCCGAGTTGCTCGGTGCGTGCGTCACGGCCACCAGCTTCGGACGCCTTCGATGGATGATGGCCTCCATGGAGTGGAGGTCCACCCCGCCCTCCGGGGCGTCCTCGGCCCGCACGACTTCCACGCCGTAGCGGTGCTGCAGCGAGAGATAGGCGATCTGGTTGGACACGTAGTCCGCGCGCGTGGTGGCGATGACGTCGCCCGGGTCGAGCTTGACCGAGGAAAGGGCTGCCGCGAACGCCGCGGTGGCGTGCGGCATGAACGCGACCTGTTCGGCCGTCGCGCCCAGCAGAGTGCCAAGCGCCGCCCGCGATGATTCGATGCGATCCCTGGCCTCGGCTTCGGCTTCGTAACCGCCGATCTCGATCTCTCGCTCGAAGTGGCCCATGAGCGCCTGCACGACGGGGCGCGGCATGAGCGAGGCGCCCGCGTTGTTCAGGTGGATCCGATGTTCGCAACCGGGCGTGTCGGCTCTTAGCGACGCGAGATCCACTATGCGTTCCTCTTCGGCGGCTGCGCGACCCGTCGGAACGACGGATGTGGAAGGGTGTGGGGGCTCTGTGTCCCGCTCAAGGGGGCATTGGCTCCGGCCCTAGCCTCCGCGGCATGCCGGCAGCGGGAATCTTGTCCATATTGCGATCCCCTCCTTCCCGAGTACGGAGCCTTTGACGCCCCCCGATCCTTCCCGGTCTACGCGCGCCCGCGCCTCCAAGGCGGTGCGGAAGCAGCACCAGGAGCTGTGCGCCGAGCTGAACCGGCACTCCTACCTCTATCATATAGAGGCGCGGCCGGAGGTCTCGGACCCCGAGTACGACGAGCTCTTCCGACGCCTTCAGGCAGTGGAGCGCGACTTCCCCGAGCTCGTCGGCCCGGAGTCGCCAACGCAACGCGTCGGCAGCGAGCCACTGGACAAGCTCTCAACAGTCGAGCACGTGGCGCCCATGCTCTCGTTGGACTCCACCCAGGACGAGGAAGAGGTCCTGCGGTTCCATGACCGGGTGCAGAAGGCTTTGGGCCGTGGCATGGCGCCCGTGTACATCCTCGAGCCCAAGCTCGACGGCGCGTCGATCGAGCTCGTATACGAGCGGGGCGTGCTCGTTCGGGCCGTCACGAGGGGAAACGGGCTCGCCGGCGAGGACGTGACTGCCAACGTGCGCACGATCCCGACGGTGCCGCTGCGTCTCCGCACCGAGCATCGTCCAGCCCCGACCTCTCTTGCTCTGCGGGGCGAGGTCATCATGTACATCTCGGACTTCCAGGACTTCAACGCGGGCCTGGTAGAGGCGGGAGCGGAGCCTTACGCCTCGCCTCGCAACTCGGCGGCTGGTGCCGTCAGGCAGCTTGATTCAGCGATCACCGCTTCGAGGAAGCTCGACGTGATCGTCTACGACATCCTGGCAGTAGAGGGCGCGACCTTCCCCGCCGACAGTGCGGGCGTCCAGGCGATTCGTGAGTGGGGGCTGAAAGTGCCCGAGCGGGCGCAGATAGTCGCCTCGGGCGAGGAGATCCTGGAGTACCATCGCACCTTCAGTGATGCCCGCGACGGCCTCGACTACGAAATCGACGGCGTCGTCATCAAGCTCGACGACCTGGCTGCCCGGGCCGCCATGGGATCGACGTCGCATCACCCGCGTTGGGCGCTGGCCTACAAGTTTCCGCCTCGCCAAGAAGTGACGCTCATCGAGAAGATCGATGTCCAGGTGGGACGGACCGGGGTGCTGACACCCGTAGCGCTCTTGCGGCCCGTCGTGGTCGGGGGGGTCAGGGTGTCTCGGGCCACACTGCACAACCGAGAGGAGCTCAAGAGAAAAGACCTCCGAGAGGGGGACATGGTCCGCATCCAGCGCGCGGGGGACGTGATTCCCCAGGTCGTCGAGGTCGTGGAGCCCGGCGACGACCGGCCGCCGCCCTTCGAGATGCCCGGCGAGTGCCCGGCCTGCGGAACGCCGGTCGTGGAAGAGGGCCCCAGAACGGTCTGTCCGAACCGGTTCGGCTGCCCTGCCCAACTGAAGGGGCGCATCGTGCATTTCGGCGCCCGCAGCGCCCTGGACATCGAGGGCCTTGGCGAGGAGACCGCCAACCTTCTCGTCGACAGGGGGCTGGTCCGCGGGCTCGCCGGGCTGTTCGAAGTGGAGCCCCAGCAGCTCATGGAGCTCGAGGGCTTCGCGGAAAAGTCGGCCACCGCGTTGGTGGATGCGATCCGCGCCAAGAAGACCCCTGAGCTGGGTCGCTTCCTCATCGCCCTCGGGATCCCCGAGGTGGGCGTCACGGTGGCTCGCGACCTCGCGCGGCATTTCGGGTCCCTCGAACGAATACGCTCGACGACCCGAGAGGAGTTCGAGACCGTACCTGGGATCGGCCCGCGCATGAGCGAGGCGATCACCGGGTTCTTCGCCGATGAGCGGAACGCCCGGGCCCTCGACGCCTTGCTGGCACACGGCATCGAGCCTCTCGAGACGGACCCCGCGCCGCCCAAGTTGCCGGAGCTGGGAGCCGCCGTCTTCACGGGGACGCTTCCAGTGGCGCGCGTCGTGGCCGAGAGCGCCTGGCGGCGGCTCGGAGGCACGACCACGGCCTCCGTCTCCAAAAAGACTACGTTCGTCGTAGCGGGTGAGGGCGCCGGGTCGAAGCTGGCGAAGGCGGAGAAACTTGGCGTCGAGGTGCTCGACTTCGATCGGTTCGTCGAGCGCCTTCGCGAGCATGGCGGCGATCTTCTGGAGGGCTGATGGAGAACCTCGACATCGCCCGCACGCTGACGCTCCTGGCGGACCTCCTCGAGATTCAGGGGGCCAACCCGTTCCGGATTCGGGCCTACCGAACCGCAGTGAATACGGTGAACGGGCTCAGCAAGCCGCTGCACTCAATGGTCGAAGCGGGCGAGGACCTCACGGCACTGCCTGGCGTCGGCAAGAACGTGGCCTCTCATATAGTCGAGCTGCTCGGGACCGGAACCATCGGGCGCCTCGAGGAAGTGGAGGCCGAAATTCCTCGAACGCTTGCCGAGTTGATGGCGCTGGACGGGGTGGGTCCGAAGAAGGCGAAGAGGCTCTTCGATGAGCTGGGCGTGCGTACGGTCCAGGACCTCGACGACGCGTTGGAGGCGAAGAAGGTCGAGGGGCTGGAGGGCTTCGGCGTGCGGAGCGCGGAGAAGATCCGGGTCGCGATCGCGGAGCATCGCCAACACACAGGCCGCTTTCGCATCGACGAAGTGGAGAAGTTGATCGCGGGCTTGCTCTCGCATGTCGCCGATGCGCCCGGAGCCGAACGGGTCGAGGTCGCGGGGAGTCTGCGGCGAAGGAAAGAGACGATCGGGGACGTCGACATCCTGGTGCAATGCAGAGGCGACGGGACTCCTGTCACCGAGCATTTCGTGGCGTTCGAGGGCGCGGCGCGAGCCGAATCAGCCGGGCCCACGAAGGGGAGCATCGTGCTCCACTCGGGCCTGCAGGTGGATCTGAGGGTCGTACCGCCCGCGTCGTTCGGTGCTGCGCTCGTGTACTTCACCGGCTCCAAGGATCACAACGTGGCCATCCGAACCCGCGCGGTACGGGAGCGCCTACGTGTGAACGAATGGGGAGTCTTTCGTGTGCCCGAGGGCGTCGATCCGGAGACGCTCGGCAAGGATGAGGGCGAACGTCTCGCAGGCGAGACCGAGGAGGGCGTCTACGAGTCGTTGGGCATGCGTTGGGTGCCGCCTGTTCTGCGCGAGAGTCGAGGCGAGATCGAGGCAAGCCGCGAGGGCACCCTCCCTCGTCTCGTGGAGCTGGGCGACATCAGGGGTGACCTGCAGATGCACTCGACGTGGAGCGACGGGAATACGTCCATCGAGGAGATGGCCCGCGCCTGCGCTGGACTCGGCTACGAGTACCTTGCCGTGACGGACCACAGCCAGGCGATGGCGATGGTGCAAGGGCTCACACCCGAGCGGGCGCGTGCCCAGTGGGAAGAGGTCGCCGAGGTGCGAAAGTTGGTCCCGGAGATCGAGATCCTCACGAGCGCCGAGGTGGATATCCTCAAGCACGGCGAGCTCGATCTGCCGGACGACATTCTCGACGTTTTGGACCTGGTCGTAATCTCGGTGCACTCGCTCATGGATCAGGACCGGAAGACCATGACCGACAGGGTGCTACGCGCGATGGCGCATCCCTCGGTCGATATATTGGCTCACCCCACCGGTCGGAGGATCAACCGACGAGAACCCTTCGAGCTCGACGTCGAGGCCGTGCTCGAGGCAGCGGCGGAACACTCCGTAGCCGTGGAGCTCAATGCCAACCCGAGGCGGCTCGACTTGAACGAAGTGCACGTGCACCGCGCGAAGGATCTCGGCGTCCCGGTCGTGATCAGCACCGATGCGCACTCACCGGCAGGGCTTATGGATATGCGGTTCGGGGTGGACCAGGCCCGCCGGGGTTGGCTGGAAGCATCGGATGTCTTGAACACGCGGCCGCTCTCCGAGTTCAGGGCATGGCTCGGCCGGCGCTCGTCGTGAGGAACTGACGTGGCCGGGCTGACGCTCGACGTCTTGCTCCTGGTCTTCGGCATCGGCGTCCTCTACTTCGGGGCCGAGTGGTTGGTGCGGGGTTCCGCTCGACTGGCCGGATCGCTCGGCGTGAGCCCCATGGTAGTGGGCCTGACGGTCGTCTCATTCGGGACCTCTGCGCCGGAACTCGTCGTCGGCACCGTGGCGGCATGGGGCGGCAACCCTGATCTGGCTATCGGCAACGTGATGGGCTCGAACCTCGCCAACATCGGATTGATACTCGGCCTCACCAGCATCGTCCGTCCCCTCGATGTGCAGTCACGCGTCGTGTGGCGCGAGATGCCCATCATGTTCGGCATCACCTTGTTGCTATACCCCCTCGTTTGGGACCTGGAGCTCACAGGCAGTGACGGCTTCATCTTGCTCCTTTCCCTGCTCGGGTACCTGATCTTCGTGTTCCAGTCCGTCGGGAGTGAGACCCCAAGCGTGGTGGGCGAGTACGAAGACTTCATCAAGGCGGCGGGGGACGACCAGAGTCACCTTCATCTGTCCGACGTGGGCCTTGTGGTGGTGGGATCCGCAGGGCTCGTCCTGGGCGGTTATTGTATCGTCGAAGGCGCGGTGCAGGTCGCCGCGGCACTGGGAATTTCCCAGGTCGTCATCGGGCTCACCGTGGTTGCCGTGGGCACGTCGCTTCCCGAGCTGGCGACGTCCCTCGTCGCGGCGGCGCGACGAGAGTCGGACATTGCGGTTGGAAACGTGATTGGCTCGAACATCTTCAACGTTGCCGGGATCTTGGGCGTGGCCTCGTTGGTCGAGACGATCCCCATCCGTCCCGCGCTGCTAACCGAAGAGCTGCCGGTGCTCCTGCTCGTCTCGCTTCTCCTCTTTCCCGTGCTGCGAAGCGGATGGCGCATCCGACGCTGGGAAGGGGCGATCTTGGTGGCCGCATACGCTGCAGCGGGAATCTTCCTCCTTCGTTAGCCGATCTCGTAGTTTTCCGCGGGTCACACAACAGGAGTGCTCAAGACATGCTGTCGATCGATCTGACGGGCAAGCGCGCCTTCGTGGCGGGCGTAGCCGACGACCGGGGGTACGGATGGGCGATCGTCCGGGCACTCGCCCAGGCGGGAGCGACCGTCTGCGTCGGCACCTGGCCACCCACGCTGAGGATTTTTACGAAGAGCCTCGAGCGCGGGAAGCTCGACATGTCGCTACCCGGCGGGGGCACGATCGAACTCGAGAAGATCTATCCGCTCGATGCGGTGTTCGACCTGCCCGAAGACGTCCCTGAGGACATCAGCTCGGACAAGCGATATGTCGAACTCACCGGCTACACGATTCAGGAAGTGGCCGATCAGCTGCGCACCGACTTCGGTGAGTCTTGCCTGGACATCATTGTTCACTCTCTCGCGAACGGGCCCGAAGTGCAAAACGATCTGTTGGATACGAGTAGGAGCGGATATCTTGCGGCCATCAGCGCGAGCGCGTACTCGATGGTGAGCCTCCTGCAGCGGTTCGCTCCTTTGGTCCGCCCTGGAGGATCACTCGTATCGCTTTCCTATCTTGCCGCGGAGCGGGTCGTACCCGGCTACGGCGGAGGCATGAGCTCCGCGAAATCGGCCCTCGAGAGCGACACGCGGACGCTGGCCTGGGAGGCGGGTCGCAAGTACGGGATTCGCGTGAACACGATCAGCGCAGGTCCTTTGGCGAGCCGAGCGGCCAAGGCCATCGGTACCATAGAGCGGATGGTCGACTACTACGTGCAGAACTCGCCACTGCCGGAGGCGATCACGGCGGACGAGGTCGGTACTGTGGCGGCCTTTCTGTGCTCTCCACTCGCATCCGGCATCACCGGCGAGACGCTGCACGTAGACAAGGGCTACCACGCAATGGGGATGCAGGCGGACACGCCGCTTTCCGAGTGAGTCTGTGGCAGTGAGTCCCGAAGACGAACTGGGGTCACTGCTCCCCCGGGTCGGCATCCGTCCGCCGGGGCCCGCCTCGCGAGCACTCGCCGAGAGACTGCGCTCGGTGGAGTCCCGGAACGTCACCTTCTTGGCGGATGACTGGCCCGTCTTCTGGGAAGAAGCAGTGGGAACCAACGTCCGGGACGCCGACGGGAACGTGTACCTGGACTTCACCGGGGGGTTCGGCGTTGCCCTGCTCGGCCATTCCAGCCCGCCGGTCGTGGCCGCTTTGTGCGAGCAGGCCGGCCGGCTCATGCACGGGATGGGCGACGTGCATCCGCCGAGCCTGAAAGTCGATCTATTGGAGCGCCTGACGGCACTGTGCCCTTGGAACGAATCAGTCGGCGTGTTGGCCTCGACGGGCTCCGAAGCTGTGGAGATCGCCCTCAAGACTGCCCTTCTGGCGACCGGCCGACCGGGAATCGTCGCCTTCGAAGGCGGATATCACGGTCTGACCCTGGGATCGCTGGCGGCGACGTCGCGAGCGCTCTTTCGGAAGTCCTTCGAGGAGCGGCTCTACCCCGGGGTGGCGTTCGCGCCCTTCCCCGAACCGTGGCGTGCCGGAGGCACCTCGGCTGAGGAGTGTCTGGACCGGGTAGGCCAGCTACTCAAGTCGGGCGCGCCGAACGGCGACCCCGTCGGCACCCTACTGGTCGAGCCAATTCAGGGGCGTGCGGGGGTGCGCATCCCGCCCGATGGATTCATGGAGGCCCTGTCCGACCTCGCGGCCGATGCGAACGTCCTGGTCGTCGCGGACGAAGTCTTTACCGGAATGGGTCGGTGCGGCCCGATGTTCGCGTCGGAGTTGGTAGGGTTGAGGCCCGACGTCATCTGCATCGGGAAGGCCCTCGGGGCTGGGCTGCCGCTCTCGGCGTGTCTCGCCGGCCGCTCGATCATGAGCGCCTGGCCCGAGAGCGAAGGAGAGGCGGTACATACGAGCACGTTCCTCGGTCACCCCGTGGCATGCGCCGCCGCCATCGCGGCGTTGAGGGCCCTAGATCCTGCGACGCGCGGGGAGCGGGTGGCCGAGAGGGGGGCGCGCCTCATGCGCCAGCTCAAGCGGCGCCTTTCAGATGCACCTGGTGTGGGGGACATTCGTGGCGCGGGTCTCCTCATCGGCATCGAGCTGGTTGAGGACGACTCGACTACTCCTGCCCACGGGGCGGCAGCGCGGGTCGCCGCGATCGCTTTGCGGCGGGGCTTGTTGGTCCTGCCGGCCGGGGAGGCGGGCCAGGTGGTCGAACTGACGCCCGCGGTGGTGGTCACGGACGAGCAGATCGATTTCGCGGTGGAGGTCTTGGTGGCCGCAGTGGAACCAGGCGGCTAGTTGGCGGATGTTGCGAAGTCGATCTGCTCGGCCAATGCCAGGTCCTTCTCGGTGATCCCGCCCGCGTCGTGTGTCGACAGCGTGATGGTCACCGTCGAGTAGCGGACGTCGATATCAGGGTGATGATCGAAGTGATCTGCCAGCGTCGCCACTCGGTTCACGAACACGATGGAGTCCCGAAAGGACGGGAAGTCGAACGCCTTGGTCAGCGTGTTCGAACGCCGCTTCCATCCCTCTCGCTGTTGCAGCCAGCCCCTGACGGACTCCGCATTAAGCTTTTCGGGTGCTTTGGCCCGGGCCATCGGCGCAACCTCGTGTCTATGAACGGGATACCTGTCATCTTCGACACGCCACCGCGGCTGGCCGTTGAGGGGTTGACCTTCGAGAAGGCCCATCTTTAAGATTTGAGCCCTTCCGCCACGAAGGGTGGCGTCGCCCCCATCGTCTAGTGGCCTAGGATATCGCCCTCTCACGGCGAAGACCGGGGTTCGAGTCCCCGTGGGGGTACTGTGCGAGGCGTGAGGTCCGGGCCGTGAGTCCGGGCCTCGCGCATCGGGATGTCTGGGTCGCTTAGCTCAGTTGGTAGAGCGCCACGTTCACATCGTGGATGTCGCAGGTTCGAGTCCTGCAGCGACCATGCGTGTCACGTTTTCCGGACCCGAACCGTTGTCATGGTCATGAGCGTCCGATTGCCGTCCCGTCTTCCCCTCCGCTGCGTGCTCCTCGCAGCCCTGCTGGGTGTACCAGCCTGCTCGGACGCATCAGCTCCGTCCCCCGGGCCGATCACGCAGCTGCCGCGCGACCTCAGCGCCGTCGAGCGAAGCGTCATTTCCGCCTCGAACGCCTTTGGGCTCGACTTGATGGGGCGGGTTTCAGGCGAGGACCCCCGACTCAATGTGGTTCTGTCCCCGATCAGCGCGTCGATGGCGCTCGGCATGACGCTCAATGGAGCGAGCTCCACCACGTTCGACGCCATGCGCTCCGCGCTGGGCTTCGGCTCCCTTACGCAGGACCAGATCAACGACTCCTACCGTGAGCTCATCGACCTGCTCACCGACCTCGACCCGGCCGTGCGCTTCGATATCGCCAACGCGATATGGGCCAACGAGAACGTGCCTTTCCACGCGGCGTTCTTCGAGGCCGTCTCCGCTGCGTTCGACGCACGCGCCGAGTCCCGTGACTTCGGCGATCCAGCGACGGTGGTCGCGATCAACGATTGGGTGCAGGAAAACACGGGCGGGCTGATCGACTCTATCGTGGACAGCCTCGATCCGAGCCTGGTCATGCTGCTCGTCA
Organism: Gemmatimonadota bacterium; assembly: GCA_029863645.1. Taxonomy (GTDB): domain Bacteria; phylum Gemmatimonadota; class Gemmatimonadetes; order Longimicrobiales; family Gaopeijiaceae; genus UBA2982. The sequence goes on from JAOTVA010000006.1 coordinate 48,303, forward strand.
ACGCGATCTACCTGGACGCTGCTTGGACCGTCCAGTTCGACCCAGAGGATACATACGGGGCCGTATTCGCACGAGAGGACGGATCCTCGGTGCCGGTCGACATGATGTCACGCTCAGACGCACAGGTCCCTTTCGCGAGTACCTCGGAGTATGTCGCGGTCGAGCTACCCTACGGCGGAGCGGCGTTTTCGATGGTGATCGTAGTGCCGACGCTGGGGGTGACGGTGCGGAACTTCCTGCTGGGCCTCGACGCCCCTGCCTGGCAAGCCCTGGTGTCCGGCCTGGCCGAGAGGGAGCTAGGGCAGGTAGGGCTCCCCAAGTTCACACTCACCTACGACGGCTTCTTGAACGACGCCCTCAAGGCGATGGGAATGGAAGTGGCGTTCGCTCCTGGCGCAGACTTCACCCGGATGTCCCCGATTGGCGATGAACTCTGCATCAGCTTCGTGCGCCAGAAGACGTTCATCGAGGTCGACGAGCGGGGCACCCGGGCCGCCGCGGTGACTGGGGTCGGCGTTGGCGTTACGTCGGCGCCACCTTCGTTCGTGGCCGACCGACCCTTCTTCTTCGCCATCCGAGAGCGACTGTCGGGGACGCTCTTGTTCACCGGCGTCGTCGGTGATCCCACGGCCGAGGATCCGGGCCCTGAAACTTTCACGACGGATTGCGGATAACTAACGGTGTGCGGACGGCGCGCTACGAAGACTTATAGAGGATGACGCGAGCGCGCTCCATTGTGATCAAGCCGCTCCCAATCATGTCGTCGAGTTGAGGTAGCATACGCTGCAGGTTCTCCTCTTCGTCCACGACCTCGACGATTACGGGAAGGTCGTTCGAGAGGCGCAGGACCTTGCCCGTGTGGAGCTTGGCGCTGGCGCCGAACCCTGCAATGGCGCGCACGACGGTCGCCCCCGCGCAGCCCTCCTCCCGGAGTGTGAGGAGGATGGCTTCGTAGAGGGGCTTCCCCTTGTGAGGACCGGACTCGCAGCGGTCGCCCTCACCGAGGAAGATTCGCATGAGGGTGCGTTCGCCCTTGAAGCCGTGCGGCATGTCAGCTCCTGGCTTGAGAGACGGCAGCGGCGAGAAACGCGCCCAGCGTGACCGCCAGCAGGCCGAGTACGACGGATCCGGCGGTGTAGCCGCCCGCACGCCACCATTCCCCATCACGCAGCATGGCGACGGTCTCGTAGCTGAACGTGCTGAACGTGGTAAACGAACCCAGGAACCCAATGGTGATCAGGTCGCGGAGCTCCGCGGACGAGGTGGTCGATTGGAGCCAAACCATGACGAAGCCCAGCACGAGCGAACCCGCGACGTTCACGGCCATGGTACCCCACGGGAAGAAGGCGCCCGTGACCGTCTGCACCCAGCCACTGGCGACGTAGCGGGACACGGCGCCGAACGCCCCGCCAATCCCGATGACCAGGTACGTCACGTCGCCGAGCTCCGCTTGGACTGACCCGCCTCGAGGAACGAGGAGATCGCCGCAGCGATCTCGCCCGGGGCGTCTTCCTGGATGTAATGCTTGGCGTCCAAGCGTCGCACCGTGGCCATGTGAAAGTCCTCCCGAAACCGCTCGAGATACTGCTTCCCGAAGGCGATGTCATGGACTCCCCAGGTGAGGAGTAGGGGGACGTTGCTGAGCCTCTCCCGCACCGCGTCCTCGAGATCGCCGAGCCATGCCGATGCCTCCATCAGCTGCCGGGGAAACTCGGCCGCGCCGACTCGACTGCTGGGCGTGGGGAGCGCCTCGCGGTAATGCTCCATGACTTCATCGGCGAGGGTGTGTTTCACCCCGATCGGCATGATCCGCTCGACGAAGAAGTTCTTGTTCACGATCTGAGACTGCATGGGCGCCATCGACAGGACGTACGAGAATGCCTTCGCCTGCCAGTCGTCGAGCGGCCAGTACCAGGTGTTGCCCATGACGAGTGAGCGCAGTCTGTCCACCTCGTCCACGGCGACCCGCAGACCGATCGGGCCTCCCCAATCCTGACCCATGATGGTGAGCCCTTCGAGATCGAGGTGCCGCACGAGGTCGCGGACGACTGATGCGTGCTCACTCGGCGTATACCCGTAGCCGTCGGGCCGGACCGACAGGCCGAAGCCCGGATAGTCCAGGGCGATGCAGCGAAACTTCGGCTTCAGCCGAATGACGATGCCCCGGTAGAGGAAGCTCCAGGTGGGATTCCCGTGTAGGAAGAGGATCGGGTCCCCTCCTCCCTCGTCGATGTAGTGCACGGGCCCCACCCCGCTCTCGAACCACCGCGACTGGAACGGAAAGAGCCGGGGGTCCGGGGTGAACGGGGGGACGTGGGCCAAGAGCTGCTCCGGCATCGATCGACGGGACGGCGAAGGATGAGCGAAGCCGGCGCGCGCCGAAAGGCCGCCGCGACCGCTTAGACGAAACTCTGGGTCCGTGCCGCCCGAGAGTGGCTGGGCGGCACGGACCTCACGGAGCTCGGCTGGACCCTAGCTGATCGGTGCCCGCAGTACTGGGGGCTCACCGTCGTGGTCGATGACCAGGACGACTCGCCGGTTCTCCCAACCCGGGGCTCCGGGGCCCCAGCCCTGGGGCATCACGAGGCGCCGAGTGTCCTCACCGTAGCTGACGGCGCGGACGCGCTCGTCGCTCAACTCCGAGGATCCGAGGAGGTAGGCGGCTACTGCAGCGGCGCGCCGCTGTCCGAGCTGAAGGTTGTAGTCCGCGCTGCCCGATGGGTCCGTGAAGCCTTCGACGGTGATGAGGGCATCGGGATAGTACTCGCGAGCAACGGATCCGAAGCGGTTCAGGACGGCCTCGTCTTCGGCCTCGACCGTTGCGTCGTCGAAGGCGAAGTACACGGGGACGTTGAAGCGCAGCTGGTCCTCGAGCCGTGCGATCGACACCTCGAAGTCTTGCTCCATCTGCTGGAGGTCGGACTCCATGGCTGCCATGCGGCGCTCGACGGCGGCGATGCGACCGCCAAGCTGGTCAGAAACCGAGGCGTCGCCGGCCTGCATCTCCTGCATCATCTCAGCGCGGAGCGCTTGGAGACCGGTGTCCATCTCGTCCGGGCTCACCGTTGAGCAGGCCGTTGATGCGCCCGCCAGGCTCAGCACAGCCAAGAGGCTGAGTCCCTTCGAGTTCAGTGTGGTCGTGAACATGCTTCGAGCTCCTTGGTGGCGTTGCGTTGAAACGTGCTCACTCAGTAATGCAGGAAGGGTGCCAGAACATGAGGAGGCAGTTCTCGCCTGTGGCCCTAGCGCACGCCGATGGGCGGGGCCTCTCGCGCCCCGGGCTCCCAGGCCCCCTATTTCCCACGTCGCAACTGATCGCACCGGAGGGTTACCCGATGAAGTCCCGCTCCCAGGCTCTCGCCGCCACCGTCCTCCTCACCGCATGGATCATCCCTGCGCCTGCGGCCTCTCAACGGGCAGTCACATACACCGCCGAGCAGGCCGCGGCGGGGGCGGCGGCCTACGAGGAGCACTGCGCGGGGTGTCACCTCTCGACGATGGCCGGCTCCTTCGAGGCGCCGCAGCTCGCCGGGCCCAACTTCCTGAGCTTCTGGGGCGACGAGCCGGTGGACGGTCTGTTGGAGATGACAACCCTCATGCCGCCCGATGCCGAGGGCTCACTCGGTGACGAGGTCTACGCCAACATCGTGGCCTACATCCTGTCGCGGAATGGCTTTCCCATGGGCGGCGATCCCCTGACCATGGCCTCGAACGGTATCCTCTCTGGGGCAACGGGGGTGTCGGCGACGGTCGCGGCTCCCACGGCCGGACGAGGCGGAGGTGGGGGCGGCAGAGGCTCCGCGGGCCGGAGCGGCCCGCCTCCTGGCGGGACCGAAACGTATGCGGCCATCACGAACTTCCGTCCGGTCTCCGACGCCGAGCTCGCCTCACCAAATGCGGGCGACTGGCTCATGTACCGCCGCACGTATGACGCCCAGGGGTACAGCCCTCTGGACCAGATCGACCGCGGCAACGTGGCCGACCTGAGTCTCGCTTGGGTCTGGGCGATGGATGAGGGTTCGAGCCAACCGACTCCGCTGGTACGGGACGGCGTCATGTACCTGACCCATCCTGAGAACAAGATCCAGGCGATCGACGCGGCGAGCGGCGAGTTGCTCTGGGAGTACCGTCGGGACTTCCCGGAGGGGTATCCGGGGGGTGGGTTCACTCATCTTCGCTCCATCGCCATTCGGGATGACAAGATCTACATCCCGACTAAGGACGCGGCGCTCGTGGCGATCAGCGCTAGAACGGGCGAACAGATCTGGGAGACCAGGGTCGCTGACTTCACGAAGGGCTACACCTACGTGGCCGGACCGCTGGTCGTGCGTGGCAAGGTGATCTCCGGTATCAACGGATGCGGGCAGTTCTACGAAGACTCGTGCTTCATCACGGCGCACGACGCAGAGACGGGCGCAGAGCTATGGCGCACCTACACGATTCCGCGACCGGGTGAGCCGGGCGACGACACCTGGGGCGACCTCCCCTTCGAGCTCCGGGGCGGGGTCGATGCCTGGATCACCGGGAGCTACGATCCCCAACTCGACCTCATCTACTGGGGCACGGCGCAGGCGAAGCCCTGGGTCCCCGCGAGCCGTGGGCTCACGACCGCTGACGCCGCGCTGTACAGCAATTCGACGCTCGCGCTCGATCCGGACGACGGACACATCGTCTGGTACCGGCAGCACGTCCCGGGCGAGGCCCTCGATCTCGACGAGGTGTTCGAGCGGGTGCTGATCGACCGGAACGGTGAGCGTCTCGTATTCACCATCGGCAAGCACGGCATCCTTTGGAAGCTCGATCGCGCTTCGGGGGAATTCTTCGGCTACAAGGAGACGGTCTACCAGAACGCGTTTTCGGACATCGACCCGAACACGGGTGCGGTGACCTATCGCGAGGATATTCAGCGCGCGGGCATCGGCGATTGGGTCTCCGTGTGCCCCAGCACGGCAGGAGGCCACAACTGGCCCGCCATGGGCTATAGCCCTGAGGCCAGCGCCCTGGTGATTCCGCTCAGCCAGAGCTGTCTAGAGATGTCCGGGCGAGACATCGCTCTACAAGTGGGCTCGGGCGGGGTGGGTGCCGATCGCAACTTCATCGACATGCCGGGATCCAACGGCAATCTCGGAAAGCTGGCTGCGTACAATGTGGACACCCTGGAAGAGCTCTGGAGCGTCGAGCAGCCCGCGGCGTTCCTCACGGCGGCCCTGACCACCGGTGGCGAGCTGGTCTTTGCGGGCGATCTCGATCGCTACTTCCGCGCCTTCGACGTCTTCACTGGTGAGGTATTGTGGGAGACGCGGCTGGGGACGTCGGTTCAGGGCTTCCCGGTTTCATTCACCGCGGGTGGCGAGCAATACATCGCGGTGCCGGCCGGCGTGGGCGGAGGAAGTCCCCGAGGCGTCCCGCGTGCGCTCACGCCGCAGATCCATCACCCCAACAACGGCAACGCCCTTTACGTGTTCAAACTACGCCAGCGTTGAGGGTGGAGTGACCGGGCGGTTTACCACGGACGTCAGGTCTAGCGCCGCTTCGTCTTGACGACAATGACCCCGTTTGTGGCGTATGGATATCGATGGGCGGCCGTGGTTCCGCGCAGCACTTCGATCGACTCTACGTCGTTGGCGGGGATCTGGCTCAACACCTCCAGCGGAGGCCGCTCGCCCGTCACGGCTACATCGTCAATGACGACGAGCGGGTTGCCGTCCTGCGTGATGCTATTGAACCCACGTAGCCGAACCCATCCCATATTGGTGCCCACGCTGCCCGTGGACCTCATTGAGATACTAGGAATCTTGATCGCGAGGAGATCGAGCGCGGATCCCGCTTCCGACGATGCCACGTCCGGGTCCACAACCACGACGATTACGTCGTCCAATACCGTTCCTACGTCTTCTGGCATGCGAAACTGAACGAAGACGATTCCGTCCTCGGTGATCTCAACCTGGTCGCGCACGCTCGGAAAGCCGGGCGCCGAGACACGGACCCACACTTTCCCTAGCGGAGCGTCGAGGATCGCGAAGTCACCCAGAGAACCGGTTTGGGTCTCGATGTCGGTGTCGATGATGGAAACCGTCGCGCCGATGATCGCCTCGAAAGTCGACTCCACGACGACCACCCCCTGCAAACGAGCGGACGACGTCGCAGAGCGTTCCTGACCATGCACCGGACCCGTTGCGGCGAGCGCCGCGGTCAGCAAGAGGGTCGTAAGAGCGGTGCTGCCAAGCGATTTCGCGGACGGCGCGTATGACATAGCGCGATCTCCGTAAGGCCGTTGCCGTCTGCTGCGCGGGCGCGTAGTCCCGGTCGGCCGGAGCGTTCGGGAAATACTACCCCGAAACCGCAGAATGGAGCCTCGGATCCTGCGGAGCAAGAGGACTCCTGTCCGCCGAAGCCCAGTGACCTCGACGGGTTAAGTTCCCTAGAACCGCCGTTCCTTGATCGTTAGGATTCGCGATGCTCAGTCGAAGACCGCGGAAGAGACGGGGGTTCCTGGGCGGCAGACGGGCACGGGAGAGACGGTAGGTGACAGCAAAGGTGAAGGAGTTCGAGCGGGTGATGGCCGCGAATCGCGGGGAGATCGCGATTCGTGTCTTCCGTGCGTGCACCGAGCTGGGGAAGCGGACCATCGCCTTGTACAGCGAGGAGGACTCGCTCGCGCTGCACCGCTACAAGGCAGACGAGGCTTATCTGATCCCTTCCGAGCTGGGTCCCGTCGAGGCCTATCTCGACATCGAAGCCATCGTTTCGCTTGCCGTCGAGAAGAAGGTCGACGCGATCCACCCAGGGTACGGGTTTCTGTCCGAGAACGCCGACTTCGCACGGCGCTGCGCCGAGGAGGGCATCGTCTTCATCGGCCCCTCTCCGGAGCAGCTGAACCTCTTCGGAGACAAGATCAGCGCTCGGGAGCTCGCGCTCGCGGCCGGCCTTCCGGTCGTGCCGGGCACTCCAGAACCGGTGGACGACGACGAAGCGATCGCGTTCGCCGAGGAGATCGGCTACCCGGTCATGGTCAAGGCCGCGGCAGGTGGTGGGGGGAGGGGAATGCGGCGCGCGAAAGACCTTGACGAGCTCCGTCAAATGCTTCCCGTCGCCCGGCGTGAAGCCACCACGGCGTTCGGCCGAGGCGATCTGTACGTCGAGAAGCTCGTGCGGAATCCGCGTCACATCGAGGTTCAGATCCTGGCCGACAAGCATGGCCGGGTCGAGCACCTCTGGGAGCGGGATTGCTCGATCCAGCGTCGGCACCAGAAGGTGGTAGAGATCGCCCCGGCGATGGGCCTGGACCCCGACGTTCGCATGCGGATCTGTACGTCGGCGAAGGAACTCATGCTCCACGCCGGCTATCAGGGCGCCGGCACGGTGGAGTTCCTCCTCGAGCCCAACGGCGACTTCTTCTTCATCGAGGTGAATCCGCGCATCCAGGTCGAGCATACCGTCACGGAGCTCGTCATGGGCGTGGATCTCGTGCAGGCTCAGATCAAGGTTGCGGAGGGCTCGTCGCTCGCCGACATCGGCATCCCCGACGAGATCCCCGAGCCTAACGGCTACGCGATCCAGTGCCGCGTGACCACGGAGGATCCCGAGAACGACTTCCTGCCAGACGCGGGAAGGATCACCCACTATCGGTCACCCGGGGGGTTCGGGGTCCGCCTGGACGGCGCGACGGCCTTCACCGGAGCGATCGTGAGTCCCCATTACGACTCGCTCCTCGTGAAGGTGTGCACTTATGCGCTCAGCTTCGAGGACGCGATCCGCAAGATGCGCCGCGCCCTCATGGAGTTCCGGATCCGCGGGCTCAAGACGAACATCCGGTTCCTCGAGAAGGTCGTCACGCATCCGGACTTCGCGGTCGGCGATTCCGACACGGGCTTCATCGCGGCGCACCCGGAGCTGCTGGACTTCCTGCCCCGACGGGACCGTGGCACGCGGTTGCTCCGCTACATCGGGCACATCGCGGTCAATGGCCAGGTCGAAGGTCCAAAGGGACGCACCAAGCCAGACTTCCGCGTGGCGCCGCTCCCGGCACCTGCGCCGGGATGGACGCCGCCGACGGATACCCTGAAGCGGGTCTTGGACTCGGAAGGGCCGGCGGCCGTTGTGGAGCGGCTTAAGAAGCAGAAGCAGGTCCTGTTCATGGACACGACCTTCCGAGATGCACACCAGTCGCTTCTCGCGACCCGGATGCGCTCGTTCGACTTGCAGGCCGTCGCACGTGACACCGGGCGGCTGGCTCCCAACCTGTTTTCCATGGAGGTGTGGGGAGGGGCCACGTTCGACACCTCCTACCGCTTCCTGAAAGAGGATCCGTGGGAACGCCTGGCCAAGCTCCGCGAACGCATCCCGCACATCATGTTCCAGATGCTGCTGCGGGGCCAAAGCCTGGTGGGGTACTCCGCCTATCCGGACAACGCCGTGCAGGCGTTCGTGAAGGAGGCGGCTGACGCGGGAATCGATGTGTTCCGCATCTTCGATTCCCTGAACTGGGTGCCGAACATGCAGATCTCGATCGACGCCGTACGGGCCCAGGGCAAGATCGCCGAGGTTGCGCTCTGTTATACGGGAGACGTGCTCGACAAGAGTCGCACACGTTATGACCTGGCCTACTACGTGGCGCTTGCTCAGGAGATAGAGAAGGCAGGCGCGGACATCCTTGCGATCAAGGACATGGCGGGGCTGCTCAAGCCGGGTGCGGCCAAGATGCTGATCGAGGCCCTGCGCGACGCGACGGACTTGCCGGTTCACTTGCACACGCACGACAGCACCGGCGTGGGTGTCGCGACCTCTGTTCAAGCGGCGCTGGCCGGTGCCGCGGTCGTGGATGGATGTATCGACTCGCTTGCTGGAGGTACGTCTCAGCCGAGCCTGAGGGCGATCGCCGCCGCGTTGCAGGGGTCGGAACGGGAGTCCGATCTCGACTTGGATGCCCTCCAGCCGCTCAACGAATACTGGTCGACAGTCCGCAGCTACTACTCCTTCCTTGAGCGCGGCTCGATGGCACCGGACGCGCATGTCTTCCGCACTCAGGTGCCGGGTGGGCAATTCACCAACCTGAAGCACCAGGCCGAGGCCCTGGGACTTCTCGGCCAGTGGCGACAGGTCGTGCGCAGCTACCGTGAAGCCGACGCACTATTGGGCGAGCTCATCAAGGTGACCCCCTCGTCCAAAGCCGTAGGAGATCTCGCGCTCTTCATGGTCCAGAACGACCTGGATGGTGAGGAGCTGCTGCGGCGAGCGCCGGAGCTGAGCTTCCCCGAGTCGGTCGTCGGCCTGCTCAAGGGCCGCTTGGGCCGGCCTCCATACGGCTTCCCCGAGCAGTTACAGGCGGCGGTGTTGAGAGGCGAGAAGCCGCTCGAGGATCGTCCCGGTGCCTACCTGGACCCCGTGGACTTCGACGCCGTCCGCCGCGAGGTCACCGAGCTCATGGAGGACGAGCCGGTTACCCGGCCGGTCACCGATCGGGAAGTGCTGTCACGGATCATGTTCCCGGAGGTGTACCGTGAGTTCGCAGCCCATCGGGCTGCGCACGGAGACACCTCGGCGCTGGACACGCCCACGTTCTTCTATGGGCCGGCCGTAGGGTCTCGGGTGGCCGTCGACATCGAAGAGGGCAAGACGCTCATCATCCGGCTCATCTCCATCGGTGATGTCCATGCCGATGGCACGCGGCCGGTGGTCTTCGAGCTGAATGGCCATGCACGTGAAGTCCGCATTCGCGACCTCGAAGTATCCATCGCCGCCCACGTGCGGGCGAAGGCGGAGCCCGGGAATTGGCAGGAAGTCGGGGCCTCGATGCCCGGCAAGGTGGTCAAGATCCTCGTGCAGGCCGGCGAGACCGTTCCCAAGGGTGGAGATCTTCTGGTGACCGAGGCGATGAAGATGGAGACGAGCCTAAGGTCTCCGCGTCACGCCGTGGTCGAGGAAGTCCTGACCCAGCAAGGCGACGCCGTGGACGCAGGCGACCTCCTCATGCGCCTGGGACCCGTGCCCGAGACCGAAGAAGTCTAGGCTCACTCCTGCTGGCGCCCTTCGCGCTGGAGGGTCAGAATAACCGTCCCGGCCATGGCTCGGCCGGTGCCGAGTCTGCCTCCGCTCCACAGGAGTGTCGCCATGAAACGTGTGCCGTATTTGCTATGCGGCCTGCTCGCATGTGCCCTGCCGGTTGCGGCGCAGGACTTCGACCAGATCCAGATCACTACCACGCCCGTTCGGGGCTCGATCTACATGCTCCAGGGAAGTGGCGGCAATATCGGAGTCTCCATCGGTGACGACGGGACGATGATTGTCGACGACCAGTTCGGTCCTCTGACGCAGAAGATTACGGCGGCCATTGCGAGGCTCACGCCGAATCCCGTGAACTACGTGGTCAACTCCCACTGGCACTACGACCACTCCGACGGGAACGTGAACTTCGGCCGCGCCGGTGCGACGATCGTGGCGCACGAAAACAGCCGCACGCGCATGATGTCCGACCAGATCGTGTCGCTGAGCAACCGCCTGCAGGAGGCCTACTCGGAAGAGGGGCTTCCCAAGATCACGTTCTATCGATCGATGCGCTTTCACTACAACGACGACGCAATCGACGTCGTGCATCTCGGGCCAGCCCACACGAACGGAGACGCGTTCGTCTACTTCCGTGACACCAACGTGATCCACACGGGTGATGTCTACGTCCGCTACGGCTTGCCCTTCATCGACAATCCGAACGGCGGCTCCATTAGCGGCATGATCGAGTCCGTGTGGACCATCGCTGGCATGATCGACGACGACACGATCGTCATCCCTGGCCACGGTCAGCTCTCGAACCGCGACGACATGCTGGCGTATAGGGCCATGCTCGTAACGATTCGCGACCGCATGCAGACGCTGATGGATCAGGGCCGCACGCCCGACCAGATCGTCGCCGCCAACCCGACGCGGGGATACGCGGAACCAGGACCGGGGACCGAGCGCTGGATCAGGGCTGCCTTCGACGACCTCTCCCGATGAGCGGGCGCCCGCTCGAGCGGCGAGAGTTTCTTTCGGTCGGAGCGCTTTCTGTGGCCGGTGCGCTCGCTCCTGATGAGGCCCGGGTCGAAGCGCGACCCCAGGTCGCCAGCCAAGTGAAGGCGCTTACGTTCGACGTGTTCGGCACGGTGGTCGACTGGAGAACTTCGCTCATACGCGAAGGCCAGCAGTTGACGCGCACACACGGGATCCAAGCGGACTGGGAGGCCTTCGCCGATGGCTGGCGGTCGGGCTACGGCCCCGCCATGAACCGAGTGAGAACCGGCGAGCTCCCGTGGACCAAGATCGACGACCTGCATCGCATGATCTTGGACGATCTCCTGGTCGAGTTCTCGATCCGGGGTCTTTCCGAGGCTGAGATCGACAACCTCAATCGGGCCTGGCATCGCCTCATACCCTGGTCGGACAGCGTTACGGGTCTATACCGACTCAAGTCGCGGTATGTGATCAGCACGCTGTCCAACGGTAACGTCTCCCTGTTGACGAACATGGCCAAGAATGCCGGCCTCCCTTGGGACTGTGTGCTTTCTGCGGAGCTGACCGGTCACTACAAGACCGATCCCGAGGTGTACGAGAAGGCGGCGGATCTGTTGAGCCTTCCACCGACCGAGGTCATGATGGTGGCGGCGCATCGGGGTGACCTCGTCGCTGCCAAGGCGATCGGATTCAAGACGGCACTCGTGCACAGGCCCCTCGAGTATGGGCCGAACCGCGAGGTCGATCTGAGCCCTGACCCGCGCTTCGATTACAACGCGATGAGCTTCATCGAGCTAGCGGAGCAAATGGGCATTTGAGCCCCGGGATGAGACGCATCAGGCGGAGATCAGGTTCTGCGGGCAGGCTCGTTCTGTTGGCGAGCGTGGTATTCCTAGCCGGCGCGTGCGGTGGTGAAGGGGGCGCGGGCGAGGACGGCCTGGAAGTGGTCCCCATCGGCTTCGCTGGGCCGCTGAGCGGCGGCGCCGCGTACTATGGGCGTAACGTCCTGCGTGGGCTGCAGATGGCGTCCGACGAGATCGCCGAGTCGGGTGGCTTCATGGTGGACGGGCGGGCTCATCGCTTCGAGATCGTTACCGCCGATGACCGCTACCTGCCGTACGAGACTTCAACGGCGGCGCGACGCTTGCTACAGCAGAACCAACCGGCCGTCATTCTCGTGCCCCACGCCGGGGGAATTCGCGCACTGCAGGAGATCAACCTGCGGGAGCCGAAATTCCTGCTGTTGGCGTACAGCAGCGAGCCCAGCATTCTCGAGGCGCAGAACCCGCTCATGGTGATGCTGCCGCCGCGCTTCGATGGCTACCAGGAGCCGTTTATCGACGTGCTGATGCCTCGTTTCGGTAACAGGCTTGCTCTCTTGGGCACGACTACGGCCTACGGGCGAGCGTGGACTGAAAGTGTCACGGCCGAGTGGACCAGCCGCGGCGGGACGGTGGGCCGCGACCACGGCGTCGACTACAACACGACGACGGATTTCACGGGCGCGGTGAGCCGCGCGTTGGCAGACAACCCGGACGTCCTGTTCATCGGTGGGCCTTCTCAGCCGACGGCTCTCGTGATCCGGGCCGCTCGTGAGCAGGGCTTCGGGGGCGGATTCCTCATTATGGACCAGGCCAAGTTCATGGAGATGCTCGACATCGTCTCCATGGAGGCGCTCGAGGGCGCGGTGGGTGTGTATCCGCAGTCGCTCTACCCTACGGAGGGCACTCCTGGCTGGGTCGCGCGTTATCACGAGCGCTTTGGACAGGACTTTCAGGTGCCGACGAGCGAAGTGGCGATCAACTACCAGGGCCTGCACCTGGTCGCTCGTGCGATGGAGCTGGCCGGGACGACCACCGACCCGGAGGCCATCCGCGCGCGTATCGGCGAAGCGGCGCGCACGATGCCTGACGAACTCCGGATCTTCGATATGGGGGGCGTCACGGATGCCGGGCACCTGACCCGAGCCGTGTTCGCAGCCCACGTGTTGAACGGCGAGTTCATCGCCGTGCCGATTCCGGTGCCCGCCAGCACCCAGCTCCGGTAGAAGCGCCGGCGCTTGACGCTCTTTGCCCAGCAGTTCGTCAACGGCATAGCACTGGGCAGCGTATACGCTCTCGTCGCCCTCGGGCTAACGCTGGTCTACGGTGTGCTCAAAGTGCCGAACTTCGCCCACGGGGCGCTCTACATGGCCGGCGCGTACGTCGTGTACGTGATGCTGACGGCGGTGGGCGGGTCGTATGCGCTCGCGATCGCCGTCGCCGTCGTCGTGATCGCGGTGATGGGCGCGGCCATGGAGTTCGTTGTATTTCGCAGGCTCGAGGGGAAGTCGTCCGTGCACGCGATGATCGCCGCACTGGGTGTGCTCTTCTTTCTCGAGGGCACCGCCGACGTGATCTGGGGCCCAGACTTCAGGCCGGTCCCTACGCCGCTCGATGGCGTCGTGACCGCCTTCGGTATCAACATCACCGAGCAGCGCATCCTTGTGATCGTAGCGGCCATCGTCGCTATGGCGGGCCTGTACTTCCTGCTGAAGCGCACACTCGTCGGAATGAGCATCGAGGCCATGGCCCAGGACCGCGAAGGCGCGCTTCTGGTGGGCATCGACACCCGCCGCGTGGCGCTGATCACGTTCGCGATCTCGGGGGCCTTGGCGGCGATCGCCGGCGCGCTCATTGCGCCGCTCGTCCTGGTATTCCCGACCATGGGTGCGGTCATCATCCTCAAGGCATTCGTAATCGTGATCTTGGGAGGCATGGGGAGCGTGCCAGGCGCCATCCTGGGGGGATACCTCCTCGCGTTGGCCGAGACGATGGCCGGCACCTACGTGGCCTTCGCTTTTTCCGAGTTGATCGCGTTCGCCCTGCTCGTGTTGGTGCTGGTCTTCCGGCCGACGGGCCTGTTCCAGAAGGGTGTGTGAGGTGGGCTCGGCTCATGTGAGACGGGCGGTCGCCCTCGGGGTGCCCCTCGTGCTCGCGATCCTCTTTCCGCTCTTGGTGAACAACCCGTATCTGGTGAGCGTCGCGGTGTCGGCTTACGTGACCGCGATCGCGGTGTACGGACTGAACGTGATGCTCGGGTACACGGGTCAGCTCTCGCTGGCTCACGCCGGCTTCTACGGCATCGGCGGCTACACCGTCGGCATACTCACCTCGGACTACGGGTTCTCGTTCTGGCTCGCGCTTCCTATCGCGCTCGCGTTCACCAGCCTGCTGGGTCACCTCATCGGGCTGGCCGCCCTCCGTACGCGGCACGACTACTTCGCCATTTTTACGCTCGCGGTGGGCGTGATGATCGTCATCGTCATCGAGCGATGGGAGAGCCTCACCGGCGGTACCGACGGGCTGATTGGGATTCCGGCCCCCGGCAGCATCGGACCGCTGAGTTTCACTTCGCTGAACTCTCAGTACTACCTCGCCCTCGCCTTCCTGGTCTTCACCATTTACGTGGTGTGGAGCCTGATGCACTCGCTGGTCGGGCGAACGTTTCTCGCCGTGCGAAACAGCGAAGAGCTCGCGCGCGCCGTCGGCATCGACGCCGGACGCACGCACCAACTTTCGTTCGTGATCTCCGCAGCGCTGGCGGCCCTGGGTGGCGGGCTGTATGCGGCGTTCTCGGGTTCGATCGGGCCTGACGTGGGCGACGTTCCCATGACCTTCAACATGCTGGTCTATCTAATGATCGGCGGCGTGGCTTCGCTGCCCGGCCCCCTTGTAGGCACGATCCTCATCATGGGTCTCATGCAGGCCCTGCAGGCGTTCCAGGAATACACACTGATGATCCTGGGCCCCATCCTAATCCTTGTCGTCGTCTTCTTCCCAGGTGGGCTGGCCGGACAGGGTAAGGTCCTGTTCGAGAGGCTCACGCGTCGCGAGGCGGACCAATGAGCGGTGCGGCCACGCTGCGCGTCGAGCAGCTCGGAATGAGCTTCGGCGGCTTGAAGGCCGTCGACCAGGTCGATCTGGAGGTCCCGGCGGGCAAGATCACCGCGATCATCGGTCCGAACGGCGCTGGCAAGACGACGTTCTTCAATGTGGTGGCAGGCTTCTATGCACCTACAGCCGGTAGGGTGCTCATCGACGACGAGGACGTATCAGGCCTACCGCCACACAAGGTCGCGCGACTGGGGGTGGCTCGGACGTTCCAAACGACGCAGCTGTTCCCCGCCGCTTCCGTCCTGGACAACGTAATCGTGGGCCGGCGCCTGCATACGCGCAGCAACGTGTTCGACGCGGTCCTGCGCTCCCGTCGCCACCGTCGTGAGGAGGCGGAGAGCCGCGAGAACGCGCTCGAGGCGTTGGAGTTTACGGGAGCTCGGGACCTCGCAGACGTCCTGGTGGCCAACATTTCCCAGGAGGCACGCAAGCGCGTGGCCGTCGCGCTGGCGCTCGCGACCGAGCCCCGTGTGCTCCTCCTGGACGAGCCCGCTGCGGGCATCAATCCGCACGAGACAGAGGGGCTGACCGCGCTCATACGCTCGGTAGCCGTCGAGCGCGGTGTCACCGTGTGTCTCGTAGAGCATAAGATGCGCATGGTCATGGACCTGGCCGACCACGTGGCAGTCCTCAACTACGGCAAGAAGATCGCCGAGGGCCCGCCCGCAAAGATCCGCAGCGACCCCAAGGTCATCGATGCGTACCTGGGGGCCGACCACGATGCTTGAGATCCGTGGCCTGCGTGTGCGTTTCGGGTCCTTCGACGCGCTGAGCGGAGTGAGCCTCGACGTCCGTCACGGGGAGATCGTCGTCTTGCTGGGCGCGAACGGCGCTGGCAAGAGCACGCTGTTTCGGGCGATCAGCGGATTGCACCCGGCCGTAGGAGGAGCGATACGCCTAGAGGGAGAGGACATCACGAGTTGGACGGCGCATCGGCTCGTGGCGGCGGGCATCGCACACGCACCGGAGGGCAAGCACCTCTTCCCAGAAGCTTCCGTTACGAAGAACCTCCGGCTCGGTGCCTACGTGCAGCGAAAGGCCCCGGATGTGGTCCGCCAAACGATGGATGAGGTCTTCGAGTTGTTTCCGGCCCTGCGGGACAAGGAGCACGACGCGGCCGGCACGCTCAGTGGTGGGCAGCAGCAGATGTTGGCGATCGGGAGGGCGCTCATGGCGCGGCCCCGTCTCCTCTTGCTGGACGAGCCGTCGCTGGGGCTGGCCCCGCTGGTGGTGGAAGAGGTTTTCGAGTCCATCCTCAGGATCAACCAAGGAGGCACGAGCGTCCTGCTCGCGGAGCAGAACGCGCACGCGGCGCTTAAGGTCGCCCATCGCGGATACGTGATGGAGGAGGGCCGCGTTGTTCTGGAAGGCGATCAGGACGACCTCATGGGCAACGAGGAGGTCCGTCGAGCGTACATCGGAGTCTAGGATCCACTTGGAAGGAGCGCAGTATGAAGAGTCGTGAAGTGCACTTGGTCGGACGCCCCCCTGGAACGCCGACGCCGGACGACTTCCGGGTGGTCGAGGCGGACATTGGGGACCCCGGCCCGGGCGAGGTCCTTGTCCGAAATCTCTTTCTCAGTGTGGACCCGTACATGCGGGGTCGCATGCGGGACCGGAAGTCCTATGTGGCTCCGTTCGGCCTGGGTGCGACGATGACGGGTGGGGCGGTGGGTCAGGTGGTTGAGTCGCAGGTCCCGGGCCTGTTTCCGGGAGATCATGTGCTCAGCAACTTCGGCTGGCGTGAAGTTTTCACCTGTGCCGGCGACGAAGTGACCCCACTTGGCGAGCTGCGAGCGCCCGCCTCGGCCTACCTTGGCGTCCTGGGGATGCCCGGAATGACCGCCTACACCGGGCTCTTCGGAGCAGCCAGCCTCAAGGACGGGGAGACCGTGTTCGTCTCCGGCGCCGCGGGCGCGGTCGGAAGCGTCGCGGGCCAAATTGCGAAGATCAAAGGATGCCGTGTCGTCGGCACGGCAGGAAGTGCGGAAAAAGTGCGATATCTCGTAGACGATCTCGCGTTCGATCACGCGTTCGACTATCACGAGGGTCAGCCGCGCCAGCACATCCGCGAGGGTGCGCCGGAAGGTGTCGACGTCTTCTTCGACAATGTCGGTGGGGAGCTCCTGCAGGCGGGCATCGGCGCGATGCGCGAGTTCGGACGCATCGCTCTGTGCGGTGCGATCTCCATGTACAACGACACCGAGGCGGCTCCGGGACCGACGAATCTGGCGCGAGCGATCGGATTGGGGCTCAACATCCGCGGATTCCTGGTGCGGCACTACCGGCACATGCGTAAGGATTTCATGCGGGACGTCAGCGGATGGCTCGCGGACGGGCAGCTGACGTACCGCGAGACTGTGTACGAGGGCATCGAGTCGGCTCCTGATGCCTTCATCGGCCTGTTCACCGGCGCGAACATCGGCAAGATGGTCGTCCGGCTCGACGACGCGGGCTGAGTAGTGACGAACGCGTTGCCCGCTCGACCCCTCGGGGAGCTCCGCACCGTGCCCGTGCTGGACTCCCACATGGCGTACGTGGAAGCGGGCGCCGGTGGGCCGATCGTGTTCTTGCATGGGAATCCGACCTCGTCCTACTTGTGGCGCAACGTGATCCCCCACGTCGAAGACCTCGGCCGCTGCCTCGCGCCTGATCTCATCGGGATGGGTGGCTCAGGACCCACATCAGACGGTCGGTATCGCTTCGTCGATCACCGCAGATATCTGGATGCGTGGCTGAACGAGGTCGGTGCGCAGGACGGGGTCGTTTTCGTCATCCATGACTGGGGCTCGGGGCTGGGCTTCGACTGGGCCCGCCGCCACCCCCAGGCCGTGAGGGGCATCGCCTACATGGAGGCGATCGTGAAACCCGTCACGTGGGATGACTGGCCCGAGGCCGCCCGCCCGATCTTCCA
Source organism: Gemmatimonadota bacterium (assembly GCA_029863645.1). Taxonomy (GTDB): domain Bacteria; phylum Gemmatimonadota; class Gemmatimonadetes; order Longimicrobiales; family Gaopeijiaceae; genus UBA2982. The sequence goes on from JAOTVA010000006.1 coordinate 66,135, forward strand.
GGCCATGCGCTCGGACGCCGGCGAGGAGATCGTCCTGCAGAAGAACGTGTTCGTCGAGCGCATCCTACCCTCAGCCGTTCTGCGACCGCTCACGGAGGAAGAGATGTCCGTCTATCGTGCGCCGTTTGCGCTAGCGGGTGAATCTCGCCGTCCGACGTTGACCTGGCCGAGAGAGATTCCCATCGACGGCGAGCCTGCCGATATGGTCGAGATCGTGGGCGACTACGCCGCCTGGCTCGCATCGAGCGACGTGCCGAAGCTGTTCATCAATGCGGAGCCCGGCTCGATTCTCGTTGGGGCCCAAAGGGACTTCGCGCGCACCTGGCCGAACCAGCACGAAGTGACCGTGCGCGGGAGCCACTTCATTCAAGAGGACTCGCCGGATGAGATCGGCGTCGCGCTCCGCGACTGGCTGACCGGCCTCCAGGAGCCGACGTGACCACCGATGTGAGCAGGCGAGCCAAGGCCGTCGTATACCGTGAGGGCAACGACTCGGTCGCGGTGGAGGAGATTCGGGTCAGGGGTCCGCGTCGTGACGAGGTGACCATCAAGCTCGGGGCATGTGGCGTGTGCCACAGCGACTTGTCCGCCACGAACGGCACCATCCCCATTCCGCCACCGCTCGTGCTCGGGCACGAAGGAGCCGGCGTCGTCGTCGAGGTCGGTGAGGGCGTGACCGAGCTGTCTGTCGGAGACCACTTAGTCACGATGTTCGTGAGCATGTGCGGGAAGTGTCGCTACTGCGTTACCGGTCGCCCTTCGATCTGCGACCAGGCTGCGAGAGCCGTGTCTACGCTTCCGGACGGATCGGTTCCGACCACGGACGAGAACGGTGACCCGCTCAACGTCTTTACTGGGTGCGGCGTGATGGCGGAGTTCGCCACGTTACATGTCGATAGCCTGGTCCGCATCGACGAGAGCATACCCCTCGACCGCGCGGCGCTCATCGGTTGTGGCGTGATGACGGGCGTGGGCGCTGTCTTCAACACCGCGCGGGTCGAGCCCGGCTCTACGACTGTCGTGTTCGGCGCGGGAGGGGTCGGGCTCAACGCCATTCAGGCATGTGTGCTCGCGGGCGCGACGATGGTCGTGGCAGTCGACACCATGGACGAGAAACTAGAGCTCGCACGAAAGTTCGGCGCGACGCACACGGTGAACGCGAGCGCCGATCCCAAGGTCGTCCGCACGCTGCGGAAACTCACAAGCGGCGGTGCCGACTACGCCTTCGAATGTGTGGGCAGCGGTGCCGTGGTCGCACAGGCCTACGGCGCGATCCGGAAGGGCGGGACTGCTGTGGTGGTCGGTGTCGCGCCGCCGGACGATATGACGTCCATCAGCACTGCGAGCCTTACGTTCGCAGAGAAGAAGCTCATGGGCAGTTACTTCGGTTCGGCGCGCCCACGCGATGACTTCCCGAGACTCCTGGGCCTGTACCAGGCCGGCCGCTTGATGCTGGACGAGCTGATCACGAACACTTACTCGATCGACGAGGCCCCGCAGGCTTTCGTGGATCTGGTGGCGGGCAAGAATGCCCGCGGAGTGATCGTCTTCCCATGAACGGCGCCCGCAGCCTGGTGCAGACGCTCTATGGCAGCGGGGTCGAGGTGTGCTTCACCAACCCCGGCACTTCAGAGATTCACTTCGTGGCGGCCCTGGACGCCCAGCCCGAGATGCGGGCGATCCTCGGCCTCTTCGAGGGGGTCGTGACCGGGGCAGCGGACGGCTACGCTCGCATGAAGGGCAAGCCCGCGTGCACGCTCCTTCACCTCGGCCCTGGCTTGGGGAACGGGCTCGCGAATCTGCACAACGCGAGGCGCGCTCGCGTGCCCGTGGTGAACATCGTCGGTGACCACGCGACGTACCATCGTCACCTCGACGCACCGCTCACGTCGGACATAGAGAGCATCGCGTCTGCGGTATCGGGCTGGCTTCGGGTGTCGCGAGACGCTGTGTCCGTAGCCAGGGACGGTGCGGAAGCCGTGGCCGCGAGTTATGGCCCACCCGGTCAGGTCGCGACCTTGATCTTGCCTGCGGACACCGCATGGGAAGCGCCGGGGATGCACGTGGATCCCGTGCCGCGCCGCACACCCCTCGCTCCCGACGCTGCGCGCGTCGAGGAGGTCGCCCGGACGCTGCGCGCGGCGGGGGCCTCCGGTACGCTCCTAGTGAACGGGCCGGCGCTTTGCGAAGAAGGGCTTGTTCTTCTTGGTCGGATCGCGGTTGCGACAGGCGCGAGAGTGTTCACCGACACGTTCGTGACACGCATCGCGCGCGGTGCCGGACGTGTGAACGTTCCGCGGCTCCCGTACTTGGGCGAGCAGGCCGTGGCCCTGCTCGAGGGGACGCGCCACCTGGTCACTGTCGGGACCAAGGCTCCGGTTTCCTTCTTCGCCTATCCCGGCATGCCGAGCGAGCTCACCCCTCCCGGCTGCTCGGTGCATGCGCTGGCCGAGCCTGCCGAGGACGCGATGGCGGCCCTCGACGCACTCGTCGACGCCCTCGATGCCACCCAAGCCGTTCCCGCGACGGCGCCGGAGGAGCGGCCTCCGTTGCCAACCGGAACCCTCACGCCGAAGAGCATCGCGCAGGTCATCGCGAACCTTCTGCCTGACCACGCGATCGTCATGAACGAGGCGGCAACCGCGGGAACGCCCATCCCGGGGTTCACCACGACTTCTGCGCCTCACGACTGGCTCGACCTCACGGGTGGCGCGATTGGCCAGGGCATGCCGGCGGCCACCGGCGCCGCGGTCGCCTGCCCAGATCGGAAGGTGCTTTCGCTGCAGGCAGACGGCAGCGGCATGTACACGGTCCAAGCACTGTGGACGCAGGCTAGGGAGGAACTGGACGTCACAACCGTTATCTTTGCTAATCGCCGATATGCGATTCTCGAGATGGAGTACAGCCGCGTCGGTGCCGGCGACCCGTCCGATTCGACCCGTGATCTGTTCGACCTGTCTCGCCCGACTCTGGATTGGGTGGGACTTGCCAAGTCGATGGGCGTTCGGGGTGTTCGGGCGACCACGGCCGAAGAGCTCGCGCGCGGACTCGAGCGAGGGTTCAGTGAAGGCGGGCCCTACCTCGTGGAGGCGGTATTGTGAGATTGGAGCGCATCACCAGCAGTTGAGGGATGACCATGAGCACGACCACTGACACCGTCGAAGCCGCTCCGGCCGAGAAGCCCAAGCATCGGGAGATTTCGGAGCGAGAGGCCAGGCAGGTCGCCGAGGCCGCCCGTGAGACCGAGTGGAAGCTTCCGAGTTTCGTGCGGGAGATGTACCTGGGCCGCCTACGCATGGACCTCATCGACCCGTTCCCGAAGTCCAAGAAGGACGATGGCGAGCGCGGACGAGAGTTCCTGCAGAAGTTCGAGGCCTTCCTGAAGACGGTCGACGGTCGCGCCCTCGACCGCGAACCCGGCATGCCCGCGGACGTGCACGCCGGGCTGACGGCACTCGGCGCGTACGGAATGAAGATTCCACAGGAGTACGGCGGACTCGGCCTGACACAGCGCACCTATACTTCGGCCCTGGCTCTGGCGGGCTCGCACAGCTCAACAATCTCGTCGACGCTGTCGGCGCATCAGTCCATCGGCGTTCCGCAGCCGCTCGTGGTCTTCGGCACCGAGGAGCAGAAGAGGAAGTACCTGCCGCGGCTCGCTCAGGGCGCCATCTCCGGCTTCGCGCTCACCGAGAGCGACGTAGGCAGCGATCCGGCGCGTATGCGCTGCGAGGCGGTACTGAGCGACGATGGCTCGGAGTACGTGCTCAACGGCACGAAGCTTTGGTGCACCAACGCGCCGCTCGCGGAGCTGCTCGTAGTCATGGCTCGTACGCCGAGCGGCGACGGCTCACCGGGCAAGATCACCGCCTTCATCGTCGAAATGGGTTGGGACGGCGTCGAAGTCACCCACAGGTGCTCCTTCATGGGGCTCCCCGGCATCGAGAACGGAGTCGTCTCATTCAAGAACGTCCGAATCCCGGTCGAAAACCGACTCCTGGAAGAGGGACGGGGTCTGAAGTTGGCGCTCGTGACGCTCAATACGGGACGCCTCGCGATTCCTGTGACGTGCGCCGCGGCGGGCAAGTGGTGCCTACAGGTCGTTCGCGAGTGGGCGACTGTGCGGACGCAGTGGGGTGCCCCGATCGGGAAGCACGAGGCAGTCGCCCACATGATCTCTTCGATCGCGTCGGACACCTTCGCGATGGAGGCTGTGGCGGACCTGGGCGTGGCTCTGGCCGACAACGGCAAGTTCGACCTCCGCCTCGAGGCTGCCATGGGTAAGCTCTTCAACTCCGAGGTCGGCTGGCGTGTGGCCGACCAGACCATGCAGGTGCGTGGCGGGCGCGGCTACGAGACGGCGGAATCGCTCGAGGCACGCGGGGAGGCCCCGATCGCCGTCGAGCAGATGCTCCGGTCCATGAGGATCAACCGGATTTTCGAGGGCTCCTCCGAGATCATGCGCCTGTTCATCGCGCGTGAGGCGGTGGACCCGCACCTCAGGAAGGCCGGTGCGGTGGCCGACCCGGACTCGGCGCTCGGCGACAAGGCCAAGGATGCCGTCGGGCTGGGTGTCCACATGGCCGGGTGGATCGGCAAGAACCTCGTGGGCTGGAGCCGCAAGCCGTCCTACGGACGCTACGGGGAACTGTCGGGTCACATAGCATTCGCTGACCGGTCGTCGCATCGGCTGGCGCGCTCGATCGCGATGGCGATGGCACGCTACGGTGCGAAGCTGGAGCGGCGGCAGGCGGTGCTATTCCGTTTGGTGGACATCGGCGCGGAGCTCTTCGCGATGTGTGCCTCCGTGGTCCAGGCCACGGCGAAGGTCCAAGCGAATCCGTCCGACCAGAGCCCCATCCGGCTTGCGGATCTGTTCTGTCAGCGGGCCCGTCAGCGCATCGACGATCTCTTCGACGACCTGTTCAACGACACGGACGGGGATGCGTACCGCCTCGCCCAGGGCGTCCTGAAGGGCGAGTACACGTGGTTGGAGAAGGGGATCTTCCCGCCGCCGGCTCCGGAGGGGATCGAGCGCTAGTCGACGACCGCCTGATACACGAGCCGCTTGAACTGGTCACGGAAGTTCACGTCCCGGTTCGGGCGGATCTGAATCATGAAGATCCCGATCAGGTCCCGATCAGGGTCGATCCAGAAGGACGTGCCCGCGACGCCGAACCAGTAATAGGTGCCCACCGAGTCCGGCAGTCCATCGAGTGCCGGCTGGTTCTTGATGGTGAAGCCGAGTCCGAATCCCCATCCGGGCGCGAGGAAGCTCGTGCCGTCGTCCCCGAGATGGTCGGTGGTCATCAGGTCGATGGTCGTGGGGCTCAGGATGCGGTATCCGTCCAACTCACCGCCGTTGAGCAGCATTTGGGCGAAGCGCGAATAGTCCCGGGCGGTCGAGACGAGTCCGCCGCCCCCCGAGAAGCGAGTCACCTCGGGGGTGTAGCCGCCAGTCTCTTGGGCCTCGAGCGTGAGGGGGCCACCGCGTCCGCCCGCATGTCCGTAGATCTGGGCAAAACGGTCTCGATCGGCCGGGCGCACGAAGAAGCCGGTGTCGTCCATGCCGAGCGGCTCGAAGATCCGCTCCCGCAGGAAGGCATCGAAGGTTTGACCAGAAAGCACTTCCACGAGCCGACCCAGCACGTCGGTCGACAGACTGTAGTTCCACGTGGTGCCCGGATGATAGGCCAATGGGACGTCGCTGAGCGCGGTGACCATGTCGGCCAGAGTCGTCTGGTTGCCGACGTCGTCTCGGCGATACAGTTGGTCGACCGCCGTATTCGAGAAAGTCCCGTAGGTCAGCCCCGATGTGTGCCTGAGCAGGTCACGAATCGTCATTTGTCGGGCCGCGCGTTCCGTCGGGATGTCGTCGGGCCCGGTCGCCTCAGCCAGCTTGGCCACGGGGAGGTTGGCGAGTTCCGGCAGGTACCGCCCGACGGGGTCGTCGAGGAAGAAGAGGCCCTCCTCGTACAACATCATGACCGCGACGGATGTGATCGGCTTCGTCATGGAATAGATGCGGAAGATGTCGTCGGCTTGCATGGGGTCTTGCTCGGCCACGTCCCGCGAACCCCAGGCGTCGACCCACGCCAACTTGCCGTGCCGCACGACCATTCCGACGGCGCCGGCCATGCGGCCCTCATCGGCGTAGCCGCTGAACACCTCGCTCACCCTCGCCAATCTCTCGGACGAAAGGCCGACCTCCTCGGGGGTCCCCCGAGGGAGCTCCTGGGCGAGGACGCATGCGGGCGTGGCGCACACTCCGAGCCCGAGCAGGAATGGGATGAGTCGGGCCGTAGTTGTTGCTCTTCGCAGCATCTCTCGCCTCCTGACGACGCCTCGGGCCGAGGCTTCAATTCCTGGCTATCAGACTATAGGACCGGGCCGGGCGGGCGCGAGTGCCCCAAGGGCTGGCAGGTCGAGTCTCTCTGGCCAGAAAGATTCTTTCGCTCCCCCCCGTGCGCGCGGCCCTCTCGCGCTGTATAGTGCCGTTTGCGACTGGTTCCACCGCTGGAACCAATCGGTGCAGCAGTGTGTGGTGGTGGGCGGCTGGGAGGAGGGGAGGAGAGCAAAACACCCTAGGAGGAGTAACATGCGCTTACATTGTTCAAGCTGGACGCGCACCATTGGAGTCGTCGCTTCGGCGCTCCTGATCTCCGCGCCCGTGGTCTCGGCCCAGACCGGTACGATCGTCGGCCGAGTCACGGACGAGCAGAGCGGCCAGACCGTCGCCGCCGCGCAGGTCTTCATCCAAGCCCTCGACCTAGGGGCGCTCACACAGCAGAACGGATCGTACCTGCTGCTGAACGTGCCGGTTGGTCAGCACACGGTCACCGTGCAACGGATCGGCTACCGCGAGGCCACTGCGACGATCACGGTGACCGCCGGGCAAACCACCGCGGCGGACTTCCGCATCGTTGAAGAGGCGCTGCGACTCCAAGAAGTCATCGTGACCGGGACGGCGGGCGGTACGCAACGTCGGGCGCTCGGGAACTCCATCGAGGTGCTTTCTGCCTCCGCGGTCACGGACCAGGGTGCCATCAATAGCATGCAGGGCCTCATGGCCGCGCGCTCTCCTGGCCTCCGCTTCGGTACCACCAACGGCTCGGTGGGCGGCGGAGCGGGCATCACCATTCGGGGCGTCTCGAGTACGTCGCTCGGCAGCCAGCCGCTGATCTATGTGGACGGCGTCCGTGTGAACAACGATGCGACGGCCGGTCCGAGCACGGGGGCCAGCCAGAATGGGAGCGCCATTAACGACCTCAATCCTGAAGACATCGAGAGCATCGAGGTCATCAAGGGTCCGTCGGCGGCGACGCTCTACGGCACCGAAGCTTCCGCGGGCGTGATCCAGATCATCACGAAGCGCGGGAACGTGGGCGCGCCCCAGTTCGATCTCGAAGTCAGCGGCGGTTCCAACTTCATGGTGGATCCGGCCGGGACGGTCGGTCCTCAGCACGCGTGTCAGGTGCTGGCGTCGCAGTGCCCGTCCGACCAGGTCCTCGAGTACAACATCTACGATGAGGCGAACGACTACTTGAGGGGCACGGGCCGGTTCGCCGGACTCCCGGACGCGAGCGACCCACTCTTCAACGTCAACTCACACTTCACGCCCAACTCGGGCTCCGACGACCTCTTCACTAGCGGTCCCATGAGGCGCTTCAACGGCAGCGTCCGCGGTGGCGTCGATCAGGTGCGCTACTACGCCGGGGCTTCTTGGATGGACGAGACGGGTATCGTTCCCAACAACACCAACGGGCAGGCGAGCGCTCGGGCAAACGTGACCGTGCTGTTCGGCCAAAACATCAACGTGGACCTCTCCGTGGGTTACAGCCAGGGTAAGACGGCGTTCGCCACGGTGGACGAAGAGGGCGGGCTTTGGACCCAGATCGCGGCAGCCGTCGGTTCGAACCTACCCCGTCTCCGGGCAGACAACCCCGCGACGACCACCAGGGACGAGTCGCTCGGCCAGGGCTTCCTGGGCTTCTACACGAAATTCCCGGAGGCCTACAACGATGTCGACATCTACCGGGCCTACGGTCGCTTCACGGGGAGCTTGACTGCCACGCACGACTACGGCGGCTGGCTTTCCCAGCGCCTGACGTTCGGCATAGATCGGGGAACCGCGGTGAACAACGCCTACCTCCCCCCCGACCAGGACTTCGCCAATGCGCCGCAGGGCTCCATCATCTACGGGACGCCCCTGGACGAGAACATCACCTTCGACTATTCGGTGAGCGGCGGATACGACGTCACCGAGTCCTTCAGTACCAGCACCTCGGTGGGTGTCCAGTACTACCGGCGTCTGCACGAAGAGCTAGAAGCGTCGGGTCGGGGATTCCCGACCGCCGTTCAGACCGTCCTCGATCAAACGGAGTTCGCCGATCGCCAGCTCGACTTCACGTCGATCGAGAACAAGACGGCCGGGTTCTACGTGCAGGAGGAACTGAGTTGGCAGGACAGGATCTTCCTGACCGGTGCGGTCCGGGCCGACGACAACTCGGCATTCGGGTCCACCTTCGATCTCCAGTACTACCCCAAGGTGTCGGGGTCCTGGGTGCTCTCGGAGGAGTCGTTCTGGGGCTTCGATGCCGTGAACAGTCTCCGCCTCCGCGGCGCCTGGGGTAAGTCCGGGAGGCAGCCGAGCACGTTTGCGTCCCAGACGCTCTACGCCACGTTCCCTGGTCACGATGGCAACGGCCTCATTCCGTCGACTGCGGGTAACCCCGACATCGGTCCGGAGGTGAGCACGGAGTTGGAGTTCGGCTTCGACGTCGCCTTGCTCGACGACCGCCTCGCTGGCGAATTCAGCTATTACACGACCAATGTGAACGACATGCTCGTGAGCCAGTCGCTCGCCCCGACAACGGGCCTCACCGGCTCGAGGCAGGCGAATCTCGGCGAGATGCACACGTGGGGATGGGAAGCAGCACTCGACACGCGGATCTACCGAGGCGAGAGCGTGGCTTTCGACATCACCTTCGCTGCCGACTACACGAACAACGAGATCACATCGCTCGGCCAGGACATCCGGCCGACCGGGAACTTCCAGATCGGCTGGCCGTTCCCGAACGTCGCAAGCGACTACATCATCCGCTCGGCGAACATGAACGCCGCAGGGACGTCGGTCGATCTCGCTACTGCCATGTGTGACGGCGGGGTCCCGGCGGTAGCGGGCGGCCCGAATATCATCCAGGGCGGCGCGACGATTCTCTGCAGCGACTACAACGAGCAGGGCCTTCTCTTGGGTCGTTCCTACTCGAACTACGCGATCCACATAGGTCCGACGCTCACGCTCTTCAACGATCTCCAGATCTTCGCACTCGCGGAGGGGCAGTACGGTCGCTGGCTCGCGAACGTCGAGGCCCAGTACGGGTGCGGCTTCTTCCGCAACTGCCGTAAGGCGGTCGAGCGGACCGATCCGATCTGGCTCGCCGGGAGGCTCTTCGGTGCTTATGCGGACGATCGGTACCAGGGCCGCTACCCCGCGTCCTTCTGGAGGATGCGTCAACTCGGCCTCCGCTACAATCTGCCTTCCGGCATCCTGAGTCGCATCGGCGCCGATCGGGCGTCGTTCTCGTTGTCGGCCAACAACGTGTTCATGCTCTGGCAGAAGGTGGATACGGACCTTGCGGACGCACCCATCTACGACGCGGAGTACGCCATCAACGGCAGCCAACCGTCGGCGATCCAGCTATGGGAGACACCGCCCATCGCGAGCATAAGCGCAGTCTTGCGCGTGAGCTTCTAGCATGGAATGCGACTCCCGCGAGCCAATGGACTTGGAACAGGAACTGATCATGCATAGAACCAGATCGACGAACACTGTGGCGGCGCTCAGCTGCGCGGCTCTGCTGGTCATGGCGGGGTGCGACTCGCTGCTCGAGGTGAGTCTGCCGTCCGCGGTCACGGAAGACGCGTTGAATAACCCGGCGACGGCCGCGCTGCAGGTGAATTCGGTCGCGGCGAGCGTCGAATGCGCCTACTCGTCGTTCGCGGCTACGGCCTCCGGTAACGAAGACAACTTCCAGAGGACTGTCGGCGTGGCGGGCGGATATGCACAGTATCCCGCCACTCCCGGCGGAGGCTCGTGCGACGGCGACGCGTACAGCACGGAGTGGGTCAACCCCTTTCTCACGGCGATGGGTCAGGGATTTCAGACCTGGGCGAATATTCAGGGCTATGCCATCGCGAACAAGCCGCAGCTCCTGGCAAAGCTCGCGCTCTACCAGTCGCTCACGCTGGACGTTTTCGGGGAGTTCTTTTGCGAGTTCGCGATCAACGCGGGCCCACTCCTGACGTTCAGCCAGACCCTCGACGTCGCGGAAGGCTGGGCGGACAGCGCCTTGGCCCAGATCGCCGCGGCCGGCGGCACGTTCGCCATCAATACGCAGCAAGGGACCGTCACCAGCGACATACAGCAGACCGTGCTGGGTCTGAGGTCGCGCATCCGCTGGGCGAACGGTGACCTGGTGGGGGCCGCGACTGACGCAGCGGCGGTCTCCGACGGCCACATGGCCTGGATCCTCCGCGAGGAGGGTGAGGACCGCCGAAACATGGTGAGCAGTTACCAGGGCAACGGCGGTGGCATTCAGGCCGCGGGCTTCCTGCAGGGACAGATCAACATAATCTCTCCGACGATCCAAACAGGTATTTCGGAGCTCGGGTCACACCCCGTCACGGGTGTACCGTGGCCCAATCCTCTGCCTTTCACTGGGTACATCGATCTCGCGATCGAGACCGCGACTGGTCGGGCCATTGACGATTCAGGGAACCCCTTGACGCTGGCCGACGCCGGGACAGAGAAGGACACCCGCGTCCAACATGCGATCGGCGATACGGGAAGCGGACCCGATTACATCATCCAGAAGTACCTAGGGCTCGCCGATGATATTCCCATGATCAACTGGCGCGAGATGCGGCTCATCCAGGCGCAGGCGGCCGGAGCCGGCTCGGCGGGCGTCGACTTCGTGAACCAGGTACGGACCTTCGACGGGCTCCCGTTGGTTCAGGGGGTCTATCGCACCCTCGTGGAGGCTGACGCCGACCGGTTTGATGACCTGGTTATCGAGGAGCGCCGGCGCGCGCTCTGGCTGGAGGCGCGCTACTGGTCCACGAAGATCCTCAACAACGAAAAGCTCTGGTTCCCGAGGCAGCTCGGCGAGTGGATCACCACGGGCTACACGAGCGCGCTCGGGGGCGCTGTGCGCGTGCTCATGCCTTCGGCCGAGTACGATATCAACAGGAACTTCACTCTGGATGATCGCGCGACCGGCTGCCCGGCAGGGCAGCGACCGGTCGGCTTCTAAGCGTGTAACGACAGCGCCAACAAGAAAGAACCCCGGGGGGCCATCAGGCCCCCCGGGGTTTCTTTTTTCGAGAGTAGGCTGCTAGTACCGAATCAGGTACTGGAACTTTGCGAAGATCGCCCGGTTGGTGCGGCGCAAGTTGTTGGTGAAGAAGAGCTGCTCCACCGCGCCGTCGCCGTCCATGTCTCCCTCGATCAAGTCGGCCTGTTGGTAGTGGTCGTCGTAGCCGAGGTAGAGGACGGTGCCCGAGTTCACCCGGTAGTTGAACAGGATGTTGAGGTCGACGGTCTCGTCGGCGGTGTTGAACTCGGTGATGTTGCGAACGCCCAGCCGGTCGGTGATCTGGTACGTGGTCTGGGCCCGGAAGATCTGCACGCCGAAGATTTCGGCGCCGCCGTTCGTCGGGTCGGTCAGCCGGCGAGACGTGAAGTTGAGGCCGGCCGAGAGCGCCGAGGTGGGCCGCACCGTGCCGTTTAGACTCCAGTTGAGTTGCCGCCCCAGGACGAGACCGGCGTAGTAGATCTCGTCACCGAACGAGAAGTTGCCGCCGAACTCGTACGTCCTCGACGTGTTGACCCGACCTCCGAACGAATAGCTCGTCTTGTCGAAGTCGATGCCGCCGAAGCGCTCCATGTCACGATCGAAACCGCCGTTGAGGCTGATGCTACGGGCGAACGAAAACTCCAGACGACTCCCGAAGTTCTCGTCCTCCAGCACGCCGTCGAAGTCGTAGTTCCTGCTGTAGTTGAGCGAGGGTCCCCAGTTGATGATCCAGCTCTCGGGCCAGAACCGATACCGGACGTTGCCCGCGATGTTGCGTTGGTCACGTCGCCGAACGAACCCCACGTCAGTCTCGAATTCCGGAGAGATTTGGTAGGCATTGACCGACCATCCGAGCGACCGCCCGCTGCTGCTGATGCGCGTGGATACCATGTCGCCAGTGGTCTGATCGGTGGCTCCAGCATCCTTGTGCCAGGAGCCGACCGCTGTGAGGTCGCCGGAGATGATTGGGCTGAAGCGGAAGTTGCCGTTCACACCGAAGGTGCGGCTGTGCCCGTCCAAGAACTCACGGTCCGTGAAAATGGCGCCGACGTTCGACTCGGCGTACAGGTCGACGAGCGCCCGGCCAATGAAGGTCTGCGCGGTTCGGTCGAAGGCAGGATCGTTGGGGTCGTCCACACGTCCCGGGGCCCGGTCGTTGGCGGTGAGCGCGCCGAGCGAGATGCGCCCCACCTGACCCGTGAGTTTCGCCCCATAGTCCGGGTCTACGATGGTGCGGGTGTGCACGAACGTGACCGGGGCCGTGATGCTGAAGATCTCCGAGCCCTCGACGAAGAACGGCCGTAGCTCGGAGAAGAAGAGTGGGAACCTCTGATTGACTTCGATCTGTTGACGGTCGGACTCGATCTGGGAGAAGTCCGGATTCACCGTGAAGTCGGCGGTCAGGTTCGACGTGATCCCGTACTTCACATTCACGCCCGCGTCTGGATCGGTTGCCTGGTTTACGAAGGCCGGACGCGTGGGGTCGATTGATCCGTACTGGATGGCGGTAACCGTCGGTAGGATCTCGAGGTTCCGGCTCGTCGAGAGGTCGGTCATCCCCTCGAGAAGTCCCATTTGCGCGAAGAAGCTCGTCTCGTCCCGAGACATGGGCGCCCAGACCTGATTCTCTTCGTCCTTGCTCTTCACTTCGCGCACGATCTGAAAGCCCCAACGATGCGGTTCTCCGGCCCGGGGTGTGGGATACCGAAGGCTCTTGAAGGGGATCGCCATCTCGGCGACGAATCCGTCGTCGACAATCCGGCCGCTCGTATCGAACAGCGCGTCCCATGACCGATCCGCCGGAGGGATGGCCATGCTGCCCCGTCCGCCCCTTCCACCGCGGCCTCCGGCCGTCATGACGCCATCACCCTGAACCCCGTAGCCGTTCACGTCGAAGTCGTAGCCCCGCTGCTGATCGAGGAACGTGTCGAGGTAGATGGTCATGAGGTCGTCACGCATCGCCCGGTCCCGTTCGCCTCGATTGGCGCGCATGATGGACGGGTCCTTGTAGTGCGCATGGAATCCGAAGTAGATGTGCTCGGAGTCGTAGGCGATGTAGACGTCGGTGTCCTCGGTGGCAGGCGCGCCGTCGAGAGGTGCCTGTTGCGTGAATTGGGTGATGTGGGCCGCCGTCCTCCACACCTCATCGTCCAGCACGCCGTCGATGCGCGGCGGCGTGTCGGTGCGTGTCGGACTCACGCGCGGGCGGCCCGGTAACAGCCCGAACTGCTCGAGGTTGGGCAGCGGCGTCCCTGGGTTGGCGGAGCTGGTCCGGTCGGAGTCCGGCGTCTGCCCAAGAACTCCCACGGGGGTCGACACCAAGACGAGGCCAAGCGCCAGCACGCGGCCAATCGTTTCAAGATTATTCAAGGTCAGATCTGATGCAGTTGAGGGAGATTTCGGGCTCACGCGGTTCGAAGTGTCTAGGAACGACACTGGCGTGGCCGCGTGCGTTGGCGGGTGCCCCCGGGAGGCGGTGGCGCTTCCCGGTAGTCATGGGGCCCGTGCGGGTCACCACGACGTACCCGGCAAGGTTTGCCTGTGGTGGGAAGCATTGTGGTGGGAAAACGCATCCAAAGAGAGTGCTGTACGGTCGAGAATAACCTGTAACACGTTATATGATAGCACCTTATAGCGGCGGTACGTGATGGGACCACATCGCGACGTTCGATGGCGTGAGACTTGTGACTGTTGGGGGGCTCGCAGGACTACCGGGCGCTCGTGCGTCCATCAAAAAGGGGATTCTGGCCGGCCCGTGATGGTTTCCGGGTGCGCTCATCCGCCCGCCTCGGACCGGCAGATACCGAAGGAGCATCCATGCGATTCACACGACTGCTTTGCCTGTTGCTGACAGCCGCGATTCTGCCCTCCGGGGCGATGGCTTCAGCGGGGCCGCCCGACCAGGGGGAGCTCACCAAGACCTACGACTTCGAGAATCTGCCAGTAAACTGTGGCTTTCTCGTCACCACGTCGGGAGCGTACGAAGATCTCGTCTTTCCCACCCCGGCCTACCTTGCCCCCTGCAACACGCCGAACGGAACCATCGGGCTCGTGCCCTCCGAGTTCGGCGCGGCCCTGCGCGAAATCAGGGTACAGCTGCCTTCCGCCGCATCGGCCGTCTCCATCGAGACCTATCTATTCGACGCCGGTGGCGATGCGACGCTGGTCGGGTACGATGCCGAGGGCGCCGAAGTGGCGAGCGTGTCGAATGGCATGCGCGGCTCTTGGGTGGCGCTCGAGGTGCGCGGCAATGGTGCTACAATCGTGGAAGTTGGTCTCCGCATGCCGCAGTTGGCTGTGTATCTCGACAACCTCACGGTCACGTACGGGAGTGCGGACTCTGGAGAGAATCCTGAAGAGGATCCAGAGGAATTGCCCGCCGAGCTGCCTTCCGAGAACCCTGCCACACGCGCGGACTGCACGAACGGCCGCTGGGCCGACTACGGCTTCCGCAACCAGGGTCAGTGCGTGAGCTTCGTCATGACCGCGAAGGACAGCCGCTAGATTCTGCGACGATCCTTCGAAGTAACGCCCCGCCGGCTCTTACGAACCGGCGGGGCGTCTTTCGTTCGAGCCCTCAGGTGCGGTCAGCTGAAGTCCACGCCCAAGAAGACCGCCACGATGATCGCGCCGACCGCGGCCGGCGCCACGAACCGAATGAAGAAGCGCCACACGCCGTAGTGGAACCACCTCGGCTCCGTGCCATCGACCAGCTCGGAGTGGCTTGCTTCCCTGGTCATGAACCAGCCCGTGGCGACGGTGATGGCGAAGCCCCCGGTGGGAAGCATCCAGTTGGAGACGAAGTGGTCGGCGGTCGAGAACCACCCGACCTTGCCCGGGAACAGCTCCATGGTGGAGAGACCCGGCGCGGTCCCGAAGGACAGGGCAGCGAGAATCGTGAAGACGAAGATCGCCCCGCCGGACAGAAGCGTGGCCTTGTGACGAGCGATGTCCTTCTCGTCGATGAGGTAGCTGACCACCACCTCCAGGAGCGACATCGTGGAAGTGAGCGCCGCGAGTGCGACGAGCACGTAGAAGAGCGGCGCGAGGATCGTCCCGAATGGGACCGTGCCTTCCGAAAAGAAGAGCTGCGGGAGGGCAATGAAGAGCATGCCGACGGTACCGGTCTCACTCACCTGGTCCTGCATGCTCGCCGTGAAGATCACCGTGAACATGATGACGGTGGCGATCAGAGCGATCAGCGTGTCGAGCAGCACAATCACCGCGGATGCCTTCACGATGGACTGATGCTTGGCGATGTAGGACCCGTACGTGACCATCGCCCCCATGCCGAGGGAGAGCGTGAAGAACGAGTGGCCGAGTGCCTCGAGAACACTGTTCTGATCGAGTTCCGCA
>JAOTVA010000174.1 GCA_029863645.1 Gemmatimonadota bacterium
CGACATGCCTGAGGGTACGTCGCTGGAGCGGACCTCCGACGTGGCGCACGCCCTCGCGGTCACAGTCGGACGCGATGAGGCCGTGCGTGACATCCAGGTCTACGCAGGTACCGCGGCCCCGTTCAACTTCAACGGGCTCGTGCGGCACTACTTCCTGCGCGCGGGACCGACCGTGGCCGACGTGCAGGTCAACCTGCTGCCCAAGGACGAGCGGGCGGACCAGAGCCACGCGGTGGCGCTGCGCGTGCGCCCGGTCGTGGACTCCATTGCCCGCGCCTACGGCGCCTCGGTGAAGGTCGCCGAGATCCCGCCGGGCCCGCCGGTGCAGTCCACCCTCGTCGCCGAGGTCTACGGACCCACCTACGAGGCACAGATCGAAGCGGCCCGGCGCGTCATGGAGGTCTTCGAAGCCACCGACGGCGTAGTGGATGTGGATTGGTCGGTCGACGCCCCGCACGCCCAGCTCCGGGCCGAGCTTCATCAGGGCGAGATGGCCCGTGCGGGGACCACCGCCGCAGACGTCGCCCGGACCATCGCCGCGTCCATGGGTGGGGCCGTGGCCGGGTTGCTACACGACCCGCACGCCGCCGAGCCGGTATCGATCCGCGTGGCGCTGCCGGACTCCCTGACCGGGAGCCTCGGAGACCTGGGGGCTGTGCCGGTGAGCACCGCGCATGGTGCCCGCCGGCTGGCCACGCTGGCCACCTTCGACCGCGTCCCTGCCCCGACGCCGATCTTTCGGAAGAACCTGAAGCCGGTCGTGTACGTGACCGCCGACGTGGCCGGCACGCTCGAGAGCCCGGCCTACGCGATGCTCGCGATGGGAGACCCGTTGGCGGAGGCGCTTCCGGGGACCGAGGTGAGCTGGGGCGGCGCCCCGACGCTGACGGAGGAGACCTCCGTGGTTTGGGACGGCGAGTGGGACATTACCCGGGATGTATTCCGCGACCTGGGCATCGCGTTCGCGGCGGTGCTGGTGCTGATCTACGTGCTTGTGGTGGCCTGGTTCCAGTCGTTCACCGTGCCGCTCGTGATCATGGCACCGATCCCTTTGACCCTGATCGGCATCCTGCCGGCGCACGCCGCCAGCGGGGCGTTCTTCACCGCGACGTCCATGATCGGCATGATCGCGCTGGCGGGCATCATCGTGCGCAATTCGATCCTGCTGGTGGACTTCATCAAGCTCGGCCTCGAGCGGGGTCAGTCCCTGCACGACGCCGTCCTCGCGTCCGGCCTCATCCGGGCGCGCCCGATCATCCTGACCGCGGCGGCGGTCGTGATCGGCGGGGCGGTCATGGTGACCGACCCCATCTTCCAGGGCCTGGGCATGGCGATGATCAGCGGCGCCGTGGTCTCGACTGCCCTGACGCTCGTTGCCATTCCACTCCTGTATTACGAGATGCACCGATGAACCGTCGAATGATGATCATCTTCGTGGACGAGTCGCACGCCGATGACGTCGCCCAGATCCTCGAGGCATGCGAGGTGATCGGGTACTCCGAGGTGCGGGGTGTCCTCGGCAAAGGCGCCACGGGCCGCAAGCTCGGCAGCCGGGCGTTCCCCGGATCGAGCACGTGCTTCATGGCCGCGATGACCGAGGAATGCTCGGTCGACCTCACGCGCCGACTCGAGGCCCTGCGCGACGCGAAGGGTACCGAGGAAGGCCTCAAACTCTTCGCCGTCGGAGCGCACGAGCTCATATGAACATGCACTACGCCATTCGCGCCATCGCCGGCACATTCGTGCTGATTTCCCTCGCTCTGGGCTGGTTCGTGAGCCCGTGGTGGTTTCTCTTCACCGCGTTCGTGGGCGTGAACCTCCTCCAGTCCAGCATCACGCGCTGGTGCCTGATGGAGACGATCCTCAGCAAGACCGCGCTCGTGAAGCCGGACGGGGCCACCTCCGGCCGCTGACCGCGGCGGAAGACGCAACCAGGCCGATCAGAAGGCCAAGAGCTTGGTGAACTTGAGCGTGACGAAGCGGTCGAGGACGCGTTGGGGCGAGGTCGCTCGTCGCTCGGTGAGCACGAGGTAGAGGTCGGACAGCGGGGCGTGGATCCAGCGAAAGCGAAGGTTCGTCACCACCTCCTCGGTCGCGGCGTTGTACTGGACGAAGGCGCTGGTGAGCAGGCGGACCGTGAAGAAGACGTCCAGGTTCGCGCCATACACGTCCGCGGTGGTCCGCGCCTGTCCGGGAAGGTCGATGACGTTGTGGTTGGCCGAGAATCGCATGAGCACCTGGTGTCCGATGCGGCCGAGCACGTTGCCGCCCAGCGAGAAGCGCTCGCCTCCGAAATAGCCGCCACCCCCCACGGTGACGCGGCCCGAAAGCCGGCGCGCTCCACTGGTCTGATACGACGCCCTCCCCTCACGGAACGCGTGGCGGCCGGGCAGCACCTCGATGCCGCGCACGAAGAACGACTCGAACACGTGCTCGTAGCGGTCGGTGGCGCTCAGCATGGCCACGCTGCCGTCCCGGAAGTCCACGTCGAGCCCGGCCGTGAGCAGCCGCGTCTCGAGCACGCCCCCGAGGTCGGAGTACGCGTGCGCCTCGACGTACGGGTTGAGCTCCAGGACGGCGGGCCAGTCCGGACGCGGACGGACGCCGAGGGTCGCGTACCCGTGGTCCATGCCCGTGCGCTGGACGAAGCCGATGCCCGGGTCGAAGCCGTCGTCGAAATGGCGGTAGAGGGCGAAGATCTCCCAGAAGGGGTCGCGCCAGCCGGCCGAGAGCCGGCCGGCCCAGGCTCGCGGCAGCGAGGCCCCCGCAGGGTCCCTGCCCTCCGAAGCGGCCAGGTATGACTGGACGAGCAGATATCCGTTGAGTCCCTGGTAGTCCGCGTCGATACCGTAGCTCCGGTTGCGGGCCGAGCTCCCGGACGTGACGGCCCGGTTGCCGAACAGACCGCCGACCGTGAGTCCTCCGATGGGCTCCGTCCGCACACGGGCCACGGTGAAGTTCTCGGCCTCGAACGCGCCCTCGCGCAGCGTCTGCATGTTCAGCACGCCGAGCGTGACCGGCCCGGCCGTTCCACTCACCCTGCCCCCGCCCACGATGGGGAGCGGGGAGCCGTTCGGGGCGAGCCCGATGCGACGTGAGTGGAAGAGCGTGAAGTCCCTGTTCGTCACTCCGGTGCGCGTGGAGTAGACACCCTGATCCCCGAACTGGAAGACGCCCGCGTTCTCGAGGAAGAACTCCCTCTTTTCAGGCAGGAAGAGCGAGAACCTCGTGAGGTTGACCTGCTCCTGATCGACCTCGACCTGGCTGAAGTCGGTGTTCAGGGTGAGGTCCAGAGTCATCCCCGGCGTGATGCCATACTTCAGGTCGCCCCCGACCTCGTAGCTCGTCTTCTCGCCCGCCTGAAGCTCCCCGGACGGCCTGGAGCTCAGCGCGAACGGCTTCACCGACAGGTTGCGGCCTGTCCTCAACCCGCTCAGCCCGCGCAGCGTCCCGGCGCGCGAGCTGACGTAGAGCTGCCACTGACGGTCCATTGGCGCCCACGTCGCGTCCTCGTTCTTCCGTCGGATCCGACGCAGGATGTTCATGCCCCAGACCTGGTCTTCTTGGGTGGCGTCGAACCGGAGCTGCGACCAGGGGATCGCGAGCTCGACCGTCCATCCACGGTCGTGCACCCGGGTGCGCAGATCGAAGACCGCGTCCCACGCTGCGTTGTTGATGCGACCGTCGTCAGCCGTCTGGATGTCGCGGATCGCTCCCCCGGGGTTGAGGATGAACGAGAACACCGTCTTTCCGTCCCGGAACGGGTCGAACATGATGCCGAACGTGTCGCCATCGCGGGTGTTCGGGTCTCGCTGGAGCGTGGGGATGATGGGGCGGTAGCCGGGCTGGTCATAGAGCTCGGCGCCCACGTAGAGGTTCGTGTCGTCGAAGAGGATGCGCACCTCGGTCAGCTCCGTGGCCGGCTCGCCCTCGAACGGCTTTTGCTGCCAGAACTGGTCGATGACTAGAGCGGCACCCCACGTCTCCTCGTCGAGCACCCCATCGACGCGAATGGGGCCGGTGGTGCGGGCCGCGCTCGCCGATGGTCGGGGTGCCAGGTCCGGGTCGATCGGGGTCGCCCGTCCGCCACGGGGCGGCATGATCTGCGCGTCCGCCGAGGCCACGCCGAACGAGAGCGCGGCAAGAAGCCCGAGGGAATGGCCGAGCGAGCGGCGGGCGGCGACGCCACGAGGGACGTGACGGCTCAAGGCGCGATCTCCGACCGTTGGGGTTGAGGTGGCAGGACTCTGATGCGGCACACGTTAAGTCGGTCGGGCACACCGAGACATAGGCCTCGGCTGCACAGGAACTCGAGGGAGCGCCGACGGCCCCGGCACCTTCATGTGCAACTTCGCCTCCACCATCTTCGTCCTAACCATGAGGGGCGCCTTGTCACCGATTGGTGTGCGGACGAAGGGAGGTAGGTAAGCGATGAAGCTCGGTGGTCGGATCGTTGTGCTGCTGCCGTTGCTGATGCTGGGGATGGTGGCCCGGGGGGCGTCGGCGCCGCTGCTGGCGCAGTCGACCTCGGCCGAAGGTGGGTCGCGGGTCGAGGATGCGGTCGACTTGGATGGTCGTCCGATCGTGCGTGCGTCAGTGAGGCCCGGAGCCGTCCGCCTAGACGGGCACCTGGACGAGGCGGCCTGGTCGGAAGCGACCGCCGTGTCGGGATTCCGTCAGGTCGATCCGGAGGAGGGCGAGCCGGTCAGCGAGCGCACCGAGGCCCGCGTACTTTTCGATGCCGAGGCCCTCTACGTCGGGGTGCGCTTCTACGACCGTGAGCCGGTCAGCACCCGGCTCGGCCGCCGTGACATGGCGCTTTCCGACTCCGACTGGCTCGGCGTCGTGATCGATTCCTATCACGACCACCGCACCGCCTTCTCCTTCGACGTGAACCCATCGGGGGTCCAGCGCGACGCGATCAAGTCGGTGGACGCGAACGGCAACGAAACCGACGACCTCTCCTGGGACGGTGTGTGGGAAGCCGAGACCTCTATCGACGAGGAGGGATGGTCGGCCGAGTACCGAATCCCGTTCAGCCAGCTCCGCTTCGCCTCGACAGACGAGCCCCTCTGGGGCATTCAGATCGAGCGGGTCATCGGGCGCCGCAGGGAGTACGCCGTCCTCGCCTTCACGCCGAAGGCCGAGCGCGGTGGGATCGCCACCTACGGGCATCTCACGGGGCTCGGCGGGATCGAGGCCAGCGACCGCCTCGAGGTGCTCCCATACGTCGTGACTCGCGCCGAGTACGTCGAGCCGGGTACGAACCCGTACCGATCCGATTCCGAGTACTTCGGGTCGGCCGGTGTGGACCTCCTCTACCGGCCGTCGTCACAGCTCACCCTGAACGCGACGATCAACCCCGACTTCGGCCAAGTCGAGGTGGACCCGGCCATCGTCAACCTGACCGTCTACGAGACGCGCTACGAAGAGAAGC
This sequence comes from Gemmatimonadota bacterium, assembly GCA_029863645.1. Lineage (GTDB taxonomy): Bacteria > Gemmatimonadota > Gemmatimonadetes > Longimicrobiales > Gaopeijiaceae > UBA2982. The sequence continues at coordinate 5,438 of JAOTVA010000174.1, forward strand.
GCCCCTTCTTCATCGAGGGGAGCGAGATCTTCGACTTCGGACGTAATACCAGCGGCGGGCAACTCTTCTACTCGCGCCGCATCGGACGCAGTCCGCAGCTCTCGCCTCCCTCGAGGGAGGCGGACGTGCCCGAGATCACGACGATCCTCGGGGCCGGTAAGCTCACCGGAAAGACCGAGGGGGGTTGGTCCATCGGGATCATGGAGGCCGTGACCGCAGAGGAATCCGCCCGCTACCTCGACACCGGAGGAGCCACGGCCGAGACGCCCGTCGAGCCGCTGACGAACTACCTCGTGACCCGGGTGCGCAAGGACGGCATGGATGGACGGTCCTCGATCGGCGCGATGTTCACCGCCGCCAACCGTGACCTCGGCACGGAAGCCCTGCGCGCGGGCCTGCGGGAGAGTGGGTACGCAGGCGGCATCGACTTCCGGCGTGAGTGGGCGGACCGCGCGTGGGTGCTGCAGGGCTCGGCGGTCCTGAGTCGCGTCGCCGGATCGCAGGAAGCGATCGCGCGGGTGCAGGCCGCCGGGAACCATTTCTTCCAGCGCCCGGACGCCGACCATCTGACGTACGACCCGACCGTCACCT
>JAOTVA010000175.1 GCA_029863645.1 Gemmatimonadota bacterium
GCCCGAGGCCGGCCAGGGCTGGCTCGCACGCTGGGCCGACCATCCCGCCGCCACCTGGGTGCTGGCGACCTACGAACGCCACCGGCCCCCGTCGCAGGTGGGAAACGCCTAGCCACAGACCGAAGCCTGCGCCTGAAGGGTTGCTGCACCCATCGAACGCGTAGGAAGAATGAGGGGCGTGCTCGACGTCCGACAGGCCCGATGTGACAATTCCCCTGTGGGCCATCGACCGATGGGACCCTAGGCTGATCTACGTCTCAAAGGTCTAGACACCTCTGAGAAGCGAGCGAGGGCCAGCGGAGCCTAGAACCCCCCGAAGAGGGTGACCACCTGGACGGAGCCGATGATGGCCCCGATCACGCCGCCAGCCAGCACGAGCTTCCACTCGTCCTTCTGAAAGACCGGGCGCAGGACGCCGCTGAATTCGTCAGCGCCGAGAGCGCGCAGGTTCTCCTCGAGCTGACCGCGGATTCGCTCCGACTGGTCGGCAAAAGCGTGGATGGGTCCGCTCTGGGCGAGGTCCGCGTTCCGGACGCGGTGCATCAGGTCTTGCTTGGCCTCTTCCAGCTTCTCCTTGGAGATGAGCATCGCCACCATCGCGTCGCGCTCGTACTCCGCCATGCTCATCTCGACCTGCTCCTCGAGGATCTCCATCACGGGCTCGCGGGACGGACCTTCCGTGAGGTGCTTGATCATGTTGTCCCCGGTGAGGACCCGGTCCGCGATCACGTCCGCGAACTTGCGCGCCACCTCGAGCTGGCGCTTGATGAAGACGCCCTGTACACGGACCGGACCGATCTGCCTCGGCTCTCGCGGCTCGAAGATCAACGTCATCGCCAGCCAGTTCGTCACGTAGCCGACGAAGAAACCCGCTGCCGGCAGTACCCACCCGGCGGGGTACGCGATCCACACGAGCATCTGCACGACCCCGAAGAGCCCCCCGAACCACAGCCCCGAGCGCTCGATGAACTTGAACTCGGGCCCGGCCACCTCCACCATCACGCGACCCAGGAGCGCACGGTCGTCCACCACGGCCTGCCGGACGATCTCGTCCACGTCGATGAAATCGCTGGCCTCGCGGCCCATCCGCTCCAGGATCTCCTCGGTCACGTTCCTGACGTTGCGCCGGACGAGATCGTTGATGTACCCGCGCAGCTTCTCCCGGGCACGTGCCCAGGACTCCGGAGCCAGGTTGGTCGAGAACTCGTGGATGATCTCCTGGGAGACATCCTCCACCACCCGCTTCACTTCCTCACTGTCGTCGTGGGAGAGATCCGAGAAGATCTGCTCGATATCGAGGAGCTTCTCGTGGATCAGCCGACTGAAGTTGCGGCAGAGCTCCTCCGCGTTCGCGGGGATCACTCCCTGCCAGCCGAGTGGAGGCCGGATGCCGACGAACTCCACCGGGTACAGCATGGCCCGGACGGCCAACCAGTTGGTGAACCACCCGATGAACCCCGCGATGAACGGGATGCACAGTACGAGCGGATTCACCGGCAGCAAGGAGCCGACTCTCGAGTCGGCCTCCGCGCAGTGAGGCGAAGCCGAACGAAGTTCATCGGACTAAGCCGCCGCTTCCGAGCGACCGCTGCCCAGGTGCTTCATCACCACGCGAGCGCCGTTGAGGCCCGGCAGGCAGGTCACCCCAGGACCGGGGTGACAGGCTCCGCCGGCCATGAAGAGGTTCGTCAGTGGCGTCTCGTGGTTGGCCCAGCCCGGAACCGGCCGGTCACCAAACATCTGGCTCGGGTGCAGAAGACCCAGCGAGAAGTCACCCTCGGTCGCCCCGAAGGTCTTCTGGAAGTACTGCTGTGTGAAGACCGCCTGGTCCATGATGAGGTCGCGGAAGTCGGGCACCACTTTCTCGATCTGCCCCAGCATCCGCTCCACCATCAGGTTCTTCATCTCGTTGTGCGTCCCGGCCGGGATGTCTTTGTCCGCCGGGAAGTAGTGCGAGAACATCGTACAGGTGTGGGAACCTTCGGGAGCCAGGCTCGGGTCGAGTTGCGACGGGAAGTAGCAGTAGACCGCGGGGTCGTCGGGGACCTCCCCGGACCGGTATTGCTTCCACGCTCGGTGTAGATGCTCCGGTGACTTGATGTAGGCGATCAGCCAACTCTGATCGGTGCCGTTCACGAACTCGAGCTGCTTCGTGAAGGTGGGAAGCCGCTTGATCGTGAGATGAAGCTGGACGTAGCCGTTGGTGTACTCGATGTCGTCCACGGCGTCGGTGAACTCCGCCGGGAGGCTCCCGGGCTCGCAGAGGCGCAGGAACGTGTTCTGGGCGTCCAGTGTCGAGATGACGGCCTTGGCTCGGACCTGCTCGCCGTCGCGCAGGCGCACGCCCCGCACATCACCGTCCTCGATGAGAAGGCTCTCGACCTGCGCCTTGAAGCGCACCTCACCGCCGTATCTCTCGAACACCTTCTGGAGGCACGAGGAGAGATTGCCTATTCCGCCCTTGGGGATCTTGAAGTCGTAGGTGTCGCCTGCGGTGTAGTGGTACGACATGGAGGCCGCGCTGCCCTTGGTGAAGGGGCCCATGTGCGTCCCGTCGATCGCCGACGCGGAAAGAGATCCGAGAATGGTGTTGTGCTTGCCGGGCTCCTTGAAGAACTTCCGCATCACCTCGACGGCGCTCCCGTAGCAGAGCTGAGCCAGGGCCTTCCTCTTATTCTCGTCGGGCTCCTCCGCGATGATCTCGTCCAAGGTCGGAGGCGTGTCGTGCATGTAGCGTTCGAAAACGTCCTTGAAGATGGAGAAATAGGAGCCCAGGCTGTTGAACGCATCCAGGGCGTCCACGCCGTGGTCCTCGGCCAGGTGGTTGGCCAGGTCGATCGGATCGGTGTAGCCGATGAAGGGGACGTCGTTCTCGTCGCCGAAGACCGTGAAGGAGCTCGACGGACGGATGAGCTCGAACCCCTGCTCGTCGAGCTCGAGGTGCTGGATCATCTCCTCGCGGAAGATGAGGAGGGCCCACGCGCCCACGCTGTGCTTGTAGCCCTTGAAGAGTTCCTTGGTGGCGGCCTGCCCGCCGGGCCAGTTGGTCTTCTCCAGGATCAGGACCTCGTGACCGGCTCGCTGCAGCTCGACGCCCGCGGTGAGGCCGTTGTGGCCGGCGCCCACGATGATCACGTCATGCTCGGGCATCGTCGTCTTCCTTTCGTTCAGCCGTCGTTGCGGAAATGCGAGGTGGACGCGCTCAGCACGAGCGAGTCCGCCTGATCCCGGTGCAGCTTCTTCGCCCGCGCGAAGAGCTCATCCTCGGTCTCGATCCGAGCGGGATCCTGGACACAGACGTCGGGCGGGCAGGCGAGCGCGCACATCTGCTCGCCGAAGACGCCGACGCACTCGGTGCAGAGCGCCGGGTCGATGACGAAGCTGTCTTCGCCCATCGAGATCGCGCCGTTGGGGCACTCGTCCTCGCAGGCGCCGCAGTGGATGCAGTCCTCGGTGATCCGGGTTGCCAATGGGGAGCCCTCTCGGTCTGCGCGGCCCTTCCGGCGTAGAAGCATATCTCCATAGCGCGCGTTGATACAAGATACAATATTTGTATCATATCCCGTGCCTCGGAGGGGAGCACCGGGAGAGGAGAGCCACGTGAGCAAGAGCCCCGCCCAGGACCCGTCTTCCGGCCGCGAGCGCATCCTGGACGCGGCGGAATCCTGCCTCCAGCGCTTCGGTCTCAGCAAGACCACCATCGAGGACGTCGCCCAGGCGGGCGGCATGTCCCGGGCCACGGTCTACCGCCAGTTCGGGAGTCGCGACGCCCTCCTGCTGGCCGTCGCCGCCCGCGATGCGGAGCGGGTCGCGAGCCAGGCGGAGGTCCACCTGCAGCGTTTCGACGACGTGGGCTCCTGGCTCGTCGAAGGCATGCTCTTCTGTCTGCGCGAGATACCGAAGCGGCCGGTCCTCGGACAATTCTTGGCACCCCAGGAGCTCGGGGCGGCGAGTCGCATGATGCTCACTTCCGAGAGGATGCTCGCCATCGGCTCGGAGATCCTGCGCCCCATCTTCGAGCCCGCCAGGCGCCAAGGCCTGCTGCACGAGGGCCTGGACCTGGACTCCCTGATGGAATGGGTGCTGCGCATCCTGATGTCGTACCTCGCCGTACCCGGCCCGCCGTCCCGGAGCGAGGAGGAGCTGCGGACGCTGATCCGCACGCTGCTCCTCCCCGCCGTGCTCGCGGACAGCGGAAAGACAACCCGCTAGGGGCGAGCCGATGCGCTGGGTCGCATGCGGCCTCGTTTTTGCGGCACTGCTGGGCGCGCTCGCCGAACCATCCCAGGCGGCGGAGCCCTCGGCGCTCCCGGCGCCCAACCCCTGGGCGGCCGCCGGCCCCTACCCCATGTCCCATCACAATCCGGCGCAGACCGACGTCTCGATTGTAGAAGGGCCGACGCGAGGCAAGCGCCTGGAAGCCTCCGAGGCGAAGACCGTCCCGGTCGTGTGGTGTTCCGCGCCCATCGTGAAGAGGGTTGGCGGACATACCACGGTGATCGCGGGTACGCCCCACGGCCTGGCCAAGATCGATGCGACTGGCGAAGCCTTCGATTTCGTCTCCTTCATGCCCTACCCCGAGATCGAGGAAGAACATGCCGACGTCACGCCCGACGACATCGCGCGCCACCGCCAGGGCATCGACGCGAAGCGGCGACTACGGCAGGACCTGCGCCTGCTGCTGCGCTCCGCGTGGATGCTCTGGGACCTGGAGCTCAACATGCGCAACGGCGGATCCGGGGCCTACGGCGTGATCGACAAGGACGGATACCACTACACGGCCTACGACTCGATTCGGCTCGTCAAGTCCTTCGACCGGAACGAGCGGCTCGCTCCTCTCGTCCCCGTCCGCCACGCTTCCGTCACAGACGGTCTGCCCGGGGCAGAAGCGCACGGAATCGACCGGATCATGGGCATCTCGATGACCTACGACGGCCACCTCGTGGCCGCGGCGACCGGCGCCCTGTTCGTGCTCGACCGCGAGCTCGATCGCAAGGACCACCTGCTCTTTCCCGGCGAGCACGTAGAGAACACCATCGCGGTAGACGAGCGAAGCATCTATCTCGTTACGTCGAAGTACATGCGACGGATCATCTGGACCGGCGAGCGTCTCTCGACGGACGAAGCCGACGGCGCGTGGAAGAGCGCCTACGACGTCATGCCGGAAGGAGAGGCCATCCGCCGCGGCGCCGCGTCCCACGGGTCGGGAACGACCCCGACCCTCCTGGGCTTCGGCAACGACGAGGACAAGCTCGTGGTCATCTCGGATGGGAGCCAGGACGGCGCACAGCTCGTGGCCTTCTGGCGCGATGAGATCCCCGCGGACTTCGTCAAGAAGCCGGGAACCCGCTCCCGGCGGATTGCCGACCAGATCCGATTGCGGTTGAGCCCCATGACCGTCGAGGCGTCGCCCGTCGTCTACGGCAACGGCGTGCTCGTCCTCAACTCGACGTATCCGGATTCTCCGCCTCCCCCTCTGAGCATCATTGGAAACGCGTTCCTGTCGGGCGTGACGCGGAAGGCCCCTCTCGGAGCCCAGAAGTTCGAGTGGGACCCCGAGGAGAACCGTTTTGCCGAGAGCTGGTTCCTCCCGGAGATCGACAACACGGACTGGATGCCGCCGGCGGTCTCGCCGCAGAATGGTCTGGCCTACCTGGCCCACAAGGTGAACGGCACCTATGAGTACCGGGCCATCGACTGGGAGACTGGGGAGCTCGTCGCGCGCTGGATCTTCCCCGACGACAGCGTGCTCTGGAACAACTGGGGCGGTATCACGACGCTACTCGAGGACGGCGACCTGCTGCTCGGAGGCTTCTTCGCCGTCAAGCGCTACGACATCGGGCACCTGCGATGACGGGTTCTGACCGGCCCCCCCCTGTACTCCGCTCCCTATGTTAGAGGCAGCGGCTAGTGGGCCGGAAGCGAGCAGCAGATCAGCGCGCGCTTTGAATCGTCGCCGAGAACCGGACGGGGAC
>JAOTVA010000042.1 GCA_029863645.1 Gemmatimonadota bacterium
CATGGGCGGACAACGGAGCGCCCGAGGGCCGCTCCGAAGACCTGATGGTCGAGCTCGACAAGGAGGTCGTCGAAGGCTGGAGCATCGAGCCGGACCTGATCGTGCGCTCGGCCGACTTCACGATGGAGGGTGGGGCGCCGGACTGGTGGGGCGAGATCCAGCCCATCGAGATCCCGCTCGAGACGGACCGTTACGTGAAGGCATTGGAGATCCGTGAGTTCAACGACGTTCCGACCGAGGGGACGGGTCGCGAGACCGTCGGCGGACGGTGGATCTACCACCACCTCATCTACCGCACCGAGGACGCCGAAGGCGAGACCACCGGCTGGCCGGTGCACGAGGTCGGGCGCAACGCCGACCTGTTCAGCGAGGGGTCGGGGCGCCTGCTCAGGGCCGGGTCGAGGATCCTGTCCGAGTCGGCGCACATGCACTCCACGGGCATCACCACGACGGGCCGCCTCGAGTTCGGCTTCGAGTTCTTCCCCGAGGACTACGAGCCGGACTATCCGTCTGCGCGCGTAGCCCTCGGTGACGGTCTCAACATCTCCATCGTGCCGAACCAGAACGGGCAGCAGCTTCACGGCTACGAGGTCCTCGAGCAGCACACGAAGTTCGTGTCGTTCGAGCCGCACCTCCACGCACCCGGCGAACGCATGTGCCTCGAGGCAATCTGGCAGCAGCAGATCGAGACCCTGAGCTGCGTGGGCTACGACCACAACTGGGTCCGGACGTACTCCTTCGCGGAGAACTACGAGCCGCTGCTCCCGAAAGGGACGATCGTGCACATCGTCGGCTACATGAACAACACGGAGTCGAACTTCAACATTCCCGACACGCGGAACTGGCAGGGCTCCGGGAACCGCTCCGTGTCGAACATGTTCATCGACCTGGGCATCCAGGTTGCGATGACCGACGAGCAGTTCGTGCGCGAGATGAGGGAGCGGGTCGAGTTCTTCGACCTCGACAAGAACGATCACGTTCTGGGGTGCCCACTCTGCTTGGCGGACATTCCGCTCTTGCCGGAGGCCGAGGAGGGTGACGGTGAGTCGGGGGAGACGTCTGCGAGCGCTGACGCCGAGGACACTTCGTCGGGCACGGACGTGGCCGACTCCAGTGCGAGGGACCGCCGGTGATCCGTCGCATCCTGCCCGCGACGATCATACTGCTTTGCCTGCTGGCCTCGGCTCCCACAGGAGCCGAGGCCCAGGCCATAACGTACACACAGGGCCAGCCCGTCTATCCGGCCTACGAAGGGTGGCGGCACGGAGACGACGGCGGGTACATCCTCATGTTCGGGTACATGAACCAGAACTGGGAGCAGACCCCACTCGTTCCCGTCGGGCCTGACAACTACTTCTCGCCCGGACCGGCTGACCGGGGACAGCCCACGCTGTTTCTCCCACGTCGCAACCGCTTCATCTTCGAGGTACCGGTGCCGGCGACCTTCGGTGAAGACGACGAGCTCACCTGGATCCTTGCTGCCAACGGCCACGAGACCAAGGCGTACGGCACCATCCGCGAGGACCTGTTCGTCGACAACGTGGTGATCATGTCGGAGAACGGCTCACTGGGTGCCGGGAGCAGCAGCCCAGAGATCCGGGCGAACATTCCGCCCATGATCGAGCTCGAAGGGCCCCTGGAGCGCACGGTGGGCGTCGGCGAGACGCTGATGCTCGCCGCGGTCGTGACCGACGACGGCCAGCCTGACAGGAGCACGCTTCGCCAGCGGCGCGAATCCGATGATGACGAGGCCGCTGAGGAAGAAGAAGACGAGGAGGAGGAAGACGCCGAGCCGACACCCGAGGAGCTGCTGCAGAGCGCGCTACGCGCTTCCACGGCCTCGGTCACCGTGAGCAAGCGGATCAGCCTTCACTTCACCTGGTTCGTCTATCGGGGCGACGATGAGGGCGTGGAGATTAGCCCCCCGCAGGTGAAGCCTTGGGAGGACACCAGGGCGTTCGCCAACTCGCCGTGGGCGATCCGCTGGGACGCACCGGAGATTCCCGAAGACGGCAGGTGGACGGCCGAGGCCGTGTTCTCCGAGCCGGGGACTTATGTGCTGCGCGGTCGGGCGGATGACGGCGGGCTGTACTCCGACGTGGAGCTGACCGTCCACGTGTCGCCGCCCAGGGTGTAGGAGACTACGAGGGTCGAGCTGTAGCACCAGCTGTATGATCGCCCACCAGCCCTGGCTGGCGCTCACGAGCTCAAATCTTCCCAGGCCCATGAAACCCCGCCCGCACACCAGCTGGCGGGGTCTTTCGTTCGGTGGCCGATGTCATGGCTGTCTGCGACCGACCGCAGGACAGCCGAGTGGGAGTCGGGAGGGGGCAACTCCCTACGCAATTCGTCGGCCTGCACCCGATAGACCCGCCCTGGCCCGCCTGGCATTCTCAGGTACCACGCGGAAGACCATTGAATCGGGAACCAGGGAAGGTGGACGCCACCATGGAAGCCACGGATATCGGCACCAGAATAGCCCTTGGACCACGCCTACATGGGCTGGCCCCGCTCCCGCTGCGCCTCATGCTCGGCTTTGGGTTCCTATTCCACGGCTACCCGAAGCTCTTCACCGCGGAGGGTAACGATTCGTTTGTCGGGATGCTCACGGAGATGGGCGCGCCCGTGCCCGCCCTCACTGCCTATCTCGGCGGTGGGCTCGAGTTTTTTGGAGGAATCCTGCTGATACTCGGTGTGGGCGTGCGCGTAGTGTCGATCCTCGGGGGCGTCGAGATGCTCCTAGCCATCTTCATGGTCTACCGACCCACCGGGTTCGACTTGATGGACGTAACGAGGATGACTACGGACGGCGCCACGCCGCTCGGGATGGCCGGATTCGAAGTGAGCCTGCTCTATCTCGCCGGATTCGTGTCGCTTGTGATCTCGGGCGCCGGGGTGCTATCGCTCCCGTCGGTGCGCCAGGTAACCACGGATCGGGTCGTTGCGCCGTCCGAACACGGCGACAAGTCAACTTCACGCACGAAAGAACAGGAGCGGTCCCATGATGACCCGTAAGAGCCTCGCCGAGCTTTCGGCGAGCCTTGAGAAGGAGTTGGTCCTGAGCGTCTACATCGCGCGCGAAAATGAAGATCCCGGGATGGGTGACGCGTGGAGACGACGACTTGCTTCGGTCATCACCGGCGTGCGATCGGACGTCGAGGGCCAAGCCCCCCAGGACTTGCCGGCTTTCGACCGGGCCACTGAGTGGGTGGCCTCCGAGTTTGAGCCGTTCGGACGCATCCTCCCGCATGAAGGGTGGTGTGTATTTGCCACCCAAGACCGGGTCTGGCACGCGGAAGGCCTACCCTTCCTTCCTCCCGAGATCGTGAGGTGGACCAAAGGGCCCTACCTGGCACCCTACGTGAGGAGCTTCAAGAGCGCGCGCCCCGTCGTTCTCGGTCTCGTGGACCACTACCATGCCCACATCTATCGGTTCCAGGACGAAGAGCTCTCCGCAGTCCTCGAGTTGGAGGTGGAGCGTGAGATCTCGGAGGCGTCGGACGTCGGCGTCCAGAAGCGGGCATCCGGCGCGACCGGCATGCGTGGTATGACGGGCACGGACTACGCCCAACGGAGTCAGGCCGAAGAGGCTAGGCGTCTGCAGAATCGGGTCGTCGGGGCCATCGAAAAGATGTGCGGAAGCGAGGGTGGAGTGGTTGTGGGCGGTACTCGTGAAGCGGCCGGAGCAATGAGGAGAGAGCTCGAGGACAAGCTCCCCGGCCGTGTGCTCGAGGTGTCGGAGCTCTCCTTTGATAGCGAGCGAGACGAGCTACTGGCGTACCTGCGAGTCGCGACGTCCCGTCTCACGTCTGCTCGCCAGGCGAGGCTCTTGGAGAAGAGCGCCGATCCCCGGCGTGGGAGCCACGGGTGGGATGAGACCTGCCGAGCCCTCGCTGCGGGCGCTGTGGATACACTGCTGGTCGCTCGCGGCCTGATCGCCACGGCCCCGGATGATGCGGAGCGTCTCATTCGACTCGCACTGACGCAGGGCGCGGAAGTCGAGGAGGTCGGCGGGGAGCTCGGCGATCGGCTCATGGCGGAGACCGACGGGGTCGTCGGGAGGCTCCGGTTCGTGCCCGCAGGCGTCGGGTAGGGCCTCGGCCGTCTACCCACTAGGCAACCCCAGCTGACACCGAACTGGGAAGAATTCGGTTAAGCCGCGGGGTCGCGCCCTCAATCCCCCGGCGGCGATTTCTTGACCCGTTGCGACCCCTCGCTCACGTTGACCATCCGCCCAGAGCCCTTGCTGCCGGTACGCCCGTCGAAGAGGAGAACGACATGAGAACGCTGAGCCGAGCCATTGCGGCAACGCTGGTCGCGCTGTGCCTCGCTGCGCCCGCCCGGGCACAGACTGATGGCTCCGTCACGGCGGATGTCGTGTATGGGCACAAGGACGGGATGGCACTGACCTTCGACGTCTTCGCTCCGACGGGCCAGCCTAACGGAGCGGGCATCCTCAACATGGTGAGCGGCGGATGGGTGTCGCGGTGGAGGGCGCCGGAGGAGGCGCGGGGTGCGTACCAGGCACTGTTGGACAAGGGATTCACGGTCTTCAGCGTGCGTCACGGAAGCAGCCCGAGGTTCAACGTGCCAGAGGCCTACGCTGATGTGACTCGCGCGGTGCGGTTCATTCGCCTACACGCCTCCACGTATGGGGTCGACCCGGCCCGCCTCGGCGTGTATGGCGGCAGTGCGGGCGGTCATCTGTCGCTCATGCTGGGCCTCGCCTCGGACGAGGGCGACCCCAACGCGACGGACCCAGTGCTGCGCGCCAGCAGCAGAGTCGCGGCAGTCGTCGCCAACTATCCGCCCGTGGACCTGCGCATGCGAAGCGAGACCAGCGTGCGCTTCCCACCCGAGCTCCCGGAGCCTGGACTCTTCTTCGCAGGCGGCCTGGTGCCAGGTGCGGCCGATCGCTTTGTGGCGGTAGACTTCGAGGACGAGCTCCGCGCTTCCGTGTCGCCCATCTTGCACGTGACGTCGGACGATCCGCCGATTCTGCTGATTCACGGAGACGCCGACGCCCTCGTCGACATCAACAACAGCCGCATGATGTATGCCGCCCTGCGGAGCACGGGTGTCGAGTCGGACTTTGTGGTCATCGAGGGCGCGGGTCACGGTTATCGCACCCCCGAGGACCAGGCAGAGGCTTCCGATGCGCTGGTCGGATGGTTCGAGCAGCACCTGCTGGGATGGTGACAGTCGCCCTACTGGATGGCGCCAACTAGGCGGGGGAGTTCCGCCCCGACCCACCAAAACATCGAAGCCCCGCCTGGGGGCGCGGCCTCAGGCGGGGCTTCCAGTGTTCGTCGTCCGTTGGACTCAGCCAGCAACAGCCTGTCTCGAGGGCCCTGGGGGCGCCGCTCGAAGCTGTTGGGTAGAAGGCCGGCCAGGGTCAGGTGCGAACGCGATCCTTGAGACCTTTCCCCGCCTTGAACGTGGGGACCGTCATCGCCGGAATCTGAATCGATGCGCCCGTCCGCGGGTTGCGGCCCTCGCGCGCCTTCCGACGGCGCGTGCCGAACGTGCCGAAGCCCGTAACTGTGAAGTCGCGGCCACCGTCGAGCTCGATGGCAATGATGCCCTCCCTCGGGTCCGTCGAGAAAATGCAGTCGATCACTTCGCGCGCCTTGGCTTTGCTCAGGTCTGCCTTGCTTGCGAGCTTCGTCGCAAAATCGTCCTTGGTCATCCTGTTCCTCTCCGTTCAATGGTGGACACGCAACCGGTCCGAGCGCCTCCATTGTCAACGGCTTGAGGGGCGATGGCAAGGCCTTGAATCTCGCTGCTTCGCTAAGAGGCATGCGGGCTTCGCTGATTTTGCTCTCCCAGGAGGGGCTCGTGATCGTGACGCGGCCTAGCGGATCCACCTCGGATAGAGGTCGATCCCGTCGGCATGCGTGATCCAAATGTTGTACTCGCTGCTACGAGAGATTCGAGTCCGGCGTATGCGATCTGGCTGCCGTCCGGCGACCAGATCTGCGAAATCGAGCGCGCGCGTTCCCCGCTAAGTATGATTCTTTCATGCAAGCCACTTCGAACATGCTTTCGGTCGGGCAGCTGCCGTTGGCAGCCGACTGCTGACCATCGGACGCTTCCTCGCCTGCCTGGCGCTGCTGGCTCTCTCCGCAGCCTCGGCCGCCGCTCAGGACGCCCGCGTCACCGCCCGAGTCCTGGCCGAGGAAGGGCCGCTTGAAGGCGCTCAGGTATCATCCGGTGACGTAAGGGCACTGACTGGCCTGACTGGTGAGGCGGTCGTGGGGTTGCCGGCCGGTGATCACCTCCTGCGCGTCACCAGGATCGGATACGCGACCGCTGAGGTCAGGCTCGTGCTGAGTGCCGGTATCGACACGCTGGTCGTCGTGACTATGGACGTCGAGGCGCTCGAGACTGACGGAATCGTGGTGACCTCGACACGTACGCAGCGTCGCATCGAGGACGAGCCGCTCCGTATCGAAGTGGTGTCGCGAGAGGAGGTCGAGGAGAAACTCCTCATGACCCCCGGAGACATCGCGATGCTGCTCAACGAGACGGCCGGTCTGCGCGTGCAGCCGACCGCACCCTCGCTCGGAGGTGCGAGCGTGCGCATCCAGGGACTGCGCGGCAGATACACGCAGATTCTGTCGGACGGGCTACCTCTGTATGGCGGCCAGGGCGGCGCCCTCGGCCCCCTTCAGATTCCACCGATGGACCTCGGTCAGGTGGAGGTCATCAAGGGTGCGGCTTCGGCGCTGTACGGTTCGACGGCGCTGGGAGGCGTGGTCAACCTCATTTCTCGCCGGCCCGAGGATGAACGGGAGATCCTGCTGAATCAAACGACGCTAAATGGAACGGACGCGGTCCTGTGGTTGGCCGGGCAGCCGACGGAACGAATCGGATATACGGTCCTGGCCGGAGCCCACCGCCAGGGGCAGGCCGACGTGGACGACGACGGATGGGCGGACCTCCCCAGCTTTCGCCGAGGGGCCGTCCGGCCGCGTCTGTTCTGGAACGACGGGGAAGGTCGGTCCCTTTTCGTGACCGTCGGCGCAATGGCGGAAGACCGCGAGGGAGGCACACTTCCCGGGCAACTGACGCCGGCGGGGACCTCGTTCTCAGAGGGTCTCGAGACGCGGCGACTGGATGGGGGTCTCGTCGGGGGCCTGCTTCTCTCCGACTCCCGTCGTCTCGCCGTGCGGGGCTCCGCAACGACCCAGGCCCATCGCCACAACTTCGGCCCCGTCGTGGAGCGTGACCGTCACGGAACTGAGTTCGGCGAAGTCGCGCTCACGGGGGAAGATGGCCGGCACGTTTGGGTCCTCGGGGCGGCGCTTCAGCACGAGCGCTACCGGGCCACCGACGTGGCGGACTTCGACTTCGACTACACCGTGCCCTCGGTATTCGCCCAGGACGAGTATGCGCCCCTACGCTGGCTCGTGCTGTCCGCCAGCGCTCGGCTCGACCACCACAGCACGTACGGAACGTTCCTCAACCCCAGGCTCTCGGTCCTCTTTCGGCCCGGTGCGTGGGTGATGCGGACATCGGTAGGCACGGGCTACTTCGCGCCCTCCCCCTTCACGGAGGAAACGGAAGCCGTTGGACTCGGTCGCCTTGTTCCGTTGGGTGAGTTGGACGCCGAGCGGGCGGTCACCGCGATGGCGGATGTGGGTCGCTCGTTCGGCCCGTGGGAGGTCAACGCCACGCTGTTCGGCTCGAGGGTCGAGGACGCAGTGGTCGTCAGCCCCGCCGGTGGCGGCAGCCTGACGCTCGCAAACGCCCTGGAGCCGGTTCGCACGTGGGGGACCGAGATGCTGGCGCGCTACCACAGCGGACCGATCCACTTCACGGCCACTCATGTCTTCACACGCTCCACGGAGCTGAGTCCCGACGGGTCGAGCCGGCGGGCGGTGCCGCTCACGCCTAAGAACACGATTGGGATCGTGGGTGCGTGGGAATCGGAGGGGCGTGGGCGGTTCGGTGCCGAAGTCTACTACACAGGCCGGCAGTCGCTGGAGGACAATCCCTATAGAAGCACGTCCCAGCCGTACTGGATTGTTGGCTTTCTCGTCGAGCGACGATTCGGGCCGGCGCGCTTCTTCGTGAACCTGGAGAACGTCCTGGACACGCGGCAGACGACGTACGACCGCCTGGTGCTGCCAGCGCGGAGCACCGAAGGGGAGTGGATCACCGACGTTTGGGCGCCCTTGGAGGGGCGGGCGATCAACGGGGGAGTTCGGCTGGCCTTCTGAGGCCCCCTGGGGACAAGGCGGCCATGCGGCCGCCCGGTCTTAACGGACCGGGCGGGGCTTTCTTGTAGCTGACCTGGACGTAGCGGTACGGGTTAATCCCTACGACCAGTTCAGCGGGAACCGGCTGCCCGTCGCCGCTCGACTCGTCCATCCTTCAAGGGTCCGGCACAGGGACTCCGGGCGGAGTCCCGCTTACTCCGACGCCAGGAGGCCTGATGACACGCGCAAGGAGCTCGAGGCACGTCAGTAGCCATTCTCCGCTCCGCAAGATCGCAGGCTGCGTTCTGCTCGCGGTGTTGGCCGGGACGTATGGGTGCACCGAGGAGCCGAATCGAACGCTGCGTCCAAATGGAGACCTTCTAGCCACAGGCAATGATGTGCGCGTCGCGGACAGCGTTTCCGGCGACGCCATGTTGGCCGGCCAGGTGCTCGATTTCGACGGGTTCGCCGGCGGGTCGTACCTAGGCGCTGGCAGGGCCCAGACGATCGCAGGTCGCGTGCTGGGGAGCGTGCGCGCCGCCGGCGCGACGATAGAGGTGGACGCGCTGGTGGGGCGTAACGCCACGCTCGCCGGGGGGCGCGTCGTGGTTCGAGATGACGCGGAGATCGGAGGGAATGCGTACCTGGCAGGGGGCACGGTCCGACTCGACGGTACGGTCTCTGGCGATGTGTACGTGGGGGCCGGCGAATTCGTACTCGATGGCGAAGTCGGGGGCGACGTGAGGGTGGAAGCGGGTACACTTCGACTCGGCCCTGACGCGCGCGTATTTGGAGAGCTGCGCTACCGGTTGCCCGAGGATGAGACACCGGCGCTCTCCGAGGAGGCCGTGGTTGCGAGGGGGGTCGTGGCCCTCGCGCCCCGCCCTGACGAGCCGACAGGAGGCATCGGCTTCTTCGTCTTCCGGTTGATCGCCTTCGTCCTGTCCGCGGCGATCGTGGTCGCGCTTCTTCCCGGCCCCACTGCTCGGATGGTTGGGGAGTTGCAACGTCACCCCGGGGCCGCGCTCGGCACCGGTCTGTTGTGGCTGATTCTGGTTCCAATGGCGGTCCTTATATGTGCGATAACGGTGGTCGGAATCCCGCTCGCGGCGATGGTCGCCGCCCTCTACGGGATCTCGCTGTACCTGGCGCCTGTCGTTCCAGCGCTTTGGGTCGGGGGTGAGTTCCTCAAGGGACGTAATCCGACCGCGCGGAAGGACGCCGTCCTCCTTGGAGTGACGGGCGGTGCGGTGGTTGCGTTCGCGATCCTTCTTCCCTGGATCGGATGGCTCGCCAGGCTACTGAGCACCTGCGCGGGTCTCGGAGCCGCGGTGCTGTTCCTCCGCCGTCGCGGACATCTAACGGAGGCAGCGTCGTGATAGTGCACACGAGCGAATCCAGCGGGTGAATCGGGTCGGTTCGGGACTAGCCTTCATCGGCCAGTGCGGTGAATCCTAGTTGCCTAGACAACAAATCGCACGGCCCCGGGGCCAGGATCGTGGCGCCTGTTTTAAGATTCAACGGTGTCTCGGACCTGAGGGGGGGGTGTTCTTCGTGACGTACCACGAAGTCGAGAAGCGCCGGCGGTGGTTTATCGTCTGGATCGTGGCTGTGGTGATCTGCGCGACGGCCGTGTTTGCAGAAGTGCTTCTACGATTGATGCACCTCCGCCTGGCCGGGCTGAATGTCACCAGCTTGTTGGCCGTGAGTAAGTATGTGTCTGCAGTCGCCATGTGCCTCACGACGTTCCATTGGTTTCTGACGGCCCCGAGCGGTAACCGACTGATCACAGTGCTCGAGCTGAGAAGACGGTAACCCGCTCCGCCCTAAGGCACCCTGTTGCCATCCCCGTGACGGCCCGGGAGATTCGCGCCTAGCCAAAGAGGTGCGTCACATGCGAAGAAGGCTGTTCCCCGGTAGAGCGTCGGTGTCGATGATTCCGGTGGCGCTCATCGTCTTCGTGAATACGGCTACAGGGCAGACACCCTTCGAGCCCGTCACCGACGCCGTCCTCGCACGACCTGCCGACGCCGACTGGCTCCAGTGGCGCCGGACGTACGACGGCTGGGCCTACAGCCCGCTCGATCAGATCACACGCGACAACGTCGGCACCCTGACGCTCGCGTGGTCCCGCGCGTTGAATGACGAAGGCGGCGTACAGCTGATCCCGTTGGTCCACGCCGGGGTGATGTATATCCCACACCCGGGTGGTGTGGTGGAGGCGGTCGACGCCACAACCGGCGACCTGATTTGGCAGTACCGCAGGCCACCGCCCGAAGGCGTGCTCAGGCCGGCATCGACCACGCGCAACATCGCGATCTACGACGACAAGATCCTCTACGCAGCGCCCGCCGACGGTGCCGTGGTGGCCCTCGACGCACGGACCGGCTCGGTCGTCTGGGAAACGGAGGTGCACGACAACCAGCGAGACCGGGCCTTTCACTCTTCCGGCCCGATCGTCGTGAAGGGGAAGGTGCTCACAGGCCGCTCCTGCCAGCCCGGCGGCATCCGGGGCGGCTGCTTCATCGCGGCCCACGACGCCGACACAGGGGCGGAGCTCTGGCGGGCACACACCATCGCCCGGCCGGGTGAGCCGGGCGGCGACACGTGGGGCGGGCTCCCCCTCGAGGACCGCTACCACGTATCTGCCTGGATGCCCGGCACGTACGACCCCGAGCTCGACCTCGTCTACTGGGGCACGGGAGTGCCCGGACCCTACGCGGCCATCTCTCGGGGGGTCGAGCCGGGCGCCGAGCTGCTCTACTCGAACTCCACTCTGGCCCTGGACCCCGACACGGGGGAGATCGTCTGGTACTACCAGCATCTGCCGGGAGACGAGACCGACGCCGACTACGCACACGAGCGCATCCTCGTCGACATCACCTACGAGCCGTCCCCGGAGTTGGAGTGGTTCAACTCTGACGCTGCTGGAGAACGGCGTAGGGCCGTCTGGGCCGCGGGTAAGGCGGGAACACAGTTCGTGCTGGACCGCGAGACCGGCGAATTCCTCTGGGCGCGCCCGATGCTCCATCAGAACATCATCACATCGATTGACGAGAGCGGTCGGGTGACGCGTAACGCGGCCAACACCCACCGCGAGTTCGGCGATGTGCTCGTCGTGGGCCCCAGGGCCGGGAAGGACTGGTGGTACGGCGCCTTTAGCCCGCTCACCGGGGCGGTGTACCAACCGCTGCTCAACGCGTGGCTCGAACAGGTGAGCACGGAGTGGTCGGGCACCGGGCAGGCCTCGATTCGCCGCACGATCCCCTCACCGGATCAGACTGAACTGGCGGGCATGGTGAAAGGCTTCGACGTGGCCACTGGCGAGCTACTCTGGGAGTACAAACAGAACGCGCCTTGGCTTGGCGGGCTCGTGGCGACAGGCGGCGGGCTGCTCTTCGGAGGCGACCTGAATCGGCGCTTCCGGGCCCTCGATCAGGAGACCGGCGAGCTCCTGTGGGAGACCATACTCAATAGCCGCATCACCGGCGGTGCCATCAGCTACGCGGTGGATGGCCGCCAATACATTGCTGTTGCTGCCGGGGGCGGAACGTTCGGCTCATACGAGACGCTGACGCTGAGTCCCGAGCTGGGGTTGGAGGCGCCTTCGGGTAGCAACACGATGTTCGTGTTCGCGTTGCCTGAGGCCCGGTAACGCCTCCAACTGAGCGCGAGGCGGTAGATGGCCGGGGCCACACGGTCAGCCCGACGGCGCTTGCTGCTCGTCCCCGATGATGATCACGGGGGGGACCCCGTCCGTGACGATGACGCGAACGGACTGCTCGGGCACCGCGTCGAAGCCATCGTCCGACAACGCTGGGTCGACCCCCAGGGTAACGCTCGTTACCTCGTAACCGATCAAGTCTCGGTCGACGACTGCAGTGACGGCTACGACCTGGGGCGTGCTCCAGTCTGTTGCTGTGAAGGTCAGCGAGGAGGTCGAGACCTCGACCAGGGCCGGGTCATCGATCCGCACATCGATGACGACGGGAGAGGTCGGCTGCGCAGTCAGCACTACCGTGAAGTCGTCGTCTTCGCCTGTCTGCGTCACGATTGTGCGGCCCCCGCTCTCGACGATGGTGACCCCCGCCATTTCGTCGTCGAGGGTCGTGACGAGAATCTCCTCGTCGGGGACAGGGGCGAACGCCGGATCCGAGACGGAGTCCACGACGGCCACGGTGAGCGCTGTCACCATGTCTCCCTCGAGCCGGTCGTCGTTGGGCGCAGCTACCAACACGGTTCTGGGTTGGTCCCAGTTGGCCGGCGTGAAGGTGAGCATGGTGGGCGTGACCGTAACGTGGGTCGTGTCGCCGCTAAGGGCCTCCACGACGACGTCTGAGGCCGGCCGCGCTGCGAAGACGACCGTGATCGTGTCGGTGATCCCCGACTCAGCCACCAAGGTGGAGCCATCGCTCTGGGTAACGGTGAAGCCGGCGACTGAGAGTGACACTGGCATGAGGAGGGGACTGTCGTCGTCGTCGGACTCCAGCGTCAGGGTGGCCTCGTAGGCGCCGCCGGGAAGCGACGAGGTTTCCGGGGTGAGCGTGAGCGTTGTGGGGGTCTCCGTGTCGGCCAGGGAAGGTGTGAGCCAACCCGTAGGCTGGCCGGGGGCGAAGGTTACGGACGCCTGTAGGTCCTCAACCGTCCCCACGCCGTTGTTCAGGACCTGAAGTACCACCGGCGATGGAGATGCAGCGCCGACAACGGCACGGAAGGCGACTGAGTTCTCGCTGAGGACGAGTCCGGGAGCTGGATACACGTCCACGAGGGCCGTGCCGTGAACACCTCCAAAGGAAGCACGTACGGTCGCTGTTCCAGCGGCGATCGCTTCCACCCTGCCGGCGTCGTCGATCGATATCACCTGGGGCCTGTCCGTGCTCCACGTCACGGTCGCCCCCGACAGTAGCTCACCGTCCGCAGTCCGCACGGTTGCCGAGAACAGCAGGCTTTGCCCGTCGATCAGGCTCGCGAGGCTCGGATAGGTCGTCACCACGCCGATCTCGACACCTACCACCTCGCGAGTCGTGCAGGCCTGGGTGAGTGGCGCGAGGCCGAGGGCCAAGGCGATCAACAAGTCACGACGCTTCATCATCGATTCGACCCCAAGAGTGGTTCCGGTACGCGTAGCCGACACCCGGACCAACGAGTGAAGCGCCGCTTGTGAGACAGTGGGCAAAGGCCAGCCTCCCTCCGCACATGCAGACGAGCCTCGCGGGCAGAAAGTAACGGGGCGGTGCCTGCCTCCGTCCGCCACCGGATTCCCAGGTGAGACGCTGTCACTCCGCCGTGAGTGACGAGGCGATCCGTCCCGGCTGCCACCGGACGCCCAGCGACATAATGCGCTCCAGCAGCACTGGATAGGCGACTCCGGCCTTCTCGGCCGAGCGCGCGAAATCCTCCTGCTCGGCGAGCTGCGGATTCGGATTCGCCTCGATGACGTACGGATTTCCGACTGTGTCGACGCGAAAATCGATTCGCGCGTACCCTGAGAGCTCGAGGGCGCGGTAGGTGCGTTTGGCCAGGTGTTGGATCCTGGCAGCGACCTCCGCAGGCAGGTCGGCCTCCGCCGTGTCGATCCCATGCCGTTTCTGGTAATTCACGTTCCACTTCACCCGCTCGGTAGCGATCCGCCAGTTCTGCCCCTGCATCTTGTCGAAGGTCATCTCCCACACGGGGAAGACCTTGAGGCGCTGGTTGCCGAGGACGCCGACGTAGAGCTCCCGCCCGTCGACGTACTGCTCGACGATCGCGGGTGTGACAAGCGTGTCGTGTATGAACTTGACGCGCTTCGCGAGCTGCTCCTCGTTGGCGACGACCGAAGCCTGGGAGATGCCGGCCGACGCCTCGTACGTGAGCGACTTCACAATGAGCGGGTAGCCCAGCCTCTTGGGCAGAACGGGTTTCCGGTCGAGCCCGACCACGGTGAAGTCCGGTGACGGGATGCGGTGGTAGGCGAGGAGCTTTCGTGCGAGCGCTTTGTCTCGCGCGAGCGTCAGGCCCCGCGGGTTGCAGCCGGTGTAGGGCACACGCAAGAGCTCGAGATAGCTCACCACGTTTTGGTCGAAGACGACCACGTCGTCGAATGCTTCGAGCAGATTGAACGCGACGTTGGGCCTGAACTCATCTAGCGCTTGGCGAATCGGCGTCAGGTCATCGTGCACCTCGATCAACATCAGCTCGTGGCCGCGCTTGCGTAGGTGTGTGACCACATCCCACTCCATGCGCCACTCGGGCTTCACCTCGGGCGCAGCGACGCCCTCTTTCGGCGTAAGGTTGCGGTGCAGGAGGACGAGGACGCGGCTCTTCTTCATAGGGCGACACGGTGTCTACCGCTGTGCAAGTAGTTCATGGCCTGCACCGTGAGCAGGACAGTGAACTCGTGGCGGGCCTGCTCCTCCGGCACCGCCAAGCGCAGCTTGAGGTCCCGGCAGCGCGCGATCATGTCCTCGAGTACCCGATCGACGGTGTACTGGTAGATGCCGGTCCAACTCGTCACCACGCGTCGGACCGGCTTCCGGATTCGCCGGATGAATTGAGCGGCGGTCATGTTCCCAGCGAACTCGGGCGCGTCGGAGAACAGGCGCCGCAGATCACGGTCGTAGAAGTCCGGGCGGTCGACGCCGTAGTGACGCCGCTTGAGCCGGTAATGATGCCGTAGGGTCCGGCGGATGCGGCGGAGCGGTTCGAGCTCCGTGGCGGCCACCACGCGCGGAGCCGTGCCCCGCAATCCCTGCATGAGCTCATCCATGTACTCGAGCTTGGCGAGCGCGGGCCACCCCTCGTAGCGGGTTCGCCAATCGGATTCGGGCGACAGCCACACGGCGAACGTCTCCGCGAAGTCTTCGTCGGGATGCGCCTGCGCGTACCACGGATCCAAGTGAAGCACGAAGCTCTTGCTGTAGGGCCTCGGGGTGTAGAGCTCGGGGTAGGGGAGGGAAGACGGGCCGAACAACGCGCGCCGCCGGCGTCTCAGTCGGAGCTTGTACGCATTGTCGATCACGTGGCCGGCTTCATGGCGCAGGATGCGCATGCACCACTCGGGTTCGCCGCCCTCCACCTCGAGCATGTGTGCCTTCTCTAGCCGCTCGAGTCTGGGGTGTGTGAGGTAGAACGGTACGGCCATTGAAGTCGTGCCGTCCGGCGTGAACCACTCGGTCGAGATGTAGAAGTGGATGGGTAGGACGAGGTCACGTGCCTCGAGCTCTGCCTTGAGCTGTTCCAGCCGGCGCTCGAGGGCGGTCCCGTCGATCTTCAGCGGAAGGTCTGCAAGACGGAGCGCCAGAAGCTCTTCGTCAGGCAGCTCGTGCCAGTCGGCGGGGATGGGGGACCTGGGCATTGTCGTGGTCGCAAGGTCGCCAGCCTGTGGGGCCGTTCGCAACCGCCTGAGGAGGTGCGCCCGAGATCCGATCTGCGCATACTAATTGGATGTCTGACACTCGGAGCCTTCGACTACTGGCCCTCGCGCTCGCGTGTGGGATCGCCGGACTCGCGGCCCCGCAGGCAGTGTCCGCCCAGGCGGTCTCGGCAGACGGCCTGGCGGTGCGGGTCGAGCGCCTGGGAGATGGTCCGATCATCATGCCTGGCCTTCATCCCAGCATTGGCGAAAACATCCAAGGACCTTCCCTGATCCGCGTTCCGGAATGGGTCGAGGCCCGCCTCGGCACCTACTACCTGTACTTCGCCGATCACAAGGGCACGTACATCAGACTGGCCTACGCAGACGACCTCCTGGGCCCGTGGCGGATCCATCCTACAGGCAGCCTGCAGATCGCCGATTCGTACTTCTTGTTCGAGCCTCCCGAAGTCCCCCCGGCCCAGGCGGCGCGGCTCCGCGCGGAGCCCACGAATCTCGGGCACGACCGGTTCGTCGAAGCGACCACGCCCCACATCGCCTCCCCCGACGTGCACGTAGACGAGGTCAATCGGCGGATCGTGATGTACTACCACGGACTCGAGGGGGTCAGTCGGCAGCTCTCCCGCGTGGCGACGTCGGAGGACGGCATTCACTTCCAGGCGAGGCCTGAGCCGCTCGGCCGCACATACATGAGGGCGTTCCAGCACGAGGGCTACACGTACATCATGTCGATGCCTGGGCAGCTGTACCGTTCCCGGGACCCGCTGGGCGGCTTCACGGAAGGGCCGCGGCTCTTCAACCCGAACATGCGTCACGCGGCTTTGCTGAAGCGGGGCAACACATTGATCGTCTTCTGGACGCAGGTGGGTGACGTCCCCGAGCACATCATGGTGAGTACCATCGACATCTCGGGCGACTGGACGGAGTGGGTGGAGACCCCTGGCGTCGAAGTGCTGCGTCCAGAGTTGGCGTGGGAAGGCGCCGACGCGCCTCTCGTGCCGTCGGTGCGGAGCACCGCCTACGGCAATGTGAATCAGTTGCGAGATCCGGCGATCTACGAGGACCCGGCAAGCGGACGCATCTTCCTGCTCTACGCGGTGGCCGGTGAGAGCGGGATCGCCTTGGCGGAGGTGCATCTCGAGACCCCCGTAGGGGACACACCTACGACGGCTCGTGCCACGACGGGGGCGTACATCAGTTGGCGCGAGCACATCATCGATGAGGCCACGGCCGACTTCGCGCTCAGCGGAAGCGACGGCCTGGTGATGGCGGACCTCGACGGTGACGGCTACGAAGACATCGTTTCAGTGCACGAGTCCGACAGCGAGTACAACTCCGCCGTGGCCGATCCAACGTTTGTGCCGGACGCAGAGGGCCACGTGCGCGTCGCGTTCGGCTCGGCCGATCCAGATCGCTGGACGAACATCACGCTTGCGGAAGGAACCGACGCGCCCGCCCCGGAAGATGCGGCGATCGGAGACGTAAACGGCGACGGGTACCTGGACGTCATGGTAGCAGCCGAGCTCGCGCACCTGATCTACCTCCAGAATCCGGGCCCCGGCGCTCGAACCCAACCGTGGCCGCGCCTTATCCTTCCCATGACCAATGGGCGCGGATCGTACATCCGCGTCTTCCTGGCCGACCTCGACGGGGACGGCAGGCCTGAGGCGACGGCGCCCAACAAGGGCGCGCAGCGCCCGGGCCCAGCGGACTTCGCCCGTTCGACACCCGTTTCGGTCTATAAGGTGATCGGAGACCCGCTCGAGGGCAGCAGCTGGAGGGAGACCGAGCTCGGGCGCTACAGCGTGCCGCAGAACGCCGAGCCGGTCGACCTGGACGGCGACGGCGACCTGGACATCGTGGTGGGGACTCGCGGAGAGAACCGCTTGATCTTCTTCGAGAATCCCGGGGACGGCACACTCGACTTCCGAGAGCACGCCATCGGCATCAATGGCGCGAGCGCAGCCGGCTTCAATCTCGAGTTCGCGGACCTGAACGACGATGGGCGGCTCGACATCGTGGGGGCGGGCACGGGCGGGCTCATCTGGCTGGAGCAACCCGAACGCATCGACGATGCCTGGAACGCGCACCGGGTGGGCACCTTCAACCCGGACAGCATGACGGGCCTCGAGCTGGCCGACATCAACGGCGACGGACGGCTGGACATCATGGCGGGGAGCTACAGTCGTGGCCCACGAGAGGACGATGGTGACGTCGACCGCAACGACCCTCTGGGCCGGATCGGTTGGTTCGAACATCCTGGCGACGCGACTCGCCCATGGACACGGCACGACGTCTCGCGCCGCAAGCGCGGCATGTACGACAAGTTCATCGCGCGCGACGTCGATGGGGACGGGGACATGGATTTCCTGGGCACACGAGGAAACAGTGCTCCCTACGACGGTGTGTATTGGCTCGAGCAGGTGCGCTCACCCGCGATGCGGCCCGCCTTCGAGCGGGCTCGCGCCGTCGACAGTCCCGAGATGCCGCTCCCGGCTCCGGCTCGTTAGGCCCGAAATTCCTCACTCATGAGTCGTCCCGCGCTGCTCATTGCGGCAGCCCTACTGGCCGCTGCCGCCTGCACGGAGTCCCCGACGGAGGTGGACGACGGCCGGGTGGAGCCGGTCGCGCGGCCATCGATGGTCCGTGGGCTTTATGTGAACGCGCGCGCCGCAGGCTCGCCTGCGCAGCTTCCTGGCCTTCTCGACCTCGCCCGCGGTTCAGCCCTCAACACGTTCGTCGTGGATGTGAGGGAACGTGGCGAGGTGAGCTATACCAGCGCGGTTCCGTTGGTCGGGGAGGTTGGTGCCCAGCGCAGCTTCATAGCAGACCTTCCGGGACTCCTGCGCCAGCTTCGCGATGACGGCATCTATCCCATCGCCCGCATCGTGTGCTTCCGCGACGCGATCCTCGCGCAGGCCAAGCCGGAGTGGGCCATCCGCACCACGACCGGTGAGGTCTGGCTGGACCCGGAGAGTCTTCTGCCCTGGGTCGATCCGTACAATGCTGATGTGTGGGCGTACAACATCGCCCTCGCCCGCGAAGCGTTGGCCGCAGGGTTCGCAGAAGTCCAGTGGGACTATGTCCGCTTCCCCGACGTGGCGGATTCCGTCCGGGCCACGATGGTCTTCCCGGCCAAGCAGGGCCGCTCGGAGGGCGAGGCGATTGAGGAGTTCATTGCTGCCTCGCGGGTCGCGCTCGCCGACTTCGACGCTCCCATCACCGCGGACGTCTTCGGGCGGGTGGTCACGGAGAGCGGCGCCTCCAATATCGGTCAGGAATGGGACCGGTTGGTCACCGTTACGGACGTCCTGCTTCCCATCGTGTACCCGGCGCTCTACGGCCCCGGGAGCTTCGGGTTGCCCGACCCGAATGCGGAGCCCTACCAGCTGGTGCGCGCCTCGATGGACAGCGCGGTGGCGCGCCTCGACCGGACGCCAGGCGCCGTGGCGACCATTCGCCCGTGGCTGCAGGCCTACTCCTGGGGGAGCACCTCATACGGCGCCACGGAGATACAAGACCAGATCCGGGCCGTCGAAGATGCCGGCCTCGATGAGTGGCTCTTCTGGAATCCCGACAGCGAGTACCCGCTCGACGCGTTCTAGCCGACGAGTCCGCTAACTCGTGTGGACGGATCTTCCCCGGGAGATCGTCTCCATGATCTGGATGTGCTCGAGCTCGGCCGGGTCTGTCGTGAGCGGGTTCTGTTCGAGGATCACCAGGTCGGCCTGCTTGCCGACCCTGATCGAGCCCTTGGTGTCTTCCTCGAAGTATTGGTACGCGGCGCCCAGCGTGACCGCGTGGAGCGCCTCTTGAATCGTCGCCCGCTGGTGAGGCCCTAGGACTCGGCCGCTGCGCGTCGTCCGGTTCACGGTGATCGACACGAGCCGCATGATGTCCGGAGGGACGATGGAAGCATCGTTGTGGACGGTGAACGGCACGCCGCGTTCGATCGCCCAACGCACCGGGCTGATGTTGCTTCCGCGGTCCTCGCCGAAGCTCCTCACGTGCCAATCGCCCCAGAAGAAGGCATGCGCCGAAAAGAACGATGGCAGGACGTTCAACACGGCGGCGCGGTCCAGCTGGTCGGCTCGCATGAGCTGCGCGTGTATGATCACGGACCGGTGATCGGGTGCCTCCTCCAAATCGGCCAGCGCCTCGTCGACCCCGTCCAACATGAGGTCCATCGCCGCGTCGCCATTGGCATGGGCGAGGAACGGGATGCCGCGCCCGATCAGTGCGGCTGCTTCCGTCTTGTAGACCTCCGGATCCATCGTACCGTAGGCGCGGTAGTCGGGCGCCGCTCCAGGCGGGCCCTCGACGTACGGTTCAGTGACCCAAGCCGTCCGTCCCTGCGGTGAGCCGTCGAGGACGAACTTCACCCCCGCGACGCGAAACCCGTTGCGATACGTCCGCTCATATTCCAGGTGGCCGTCCAGCATCGCACTGGCTGCGGCGAATGAAGCGACATCTGCCTCGAACGGTTCACGCTCGGCTGCTGCCCGAATCCGCTCGGTGACTTCTGGGCTGGTGCCGCTGCCGTTCTGAATCGTAGTGGTCCCGTACGCCGTGTAGACGCCGATGGACTTGCGAATCAACTCGTCGAACGCCTCCGGCGTCGGCGCTCCGCTTCCACCAACGTCGATCAGCCCTCCCGCTCGCTCCTCGAGGACGCCGTTGGGCTCCATCGATCCAGCGACACGACGGATGTGGCCTCCATCGGGGTCCGGCGTAGCAGCCGTGATGTTGCTTGCCGCAAGGGCCGCCGAGTTGGCCGCTCTGAGGTGGCCCGAAACGTGGCCCAACACGATGGGGTGGTCGGGCGACGCCCGGTCCAGGTCGAAGCGAGTCGGGTGTCGACCCTCCTCGAGCAAGGAGTCATCGTACCCGCTGCCGAAGACGGCCTCGCCCGCTGGAATGTTCTTGTCTTCGATCCACTGCTGAATCTTCCACACGAGCTCATGGATGTTGGTGACGTCACCCACGGGCGGGGAGTGCAGCGACAGCTCCTCCAACGCCCGCCCTGCTCCCAGGAAGTGACCGTGGGCATCGATGAAGCCGGGCAGAAGCGCCCTCTCGCCCAGATCGACGACGCGCGTCGCCTCGCCCCGCAGCGCCATCACGTCCTCGAGGCGTCCAGCGGCCGTGATCGTCTCGCCCCGAACCGCGACCGCCTCGACGGTGGGCTGGCTGGGATCCATGGTGACGATGTTGTCCCCGAAGAAGATCGCGTCCGCGGTCAGACCCGCTTCTGAATTGGTCCCGCACCCGCCGAGGATGAAGCCAAGCGTCCCTGCGAGGACGACAGAGGCCCTTGGGGAGCCGGTCATGGTGCCCTCCATCATGTGGTCGATGGTCCAAAAAAAGTTGCCCCGAGGGACTACTCCCCCGGGGCAACGACCTTTTCAGGCCTGAGCGTGACGATTAGTCCTGGCTGATCAGCCGCTGCTGCCGCTCTTCCGTCAGCTTCTGGAAGCCTTCTTCGTCCAGATGCGTGACCGCGATCCAGGCGTGCGACATCTCGTCCGCCGTGCGGTCGCCGATGCCAACCCACTGGTCAGGATCGGGGTTGTAGCGGTTGTTCTCCGTATTGTCGTACCACCCAGTCAGGATGACCTTGTCGCCCACATCCAGGAGCGGCGCCACGTCATCGTCATAGATGTGGCTGTGGTGCCAGAGCGCGCTCCAGTTCGAGACCATGCTGACCGTCTCGGTGCGGCCGTTCGCGCGCAGGATCTCCATGGACATCGCCACCAGGCGCGTGTGCCCGTGCGGCTGCCAGCTGTCGAGCCGGACCGGAGTATCCCACTGGTGGATGCCCCGCGTCATGAGCGTGCCGTTCGGGGGAATGTCGTAGCCCCGACCGCCGTTCAGGTAGTACAGCGTGAGGTTCTGCTGGTACTCCGGCTCGTAGTCCTCCGGATGCAGCCAGATACCGATCTCCACCTGGTCGTCGACAACATCGACTCCGTTCGGCCAGTAGTGGATGTCGAAGCGGACCTGGGCTCCGCCGGGTGCCGTACGGCAAGCGCCCTCGGGAATGATCTCACCGATCTTGCCCAGCGCGTACTCCGACAGCATCCCCTGCACGCGGGTGGTGCCTCCCACCCAGTTCGAGTTCGCGTGGTGCGCGACGGCCCGACCCTCTACGGACGGCTTCGTCTCGATCGCCCGAATGCAACGGTCCGCAGGAATCCCGGCATCCACGACGGGCTGCCACCAACGATCCTGTCCCACCGCCGGTACGTCGTACGGGGTGGAACGAACGATCACGTCGGGCTCACCGAACTGGTCCGCGAGGCGGAACGCAGTGGGATCCGGCCAAACCACCGGCGGCGGCATGTCGTTGGGGTCACCCTCCGGCGAGCCCTGCTCCACCCACGCTACGACCGTCGCGATGTCTTCATCGCTCATACGCGGATCGTACTTGAGGTCTTGGATCCCCACGTCGTCGTCGTACTGGTACGGGGGCATCTCGCGGGTCACGACCATGTTCCTGATGCGCGCGGACCAGCGCCTGGCATCCTGATAGGTCATGAGCGGCATCGGCCCGATGGCACCTTCCTGATGGCAGACCTGACAATTGGCCTGGAGGATCGGCGCGATATCGGCCGTGAACGTCACCTCTGCGTCGGCCGACGACGCGCTCGCGAACTGAACGCTCTGCTGAGCCGCGAGCTCCTGACCCGACCCGAACGCCACAAGCATCGCTAGCATGCCTGACGTGGCCATTCGCGACATCACTCGATTGATTCCTAGGTCCAGCATAGTGTTCTCCTCTCCCGAGTCCCTAGTTAGGCAGTTTGTGGGACATCACACGTGTGAATATACAGACAACTACGGCGTCACGCTCACTTCGACATATCCATTGGTCCAACAGCACTGATTCCCGGGGGCACTGTCGCCCGACGTGAAGTTGTCGACGCGCACCCGGATGACGTACTCACCGGGAGTGTCGAAGGTGGCCCTGAAGTGCCCGAGGTTCGCATTGGGCCCCTCGCTCGGAATCCGCACAACCTGGCCGATATCGACCGGTCCAGGGCCGGCCGGGCCACCGCCCCGTCCCGCCCCGAGTCGGGCCAAGATCTCCGGCGGAAGGTCGTCGATGGTGACTCCGTCGGGCAGCTGTGAAAGGTCGAACCCTCCTGGGCCCCCACCCCCACGTCCACCCCGGCCCGCGCCGCCCGCCGGCGCTTCGACGAGGGACTCGAAGGCGATGACGCCGCCGACGGGTCCCTGATACTTCCACAAGGTCATGTTGACGTCGCCGAGCTCGCGTTCACCGCGATCGAAGGCCTGGAACCGGACCTCGATCGGCTCTCCGACGGAGGTGGTGAATCCTTCCGGATGCTCGATCCCCGGGAGCCCCCAAACGGCTGGGCCGTCTTCGGAGAACTGGATGAGCGGCCTGAGTGACCCTTCGGCCATCGTGGTGGTGCTCAGCGCGTAGGCGCCCTCGAAGCCGATGACCCCTTGAAAGCGGCCGCGGAGTCTACCCGGAACACGTGTCGTGTACCCGTCAGTGGTGAGTGTCCACCAGACGTCACCTTCGAAGTCCGCGGGCACGACCACCCCGAACACTCCTCGCTCGCGAGGGCCGCCGAATCCCGAGTACGACACCACCGGGAAGGAGGTCGGCTGGGCGCCGTCGTACTGAGCGGGCTCGATGAAGTTGTCCGGACCCAGCGGAATCTCGATCACCGCCTCGTCGTTCCGGTTCATGAACCCGAACGAGAGGGTGTAGGTGCCGTCGTCGTTTTGATAGAAACCGTCGAAGTACGGCGCGACGAAGTTGCTTCTGGCGTTGGGAGGCGCCAACGGAAACTCCCGTCGGGTCCAATCCTGCGCCTGAACCGGCATCGGCGCGAGTACCGCCAGTCCGACGGCCCCAAGGACAATGGCTAGTCTCGACAATTCAATTCTCCTGAGTGACATCTCAAACACTATTCGGTCACCGTGACATTGACGTATCCGTTGGTCCAACAGCACTGGTTCCCCGGCGAGCTGTCGCCCGACGAGAAGTTGTCGATCCGCACCCGGATGACGTACTCACCGGGAGTGTCGAACATAGCCTTGAAGTGCCCGATGTTCGGCGCCGGGCCAGTAGACGGAATGGCCACAGAAGCGCCAATGTCGATCGGGCCCGGGGGTACCGGACGTCGGCCTCGCCTAGGAGGAGCTTCGGGCTCCACGGGTGCGGCCTCGACGAGGGACTCGAAGGCGATGACGCCGCCGACGGGTCCCTGATACTTCCACAAGGTCATGTTGACGTCGCCGAGCTCGCGTTCACCGCGATCGAAGGCCCAGAACCGGACCTCGATCGGCTCTCCGACGGAGGTGGTGAAGCGTTCCGGGTGCTCGATCCCTGGGAGCCCCCAAACGGCTGGGCCGTCTTCGGTGAACTGGATGAGCGGCCTGAGTGATCCCTCGGCCATGGTGGTCGTGCTCAGCGCGTAGGCGCCCTCGAAGCCGATGACCCCTTGAAAGCGGCCGCGGAGTCTACCCGGAACGCGTGTCGTGTATCCGTCAGTGGTCAGTGTCCACCAGACGTCACCATCGAAGTCTGCGGGCACGACCACCCCGAACACTCCTCGCTCGCGAGGGCCGCCGAATCCTCCGTACGACACCACAGGGAAGGAGGTCGGCTGGGCGCCGTCGTACTCAGCGGGCTCGATGAAGTTGTTCGGACCCAGCGGAATCTCGATCACCGCCTCGTCGTTCCGATTCATGAACCCGAACGAGAGGGTGTAGGTGCCGTCGTCGTTTTGATAGAAACCGTCGAAGTACGGCGCGACGAAGTTGCTTCTGGCGTTGGGAGGCGCCAACGGAAACTCCCGTC